>NZ_JAGGRD010000009.1:0-303391 GCF_018613005.1 Paenibacillus sp. ISL-20
CGCCTGCGCAGCGGCGGGGCGGGGCGCCGTGCGCCCGTGCCCCGGCTGCGCCGCCAGGGCGCCGCCCTGGGCAGCCGCTTGCGCAGGCTGCCCTTCCGGCTCCCTCACCTCCGGCAGGAGGCCGGGGGTGAGGGAGGTTCGCGGCGGGAGCAGCTGCGCCAGCTCTGCCGCGCGGGCGGCTTCCGCCTGCTGCAGGCTATCGTAGCTGGCGGAAGCCGCGGATTGCGCCAGGAGCTCGGCGCCCTGGCGCTCCAGCTCCTCCAGACGGACAGTCGCAGCGTCCGTCAATACCGCCTTCAGCCGGTCGGCAAGCACCAACACGGCCCGGCGGTAGCTGCCCTTGATTTCCTCGGCCAGCTCCCGGTTATAGTTCAATACATATTCGCCGGACACCGTCGCTTCCGAATTCACGGTCCGCGTAATCATATCCTCCCGCACACCGGGAAGTTCAGCGTCCATCAAACTTTCCCATTCGGTATTCCACTCCGTATGATACTCCACGCTTTTACGAAACAGCGAACGCAAATGCCAGTCGATCTGCGATGCGGTCTGTTCCTCCAATCGATGATGGAATGACTCCAGACGACGCCGACGCTCCTCCTCCGTCTTGCCGCCTGTGAATAGAAATCCGACTTTAAAACCACTCTTGCGGCTTTCCAGAAAGGAGAGACTTAAATCCCGAACATCCGCCGGCGTCAAATTGGCATTTGCCAGAAGGGCATCCGCTTCTTTGCGGAGTTCCGTCCGAACGGATTCCGGCAGCAGCCGGGCGGATCTTTTTTGCTCTTCCAGCTCCTGCAGCCGTGCTTTCATCGCCGCAGCTGCCTCCTCGCCACCCATTTCCTCCAGCAGCCGCTCCTTCTCTTCCTGATGGCTCCGGGTATAGACTTCCACATGCTGATCAGCAGCATGACGAATGGAGCAGGATACGCTGTAGCGCAGCAACGGTTCCTTATGGGATATCAACTCACCGATCAAAGCCTTCAGCGTTTCCCATTGGTTATAGGGATGGTCCTGAACTTTAAGCGAAGTGCATAGCAGCCCTTTATATGTGATCTTCCACTGGACGAACGCCTTCTTCACGTCGTTTAGATAAGAAGACAACGTTAATTCATCATCACGATGCTTGTCAATCTGATTGACGATCAGGTACAGCGGTTTCCCCCAATCCGACAAGCTCTTGGCAAACATCAGATTACTCTCCGACTGTACATGATTATAATCCATGACGTAAAAAACGATGTCAGCCATATGCAGGGCGGAATGCGTGGCAAGCCGGTGCCCGTCATCCGTTGAATCGACCCCGGGGGTATCCATCAAGACGCCATCTTCGCCAAGCAGCGGCACATCATCCCACACTTCAATCGCGGAATACTCCCGGCCCTCCTTGCAGTATTCGGCAAGTTCGTCAATCGTTACCGTTATGGGCTCACCAGGCTCACCAGGCTCACCAGCAGATCGGTGAATCAACGCCCGCGGCTCACCGCTTCGGATCGTAACCACATTCGCGCTCGTCGGTATCGGACCTGAAGGCAGCACCTTTTTGCCGCAAAGCGCATTAATCATGCTCGACTTCCCAGCGGAAAAATGCCCGCAGAAAGCAAGCGTCAGCTCGCCGCCTGTACCCTTGCGTATTAAATCCTCAGTCAAAGCGGAGGAAGATTCGTCATTCCACTCCAAGAAACGATCTCGAACTCTGGTTAGTTCCGTCACACTGTATCCGATTTCATGCTCAGCCATCAACTTCAATGTATTTCTCGCTCCTGTCCATTGATCTCTCAATTTCTGACACTATCTATTCACATCATTTTATTTTATCACCGCTTGTGCCGTAAAGGAATCATTGCATTTCATTTTCGGGCGCCTCTCTTGATATGACAGTCCTTATCTATGCAAAATGGCAGGTCAAGGAAGTGATCTTCCTTGCCTGCCATTAATCCAAAGCTTCATAAACCGACACATACAGAAGGAATGAGGTGAGAGTTCACACTCGATTACCCTGTAAGCACCAGGTTTATCTCATTTTTTAAAACATCAAATTTGAAGAACTTAAGATACAACGGTGTTTTCTTCTGCCGGAATCAAAATTTCGAAGACATTTCCGTGCTGCAGAATAGTTAACCCGCGTGATTTATCGCGCATGACCACCACTTCGGGCTTCTGTGACATACGCTCCAAATAATGCTCGGGAGCATCCCCGGAATGACTGAACGTCACGCCTTCGAATTCTTGCTCTTCATTCTCACTCAGCTGGCTTTGGCTCTCCACCACATGTTCAAAAATATCTGAGAACAATTCAAAATTGTCGGTGTAAACAGAGATGCATTTCATGTGTAATCCCATCCTCTTTTAAATTTAGCTCATGCCGATCCAGGATACCGTCCTCTTTCACCTCGCGAAAAACCGACCTTTGATACTGTTGTTTCCAGATCTCCATTCTCCCATGCGGCTAAAGATAGAAATCCGGAGACAAAGGCAAGCTTTGCGCTTGCTTACAATTATGTCCATTTCGCTAGCTATTCATTAAAGTGCCGTATTCCCGATGAATCAGATGAACCTCTTTTTTTGTCTATTTCTTGCTGATTTTACAATTGTTCCTTATTCTTCCTGACTGCTAAGGTTTTCATACGTTTCTTTCCTTCACGGCAAACATCCAGCAATGGACATACCGGGCATTGCGGATTTTGAGCCTTACAGTGATACCGTCCGAAAAAAATGATCCGATGATGGGTCAGCGTCCATTCTTCACGCGGTACCCGCTTCATCAGCTTTTTCTCCACTTCCAGCACGGAATCTTTCCAGGCGGCCAGTCCAAGTCGCTTGGAAACTCGCTCCACATGCGTGTCAACCGCGATGGCAGGCACACCAAAAGCATTGGAAACGACGACATTGGCTGTCTTGCGTCCAACCCCAGGTAATTTAACCAGCTCATCATGAGCCTCCGGCACTTCACCGCCATACTGTTCGATCAGAATCCTGCACAAATTCTGAATATGTTTGGCCTTATTCCGGTATAATCCGATCCGTCTGATATCCTGCTCAAGTTCCTCGATCGGTACCGATACATAATCCAAAGGCGTTTTGTATTTCTGAAACAGATCCTTTGTCACCTTATTAACCGTTTCATCCGTGCACTGAGCGGACAGCAGCACGGCGATGGTCAGCTCAAACGCATTGCTGTGATTCAGCTCGCAATGTGCATCCGGAAACATGCTCTCCATCGTGTCCAAAATATGCCGTACCGTTGCCGCATTCATATGTTTCCCTCCCGCAAAAAAAAATCTTGATGCGGAAATCCCCGCATCAAGACGGTGTTTCTCGAGCAATCCCAGGTCGATAATTTACTGTTTTACGATCTCAACAACGACACCGTTGTTTAAGTACAGTACAATATTATCATTTTCCTTAAGGGATTGCACGGACAAAGTAGTGTCACCTTGATGAACAAATACTTTATCGGATAATGCATACCGGGAATTATCGTTAATCGATTTGCGCTTCACTTGAATTTCCGTATTGCTTGCCTGCCAGAATGCACGTTCAACCTTCTCCAGAACCTGCACGATCGTTACGCCCTGAATATCTTTTCGAATCTCAATGCGATCTCCTGCGGTCAATGTGCTTAAATTCGAAGCCGTCGAACCATTCTTAACGACTTTGACCCCGCCGCTCACACCTAACGTCTGACTGTTGCCTGAATAATCCTTCACGGTCAGTGCATTTCCGGAAACATCTGCGCTTGTCACTTCGCCAAGCGTCAATTTAACTTCGGCAACCGCGACAGGCGTTAAGCCTTGGAACGTTATATTAACGAGTGCTCCCGGACGCAAGTCATTGAGCAGAATTGCTTGTCCGCTTTCACCGGTAAATATGGTTTTTTCGGTATATATATCGCTTGTAGAACCGTTCGCTTTCACTCGAATCCGATTCCTCGTTGGTTCCGTAGATACCACCTCGAATTGTGCGGAAGTTTTGAGTTTTAAGCTCTGCAAGTAATCCTGATTGTTCGACAGCTGGGCTGACACTTCGTCACCAATCCGTAAATCCGCCAGGGTTACGCCTGATCTGCCGAAGATTTCCACAACCGGACTATTGTAGTATGAGATTTCCTCCACTTTTCCGCTAGCGGTCACAATCGAAATTACTCTCTTGGATGTGTTAATGTTGCTGATTTTACCTTCAACTTTATATACCACTTCCAATGAAAGTACGCGGGTACCGATCAGAGAGACACTTACTTTGCGTCCTGAGACAAGCAAAGGTTCCACTCGATCCAGCGTCGTTCCGTAGCTTGATTCCAGCTTTGTCTTGTCATCCAAAACAATCACACGAGGCAGGTTGTTCGCATCCTTAACAGTCAGCCACCTCGTCTTGGCATCGTAGTTTACGACGGTAGCGGCATCCAACTGCTCAATTTGACGACCCGTTACTTCAATTTTCGAAATCTTTTCTTCACCGTTAATGGTCAGTGTCACTTGATCCCCGGATACCGCGTCAGCGAGCAAATCGGACAGAACCGGTTTTGCCACGCCACCCATGATGATTTCCGGCTTCTCTGCCAAATACTTCGTTTCGAGCTGTGTACTTCCACTGCGCTTGTAAGTGATTGTCTTTCCGTTTTCTTCAACAGAGTACAGTGTCGCCTGCACGGTACGATCGACGCTTTGCGTGACTTCCAACGACTGAATAACGCTGTTTCTTACCGAAAAGTTCACGGTGTAGCCATTCTTGAGCTCCGCCGGAGCCAAAATTTGATTCTGATAGCGAATAACGGTTGCATCATCCCATGTGTACGTATCCTCATAACCGGTGCTATCCTTAAGGGTTACTCTTTTGTTGGCCGTATCCACGTTCTGAACGATGCCTGCTCCCGTCTTGTTAACCAAGCCGCTCTTTACGCGGATTGACACGATTTTCTTCTGCGGGCTGTATGTTTCACGTTCAATCGTAAGCAGACTGCCGGCTGCAAGCGTCTTTGGATCGATCTTAGTACCGTTCTGATCCAGGAACACGGTACTTGGGTCGTAACTCAGCTCTTCAAAGGTGCTGCCTGTATCCAGCCAGATGAGATTGTCCGGCGACAAGCGTGCATACGTGCGGTCAAACCGCTCCACTTGCTGGGTTGGATCCGTAATTTCCACGTAAGCAGCCGTTCCGTTATTCACGACAACCACCGCTTGAGTGTAAGGATTGATCTCCGAGAATTGCAATCTCTTCTCCGAATCGGAGGTGAAATACGCTGTGGAATTATCCAGTTTGAATGAATTCAGCTTGCCATCGGCATACAGCTCCAACTTACCGTTCTCGATCGCTGCGATGGAGCCTTTGTATTGGTTCTCGTAATTTGTAGTAATATAGGCTTGAGCCCGGCTGAGGAACGTTGCAAGCTGGGCACGGGTAACGGCCCCTTGCGGATCGAACTTGTTGCCGTTCACGCCTTTTGCAAGTCCAAGCTCAACCGCTACATTCACATAACCCAGACGATCCGGGGATATCTTGGCGTTATCCGCAAAGCCTGTCGCTTTATTATTGGCTGCATTGGCTTCCGCGGTACGTCCAATGGAACGGACAAGCACTTCGGTTATCCATTCCCGGGATGCTTTCTGCGCGCCCCAAATGACTTTCTCATCCGTATATCCGGATTCTTTTTGCTTGTCGAGCAGGTTTTGCTGAAAAGCCAGTTCAACATACTTCGTAAAATAATCGTTCACTTTAATATTTGTCGGTAATGTCGCAGCACCGCTGCTTAATTGATCCTGCTTGCTTAAGAAACGGATCGCCATGGTTACAGCTTCCTGTTGCGTTACTGGATCGTTCGGACGAAACTTTCCGTTATTTCCGGTCACGATCCCCTGTGCTGCTAATTGATAAATATACTTCTCTCCCCAATATCCGGCATTAACGTCACTGAATCCGTTAATGGCCGTTTGGCCGACATTTGCCATTGTCGCATTTGCCGTTTCTTCATCTGCCGAGACGATCGAAGCCCCGCCTCCGAATGCTATAAGTCCGGCCATGACGGCGGAGACCACTTTTTTGGAATGAACATGTTTGCTGTGTCTAAGTACCATTTTCTTTCCCCTCTCAATAACTACTGCTTCATCATATACTAATATTCGACAGCAGATCGTGATCTCCTTCAACCATCATTACCGAGTCATTGGATTTTCCAAATCGACATGACCCATTAACGATTCGGTCTGCTGACCATCCACCAGAATTTGAAGTGATTGTACTTCGTCAAACTGGAAAAAAGTTTTTTTGATCGCATCGACAGCAAACGACTCCCCGCCTGCACCCAGGTTGGCTTCATCCGGGACCGTCACATCGAGTGTCAACGCCCCGTTTTCAAACTTCAGGGAATTCAGCCCGATTTTTTCCCACAGAGGAATCATTTCGGCATTACTACTCTTCTGCAATGCTTGATAAGCCGCTTCGTATTTTTCTTGATCTTCCTTATACGAAATTTCTGCGGTACCTTCTACCAGCTCCATCATATCAGGATTCGTATAATAGGCTTTGATACTCTCTGTTTTCGTTTCCGGCGTTGTCACTTCGCTGCCGTTGCCCGTAGACGATCCACCTGATCCATTCGACGTTCCATTATTACTCTGTCCTGTCTGATCATCAGGTGCAGGCGTTACTTGCCCAGGCGTATTGTCCGGAGCTGCTCCGGGTTTCTGTCCACAACCGGCACCAATCAGCATTACGGCTGTCAGTAGGCCAGCCGACCATATTTTTTTATTCAAAAGTAGCCACCTCCTGCAATCACGATCCCTGTCGTATCGTTAATCAACCTTCAAATAATTTTTGATGCCTCTGACAATGGCCTCTGCCACGCGATCCTGCGTTGCCGGATCAAATAGCTTGCTCTCATCAGTCTTGTTGCTCACGAATCCGACTTCGAGCAAGGCACCGGGCATTTTCGTCTCACGAATCACATGGAAATTACCATATCTCACTCCGCGATCCTTTAATCCCATGGCCTTGACGATCTCTTTATGGAGTGCATTCGCCAGAGCCTTGTCAGATTCATGGTAGTAATACGTTTCGGTTCCGCTTGCAGTGGAAGGGCCACTATTAGCATGTATCGATATGAAAACATCAGCCTTCAGATCATTCGCAATTTTTGCGCGTTCCTTCAGCTCGAGGAAAGTATCGTTACTGCGAGTTAAAACGACTTCGATATTTTGTTCTTTGGCCAACAGTTTCTCAACTTTTAGCGCCATTGCGAGGTTGAAATCCTTCTCCCTCTTCTTCGTTACCCCGATTGCTCCCGGGTCGTGATCTCCATGACCCGCATCAATGACCACGAGTTTCTTACCACCTGTACCAGGTACCGGGTTAGAGCCCGTATTCAAATCCACAATGAACAGGCCCGATCCGTTCTCAAGGCCTGAAACGGTGTAATTCTTGGCGTAGTTGAGATCAATGACAATGCGCACGGTCATCGGATTGCTGTTGTACAAGGAGTAACGTACGGATTTGACATCCGGATACCCCGTTACGTCCATCTGACCGGTCTTCATCACATCATCAAAGCTGGCGTTACTGCTGAACGTATCCGAGAAATTCGTGTTCACCATATCGATGACGATACGGTCCGGATTGCTAAGCTTTGATACATTCGGCTTCGCATTGCCGGTAACGGCGACCATCAGCCTGTTTTCGCTGAAACTGATACCGTCCACGGTCGACGTAGTTACGCCGGGTTCTTCACCAGGGTTACCCCCGTCATAAGACGAGGTCAGATAAACTGCCTTCTGCGCGTTATCCCATCTTACTTGAAGACCCATCTGCTCACTTACAAAACGGAGGGGAACCAGTGTTGTTCCTTCACGAAGAACGGGTGCTTTGGTCATTTGTATACGCTGACCGTTGATGTCAGCTTGCTGACTTCCAATCACCATCGTTACAGTCTGCGAGCCGTCTTGTACAGTTACCGTCTTGGTTGCCTTGCTCCAGTACACATCAAATCCCAAATTCTCGGAAATGACACGGATCGGAACCATGACTGTACCGTTATTGTTCTCGACCTTCACGCCAGATGACAGATTGATTTGTTGGCCATCCAGGTAAATCTTTGCGCTGTACGAACTCGCATCCGCCATTTTAGGAAACGCAATCATGATGACAACAAGAAACATTAAAAAACCGAACTTCTTCATCCTTCACCCCTACCATCCTATTATTTTGCCATAGATTGGCGTTCCTGCACTCGGCCTGTCCGACATTACCTGACAACCTATAGACGCAAAGTCACAATGAAAGTTGCGAAATTGTTCCCTTTTTACCAAAAAAACACCTATTTCAAAAACCGAAATAGGTGTTTAGTCCTTCGTATGAATTTCACAAATAGTTCTTTATGACTATTTTCGAGTCATTGGATGCTCCAGCTCAACATGTCCCATTAAGCTTTCGATCTGTTTACCGTCTACTAGCAATTCCAGAGACTGCACCTCATCGAACTGGAAGAAGGTTTTCTGCAAGGCATCTATCGCAAACATTTCCCCTCCAGCTCCGAGGTTGGCTTCGGCTGGTTTGGTGATATCCAGCGTCAAAGCTCCTTTATCAAACTTGAGAGACTTCAGCGTAATCTTATCCGACCATAGTGGACTGAGTGCGGCATCACTGCTCGTTTGAAGTCCTTCAAAGGCTTTCTTATATTTATCCTCTTCGCCCGAGTATGTGATCTCTTTGCTAGCCTCTTTCAGATCCATGATTTCGGGGTCCGTATAATAGAGTTTAATATTGGCCTTCTTCGCTTGATCCTCCGTGGCATTCACATCCTTTGTATCCACAGGCGTTCCAGTACTTTGACCGGTTGTATTCTGCGGCGGTGTGCTGGCTCCCTCGCCTGCATTTACTGATGTTGCGTCATCTTCCTTATGATCATCAGCCGCCGTTTCTCCCGGATTATCCTGAGGTGTTTGTACTTCTCCTGTTGCGGTCTCCGGATTTGTCTCGGCAGGGGCTGCAGTCGGCTTCTGTCCACAGCCGGCACTAAATGCAAGCAGGAGCGCCAGCAATCCTGTCATCCAATATTTTTTGTTCATGACTTTCGTCCCCCTCTAAGTTCATCAAATCTTGTACACATTATTGTACTTGAAGATATTCTTTAATACCCGCTACAATACCTTGTGCAACACGATTTTGGAAATCGTCTTTAAACAACTGGGCTTCGTCACCCTGGTTGCTCAAAAAGCCAATCTCGAGCAGGACAGCCGGCATCGTTGTTTCTCTCGTAACATGAAGGCTGCTATATTTAACTCCCCGATCCTTAAGACCTGTTGCACTCGCAAGATGTTTGTGGATCACATTCGCCAAGGATTTGCTTGAATCTCTCGTATAATACGTTTCCGTACCGTTCGGACTGCTGGTCGTGCTGCTGTTTCCGTGAATAGACACGAATATATCCGCCTTCAGGTTATTTGCGATCTTGACGCGATCACTAAGTTCAAGGTGTGAATCATCAGTGCGAGTCATCACAACATTGATATTCTTCTCGTTTTTAAGAAGCGCTTCAACCTTCAGAGAAACATCCAAATTAAATGATTTCTCCTTCTTTCCCGAAATGCTGATTGATCCAGGCTTGATTCCACCGTGACCGGCGTCAATAACAACCGTCTTCTTGCCGTTGCCTGTTACCGGGGGAACGGGTGGTACGAGGATTTCTCCCTCGGCGTTCAGATCAACAATAATGAGTCCCGCTTCTTGGGTTACCCCATAACTTTTAGGACTTGTCAGGTCGATAACGATACGCACGGTTGATGGATTGTCACTGAACATGGCATATCGTACATTCATAACGTCAGGATAATCCGTGATTACCATCGCGCCGCCGCTTTGTGCATTGGCTGCATGTCCATCCAAGAACGAAGAAGAGAAGACGGTATTTGGAAGATCGATCACAATCCGGTCCGGTCCCGTTATGCTGGATACTTTCGGCGTAACCGTACCATCTGTAGCAATCATCAACCGGTTGTCGCTAAAGCTTAGCCCTGTCATTGCAGCCTGGTTCCCTGATTCGACGGGCGGGGGCGTTTCACTGCCCGAATGGTTTCCGTCAGCAGGATCAACCTCTCCTTCAGAAACCGGTGGAATGGAGCTGGAGAGAAACACAGCCTTTGTTTGGTTGTCCCATTTCACATCAAGCCCCATCTGCTCACTCACAAACCGGAGCGGCACAAGCGTGTTCTGCCCATTTAAGACAGGGGCCAAGTTCAGTTCAACCTGGGCACCGTTCATCTCAGCCTGCTGGCTGCCGACCACCATACGAACAGCCTTCTCACTGTTCTCGACCGTTACCGTTTGACTGGCCTTCTCCCAACCTACCTTGAACCCGAGATTCTCGGATACCACGCGGATCGGAATCATCACGTTACCTTTCATGTTGGCTACCTGAACGCCCGAAGACAAATTCAATGGTTCTCCGTCAAGAAAAATGCTTGCATTTGAAGAACTGGCTTCGCCACTTTTCGGAAACGCCAGCAAGAAGACTATCAACATCATTACAAACCCTAACTTCTTCATGAATCCACCTCGATCATCCCATGATTAAATTTGAAAAGCAAATCTAGCAAAAAACTAAAAATATGTAAATCAGCACATTCCCGACAACACGCCGCCGGACAAATACTGACATAAAACAGTGGTTCCTCTTGGCTATCGCTGCATATTAATTCCATAATACCAAAAAAAACTTCCATTTCCTACACAGGAAATGGAAGTTTAATAATCTTGTAACCTTTTGCCGTGTAATTACGAGATTAAGCGAACAGACGCTCCCCATGCTTCTTCTCGTAAGCATCGATTGCACTTTCATGCTGCAGTGTCAAACCGATGTCATCCAGTCCTTGAAGCAGGAATTGACGGCGGTGCTCGTCGAGATCAAAGTCAATATGGAGTCCTTGATCATCTGTAATCGTTTTGCTCTCCAGATCGACGTTCAGCTTATAACCTTCTGTAGCTTCTGTGCGCTGGAACAGTTCCTCCACTTGCTCCTCCGACAGTTTGATCGGAAGAATTCCGTTCTTAAAGCAGTTATTGTAGAAAATATCAGCAAACGATGGAGCGATGACCACGCGGAATCCGTAGTCGAGAATCGCCCAAGGGGCATGCTCACGGGAAGAGCCGCAGCCAAAGTTGGCACGGGAAATCAGGATGGTTGAGCCTTGGTAGCGGGGCTGATTCAGCGAGAAGGTGTCGATATTGCCTCCCTCTTCATCAAACCGCCATTCATAAAACAGAAACTGTCCAAATCCTGTACGTTCAATCCGCTTCAAAAACTGTTTCGGAATAATGGCGTCCGTATCTACATTCACCCGGTCCACAGGTGCGACTATACCGTGTAATTTCGTAAATGCTTGCATAAACTTCTCCTCCGTCCTTCTTAGCTCACAACTTCTTCGGCTACAAAGTTCCAGTCACGTACATCCACGAAGCGCCCTTTAACCGCAGCTGCCGCTGCCATTGCCGGCGATACGAGATGCGTTCTGCCGCCCCGGCCTTGGCGTCCTTCGAAGTTACGATTGGACGTTGATGCGCAGCGCTGGCCCGGCTTCAGTACATCCGGATTCATCGCGAGACACATACTGCAGCCTGCTTCACGCCATTCGAAACCCGCTTCAACAAAAATTTTGTCGAGCCCTTCTTGTTCAGCCTGGATCTTCACTCGGCCCGACCCTGGAACAACGATGGCTGTTACATTGCTGGACACTTTATGTCCCTTCGCTACAGCTGCTGCTGCACGCAAATCTTCAATGCGTCCATTCGTGCAAGAACCGATAAAGACATAATCGATCGGAATCTCGGATATTGGAGTCCCTGGCACAAGCGCCATATACTCCAGAGCTTTCTCCGCTGCCTTGCGCTCATTCTCGGTCTTGAAATCCGCAGGGTTTGGAACCGTTGAGGAAATGCCAGTACCCATTCCCGGACTCGTTCCCCAGGTTACTTGTGGGATTAGAGATTCCACATCGAACTCGACCACTACGTCGAATTCAGCGCCTTCGTCTGTGACAAGGTTTTTCCAGGCTGCTACTGCAGCATCAAAAGCTTCCCCTTGCGGAACATGTTGACGTCCGCGCAAGTATTCAAACGTCGTTTCATCCGGAGCGATCATGCCCGCTCTGGCTCCGCCTTCGATGGACATGTTACATACGGTCATGCGCTCTTCCATCGACAGTTCGCGGATCGCTTCACCCGTATACTCAATAACAGAACCTGTTGCAAAATCAGTACCGTATTTCGCGATCACGCCAAGGATCATGTCCTTAGCCGTTACGCCCGGATTGCGACGACCGACAAAACGCACTTCCATGGTCTTCGCTTTGGCCTGCTGCAAACATTGGGTTGCCAGCACATGCTCAACCTCGCTCGTACCGATACCGAACGCAAGCGCGCCGAATGCACCGTGAGTGGATGTATGGCTGTCGCCGCACACAATCGTTTTGCCTGGATGCGTTAAACCAAGTTCCGGCCCCATTACGTGCACAACGCCTTGATCAATCGTATCGAGATCATACAGGGTAACGCCAAAATCCTGACAGTTCTTGGTCAGGGTATCAATTTGCTGCTTCGAAATCGGATCCGTAATGTTAAAACGGTCTTTCGTTGGCACGTTGTGATCCATTGTTGCGAAGGTCAGTTCAGGACGGCGTACTTTACGGCCGCTAAGACGCAAACCTTCAAATGCTTGCGGGGAAGTTACCTCGTGAACCAAGTGCAGGTCGATGTACAAAATACCCGGTTTGCCTTCTTCTTGATGAATAACGTGGTTATCCCAAATTTTCTCGAACATTGTCTTCTTACTCATCATCATCACCCCATTGTTCTTTACGTCCATGAGAAGATAATTGCTTGTTATCTTCTTTTAAGGAAGATCTACAACGCATCATCTTTACGTTGATAGTAATATATCATTTCCTTCTTCATTGTTCCAAGATATAATATCTATAGATGTAATAGGATTCAGCTATAACGGAGTGATGCTTAAATGGAACTGAGACAACTGCAATATACGCTGCAAATCGCGGTGGATAAAAATTTCTCCCGTGCCGCGGAGAAGCTTCATATCGCCCAGCCTTCCTTGAGCCAGCAGCTCTCCAAGCTGGAGAAAGAGCTCGGCGTGCTGCTGTTCCAGCGGAATACGAGCAACGTTGAGCTTACCCATGCCGGAGCCAGCTTTGTCGAGCATGCGCAGAAGATTATGGACGCCGTCGAGCAGCTGAAACAGGAGATGTCGGACATCTCCCAGCTTCGTAAGGGCAAAGTCGTAGTCGGCAGCATGCCGATTACAGGCTCCCACCTGCTGCCACGGGTTTTACCAGCCTTTAAAAAGGGATATCCGGATATTGAGATCACCTTGTTGGAAGACTCCTCCATGAACCTGGAGAAACTGACGGCCAGCGGCAAGGCCGATCTTAGCCTCCTTGCGCTGCCGCTGTCCGAGCCTTCGCTGTCCTGGATTCCGATCGGTGAGGAAATGATCGATTTGGCTGTTCCTCCGCAGCATCCGCTTGCTCTCCGGGCTGCCTCTGATCCCGTTCGGCCCATTACGATCGACGAAATCCGGAACGAAGCATTTGTTGTCCTCAAAAAAGGACAGGGCTTCCGGAAGCTTACCTTTGATATATGTCGGGAGGCCGGCTTTGAACCGAACGTTGTATTCGAGAGCAACAACATCGAGACGCTCCAATCTCTGGTCGCAACCGGAATGGGCATAACGCTGGTGCCTCGTTTTATCGCCCGTGCGAAACGCAGCGAGTTTATTCCGGTCTACTTGCCGCTCGCTGATCCGGTTCCGAGCCGTACGCTGGTCGTGGCTTACCGCAACGGACGGTATTTATCCAAAGCGGCGGATGCGTTCATCGATACGTTCAAGCAGGTTATGGACAAGCTGGTGGTGGAAAGCGTTCAAGATCAATAAACGCAAATGTAAGCAGCCCTATACGAATAAAGAGGCATAACCATCGTCGAATGACAGTGGCTATGCCTCTTTTTCTCCTGAAAGTAAAACGGTTACCCATTTCGTCATAAACGGAGATTTATTTGCGCAAGTTATGCTGGTCAATCAATCGGTTCTGTTCATCCGCAGTACGGGACTGATCCTGAATCGATTCGTTCTTCCCGTTACCGCCTCCGACTACATTCTCAACAAAGCTGCGGAACTGTTGTTTCTGTTCTTCTTCCTGCTCATGGTTTTGGCTGTCGAATTGGTTGTTATCTGCCATCATTCAAAGCCTCCTCTCAGACGGATTACCCATAGTATACCCGCCTCTGCCCAGATGAAACTTCATTTTTTAGAGGAGTTTAACTATAAACACTTATTGAAAATACAAATTCGGACGACGGTCTTCAAAAACCGGAATACGTCCTCTGACTTCATCCGTAAGACGGCAATCCAGCGTACCGGTCAGGATCATTTCCTGCTCATCCCCTTCGGCAATGACCTCACCCCACGGATCGATGATCATGGAGTGACCGAAAAAGTCCGTTTCTCCGCTGGTTCCTACACGATTACACGCAACGACATACATTTGGTTCTCGATCGCTCTGGCCATGAGCAGCGTTCTCCAATGATGCAGCCGTGGATGCGGCCACTCCGCAGGCACAAACAGCACTTGAGCGCCGCTGAGTGCAAGGGTGCGGGACAGTTCTGGAAACCGTATATCGTAACAGATCGATGCGCCCGCTTTCAATTGTTCCAGCTCAAAGGTTACGGTATGCTGTCCGGCTTGAAGAAACTTCTCTTCATCCATCAGACGGAACAAGTGAATTTTAGAGTATTTGGCGATCTGCTCCCCGCTCCGGTTAAACACATACATGCTGTTATAAATCCGATCTTCGATTCGTTCGGCTACAGATCCGCCCACGACTTGGATGCGGTGTTTTCGCGCAAATTCACTCAGCATCCGCGAGGTTTCCTGCCCCATGGGATCGGCAAGCTCTTGAATCCGGTCCAGCGCATACCCCGTATTCCACATTTCCGGCAGTACTATGACATCCGGCTTCATATCAGCTGCTGCGGCCTGCTCCATCATGCCGAACATTTTATTCATATTGGCATTCACGTTTCCTATTTCAATATCAGCTTGGATAAGTGCGATATTCAATTGAGCCTTTGCTTCTCCAGTCATCTTGCAGCCTCCTGTTATTCGGTTGAATCCAGCATCAGCGCCGCTGTGATCAATATATCAACGAACGGGCTATTTTACAGGTTTCATCCATTCTCCTTATGTCATCATCATAGCCTCCTCAAGCCTGCTGCTGCAACACCCAAGCTCCATTTCCCTCTATACACCCCTGATAAATCGTGTTAAATTAATCCTAATTGTTTTCAATATCAGCTGCATTTGAGTGTAATTAGATAACGGAGTGATGAAACTGCAATGAACAATAAATTAAACGAATTCCAAATAGAGCCAGCCGAGATGATGTCCCAGCTGCCCACGCAATTTTTCGCGACCTTGGTCTCCAAGGTAAACCGCCAAGTGGCGCAGGGACATGATGTAATCAATCTGGGGCAGGGAAATCCCGATCAGCCCACACCGCCTCATATCATATCCAGCTTGAAAGAAGCGGCCGACAATCCACAATTTCACAAATATTCGCCTTTTACCGGCTTTTCCTTCCTTAAAGAAGCCATTGCGCATCGATATAAGGAAGACTACAATGTTGATCTCGATCCGGAGACAGAGGTAGCGATTCTGTTTGGAGGAAAAACAGGTCTCGTACAGCTGCCGCAAGTGCTTCTGAACCCGGGCGATGTATGTCTTGTCCCGGACCCCGGTTATCCGGATTACTGGTCAGGTGTAGCTCTGGCCCGTGCCCAAATGAAATTCATGCCGTTAACCGCAGCTAACCAGTTTCTTCCTGATTATGATGCGATCACAACTGCAGACAGAGAAAAAGCGAAGCTGATGTTCCTGAATTACCCGAATAATCCGACATCCGCTGTCGCTCCTCTGTCCTTCTACGAGGATACGGTGGCATTTGCCGCCGAACACGGGATCGTGGTAGCCAGTGATTTTGCTTATGGAGCGATTGGGTTTGATGGTGATCGTCCAGTCAGCTTTTTGCAGGCAGAAGGCGCCAAAGAAGTTGGAGTAGAATTCTACACCCTATCCAAAACCTATAATATGGCCGGATGGCGCGTTGGCTTTGCCCTAGGGAACAAAAAAATCATCTCGCTGATCAATATGCTGCAGGACCACATCTACGTCAGCCTGTTCGGCGGCATTCAGGCTGCAGCGGCTACAGCTCTCACATCTCCGCAAAACTGCGTTGAGGAGTTGGTGGCACGCTACCAATCGAGGAGGGACGCCTTCTATGGCGCCCTGTCCGAAATTGGCTGGGAAGCACAGAAACCAGCAGGCTCCTTCTTTAGCTGGCTACCCGTACCGCAAGGCTTTACCTCGGTATCCTTTGCCGACCTGCTGCTTGAGGAGGCCAAGGTGGCGGTTGCGCCTGGTGTCGGCTTTGGCGATCACGGCGAAGGATATGTCCGCGTCGGCCTGTTAAGCAGCGAAGAACGAATGCGGGAAGCCGCCTACCGAATCGGCAAGCTGAACCTGTTCGGTTAACCTAATTCCTTTTGAAAAAACAAAAACGATGTGCTATTCTTGCAGTAACAATTGAATGCAGTTTTCAAAAACGCAATGACGGGACCAGTACGAAAGCATAGGGCACGATGACCAGAGAGCGAATTCCATGGGCTGAAAGAATTTGCCGTGACCCCCCTTTCCGAATCCTACCCCCGAGCGGCCTGGCTTGCCAGGACAGTGCCTTCTGTTACAGGGTTAAAGCCGGATGAGCTGCGCTCATCAACAAAGGTGGTACCGCGGAAGTTAAACTTTCGTCCTTTTTCATACTGGACGAAAGTTTTTTTATTTTCAGGAAATGGATTCGTTACAGCTATACCAACTAATCATAAATACAAGGAAGTGATCACGATGCTATCACGCATCGTCGTAAAAATCGGCAGCAGCTCCCTGACGACAGATGAAGGCGGACTTAATCTTGATTCCGTCGCCTTCTTTGCCGGAGAACTTGCCGCGCTCCGTAAGGCCGGTCACGAGGTTCTGCTCGTGACATCCGGCGCCGTTGCAGCAGGCTTTCGGGAGATCGGCTACGAAACGAGACCCAAGCTACTGCATGAGAAGCAAGCATCCGCCGCATTGGGCCAAGCGCTACTGATGCGTGCTTACCAGAATGAGCTGGCCTCCCATCAATTGAAGGCCGCGCAAATTCTGTTGACGAGAACGGACTTCGCAAACCGCAAACGCATGAATAATGCCAACATGACGATTACGGAGCTTCTGAAGCAAGGCGTTATTCCGATTATTAATGAGAATGATACCGTTTCGATTGACGAACTGAAATTTGGTGATAACGATACGCTATCCGCGCTGGTAGCGAACTTGGTCCGCGCCCAGCAATTAATCATCCTGACCGATACGGACGGTTTGTACACGGCTGATCCACGCAAGTCGCCGGATGCAACAAAATATGAGGAAATTGATGAAATCACGGGTGAGATTTACAGCATGGCAGGAGGCGCTGGCTCCAGCGTAGGTACTGGCGGTATGCGATCAAAAATCGATGCCGCCAAAATCGCCACCCGCGGCGGTGTCCCCGTCTTCATCGGCAAAGCCAACGAGACCGGGGATTTGCTTAAGGCGTTTAAGCATGCAGGCAAAGGAACTTATTTTGCCACCCACCTATCCTCCCTGCCGATGAAAAAGCAGTGGCTCGGCTTTATGTCCTCGCCGTTAGGCCGGATCGTTGTTGATCCTGGCGCCGAGAAGGCGCTGATTCACGGAGGCCACAGCCTCCTTCCCGTTGGCATTAAACGGATCGAAGGCAGCTTCCATGCAGGAGACGTGGTAGAAGTCGTTAATATGAACAACGAAACGCTCGGCAGAGGGATCGTCAATTACGATGAGGACCAGCTGCAGGCCGTGCTCGGAATGCCAAGCAGTGAAGTGATCGGCATCATCGGGGAAATCCATCGGCTTGAGGTCATTCACCGCGACGAATGGATCACGTTAAAATAATCCGGATCCCATAACCAATATTGTTTTTCCTAATCATCCAAATAAGGAGGAATTATTATGAGTGAGGTACGCAACAAAGCCCAACTCGCCAAACAGGCAGCATTTCGTCTTGGCAGACTGAGCACGGAGGAGAAAAACCAGGCTTTGCTGATCATGGCAGACGCCCTGATCCAGCGGACAGCAGATATCATGGAAGCGAACGCGGAGGATCTTCGCCGTGGGAAAGAGCTCGGCACCTCTGCCTCCCTGCTGGACCGGCTGGCACTGAATGAAGCTCGAATCGAGGACATAGCCGAAGGATTGCGCCAAATCGTTAAGCTGCCGGACCCGATCGGCGACACCCTGGAAACGATCGACCGCCCGAACGGTCTGAACATCGTCAAGAAGCGCGTTCCCCTTGGCGTGATTGGCATCATTTATGAAGCACGTCCCAACGTGACCGTTGATGCAGCCGGGCTATGCTTGAAGACGGGCAATGCGGTCGTGCTGCGCGGTGGTTCATCCGCCCTCTCCTCCAACCGCAAAATCATCGAGGTGCTTCACGAAGCTATGGAACGCACCACACTGCCTAAAGATGCGCTACAGCTTATCGAGGATCCGAACCGTTCCTCCGTGGATGAAATGCTGAAGCTCAACGGACTGCTGGATGTCATCATCCCGCGCGGTGGCAGCTCGCTGATCCAGAATGTTGTGATGAACGCCACGGTACCAGTCATCGAAACCGGAGCCGGGATATGCCATACCTATCTGGATGTTTCGGCAGCCCCGGACATGGCGGCCGCCATCAGTATCAATGCCAAGGTGCAGCGCCCTTCGGTCTGCAATTCCATGGAAACCCTGCTCGTCCATGCGGATTATGCCAAATCGCATTTGACTGGGCTGGCCGAAGCATTCCGTAAGCGTAATGTCGAGCTGCGTGGATGCCAGCGTACCCTGGATTACGTTCCATGGGCTGCAAAAGCTACGTCTGATGATTACGCTACCGAGTATAACGACTATATTTTGAACCTTAAAATTGTGGATCACCTGGATGAGGCCATTGAGCATATTTCGATTTATGGCACCAAGCATTCGGAATGTATCGTTACGGAGAATAAGGATCATGCGCAGCGCTTCTTGCAGGAAGTAGACGCAGCCGCTGTCTATCATAACGCATCGACCCGCTTCACCGATGGCTTTGAATTTGGCTTCGGCGCCGAAATCGGGATCAGTACCCAGAAGCTACATGCCCGGGGACCTATGGGGTTACCCGCGCTTACTTCCTCCAAATATGTTATTATCGGTAGTGGTCAAATACGCGAATAAATCATTCATCTAAAGCCATGAAGGAGGAAATAACGATGTGCCAATCCCCGCAGAACCGACCTTTAATAGATAAAGCAATTACCTTCTACGGCGCCGGCTCGATGGCCGAAGCGATCGTACGAGGATTAGTGAGCCGTTCTGTCGTGCTTCCGGAGAATATTACGATGCTCAACCGAAGCAATGTTCAGCGCCTTCAGGAACTGAGTGAGCGGTACGGCGTCCAGATCAACAATGACGATGCCGCTAAAATCGAAATTCTAAAAACTTCGCCGGTGATCGTGCTTGCCATGAAACCGAAGGATGCTGCTAAAGTGCTGAAAGAACTGGGTCCGAAGCTCTCAAGCGACCAATTGATCATCTCCGTGATTGCCGGATTATCGATTTATACGACACAGACGCTGCTTGGAACCCATCAACCCATTGCACGCACGATGCCGAATACATCTGCCTCTATCGGACTTGGTTCCACAGGAATTGCCTTCTCTAAGGAAATCAGCGAAGAACAGCGCCAGCTGGTCATGACTTTGTTCGAAGCTGTTGGTAATGTAACCGTCATTGAAGAAGAGAAGATGGATATCCTGACCGGTATATCCGGCAGTGGACCGGCTTACTTCTATTACATGATGGAAGCCATGACTGCCGCGGGGATTCGCGGCGGCCTGACGCAGGAGCAAAGTCGCGAGTTGACGCTCCAAACCATTCTGGGCGCGGCCCGGATGGTGCAGCAGACCGGAGAACAGCCTTCATCGCTTCGCGCGAAAATCACATCGCCGAACGGTTCAACACAAGCGGCCCTCGAAACGCTCGACAAAGGCGATTTCTTCGAAACCGTCATTGCCGCCGTAAACCGCTGCGCTGAGCGCTCCAAAGAAATGGGCGCCATGCTGAAGGAGCAAATCTCATGAGCCGCTGTATCGCAATGTACCGAATCTATGACGACCAGGCGGATTTTCGTAAGAAAGCAACTTCCATCGCCGTTGGCATGACGGTTGGCAGCTGGACCGAGCTGCCGCAAGCCAAGCGTGAAGCGATGCAGAAGCATCTTGGCGAAGTTGTTGACATTCAGGTTCACGAGGGCTGGGAGCCAGGCAGTCGTTATGCGGATGTCAGTATTGCTTATCCGGATATTAATTTCAGCCGGGATCTTCCTGCCCTACTGGTGACCGTGTTCGGCAAAATCTCCATGGACGGACGGATCAAGCTGACTTCCCTGGATTTGTCTCCCGACTTCCTGGGTGCGTTCCCCGGACCGAAGTATGGCATCGACGGTGTCCGCGATCTTCTCGGCGTCCATGATCGTCCGCTGCTCATGAGCATCTTCAAATCGGTGATCGGACTGAATGCGGACGAGCTCAGAGCCCAATTTATCCGTCAGGCGCTTGGTGGCGTGGATCTCATCAAAGATGATGAAATCCTGTTCGAGAACGACCTCACCCCGATTGAAAAACGGGTAAGCATGTGCATCCAGGCGGCTGCCGACATTGAACAACAAACTGGCAAAAAGCTGCTCTATGCTGCCAATCTAACCGGCCGGACGTCGCAGCTGCGTGAGCAAGCGCTGCGCGCGATTGATGCCGGCGCTAACGCCCTGCTCTTTAATGTGCTGTCCTACGGGTATGACGTTTTGCACGAGCTAAGCAGCGATCCGGATATCACCGTACCTATCGCGGCTCATCCTGCACTTGCCGGCGCCATTTATCCTTCTCCATACTATGGAATAACAGCTCCGGTGCTGCTCGGCCAGCTGATGCGGATCGCCGGCGCGGATCTGGTGCTCTTCCCTTCTCCTTACGGATCTGTAACGATGCCGAGAGAAGAGAATCTGGCCATACGCGACGAGCTGCATAGCGCTAAACTTGGCGTGAAACGAAGCATGCCGGTACCATCCGCAGGAATCCATCCTGGTCTCGTTCCACGCATCATCCGGGACTTCGGCACTGATGTGGTCGTAAACGCAGGCGGTGGAATCCACGGTCATCCGATGGGAACCGAAGCGGGCGGCAAAGCTTTTGTACAAGCGATTGAGGCAACGATGAAATCCGTGCCGCTCGCTCACTTTGCCGAAGAACACGAAGAGTTGAAAGCCGCACTGGACATCTGGGGAGGAGAAGTATGACATCTGGAGAGAAACAGCCGATCATTTTTTGCGATTTCGACGGAACCATCACGAACAACGATAATATTGTCGCCATCATGAAGCACTTCAAGCCGGAAGGCTTTGAGTCGATCATGCAGGATACACTTGACCGCACTATTTCTATACGGGAAGGCGTAGGCCGCATGTTCGCCCTCTTCCCTTCCTCCATGAGAGAAGAAATTACCGATTATGTTCTAAGCCATGCAGGGATTCGGGAAGGCTTCAGTACATTCCTGGATTATTTAAAATCCGAACAGATTGAATTTTACGTTACAAGCGGCGGCATCGATTTTTTTGTCGATCCTCTGTTGAAGCCCTTTGGCATCCCTGCAGACCATATCTTCTGCAACGGCTCCAATTTCGAAGGTGATCACATCGAGATAACTTGGCCTCATCCTTGCAACGAATCCTGCCAGAACGACTGCGGCATGTGCAAGGTTACGGTGATGGACCGTTTTCCGACCGATCGGTATTACCGGATTCTGATCGGGGACAGCCTTACCGACTTCGAAGGCGCCAAACAGGCGGATCTGGTCTATTCCCGTTCCTCGCTCACCGAGCAGTGCAAGAAGCTTGGTGTTCACCATGTACCCTTCGAGACATTTACCGATATTCAGAACGACATGAAAGACAAGTTCAAACAGGAGGTGCTGTAAGTGGCATTTTCAGATATCCAGCTTGAACAGAAACAGGCTGCCCTGCAGGATCTTAGAGGAATTAAGGAACGGTTTGCTTCTAGAAACTGGTTCCCGGGTACCAGCGGTAATCTATCTGTCCGTGTTGGCGAGTTCAATCCAGAGCAGTTTTATTTTGCGGTGACAGCCAGTGGTAAAGACAAGTCGGTACATACGCCCGAAGATTATCTTTTTGTGGATCAGAACGGCGTACCTTGTGAAGCAACCGGCTTAAAGCCTAGTGCGGAAACTTTGATTCACTGCGAAATTTATCGCAAAACCGGCTGCGGCGCCATTTTCCATGTGCACACCATCAATAACAATCTGATCAGCGACTGGTATGGTGAACAAGGTTATGTCCCTGCCCAAGGAATCGAGCTGATCAAGGCCTTTAACATTTGGGATGAGGACGCGGCGATTCGCATTCCGATCCTGCCGAACTATGCAGACATTCCGCGGATTGCGGAACTCGTTCCGGATGCGCTTGATCCGGCGGTACCCGGCATTTTGCTTCGCAACCACGGCATCTATGCCTGGGGCAAAAATGCTTTCGAAGCAAAGAAACATCTGGAGGCTTTTGAGTTTATATTCGAATACTCCTACCGTCGTCTGCTCTTGAATGCAACCGAATCCAAGGTAAAATAAATCCATATTTGCAGATACAGAGCTTGATCAGCCGGATGCACCGTGATCCAACGTTTTCGGGGTGCATCCGGCGTTATCTTTCCGTTAGGAGTGTATAGGGATGCTCGAAAGTTTAGCCATTGGCATCGTATTTATTTTGTATGGGTTGGTCCTCTTTTTGCTTCCGCCTAAAAGTTCCAAGAGCATTTATGCTTATAAAACTACGTCATCTCTTAAAAATGAACGAAACTTTAAAGTTGCCAATGCCTATGTAAGTCTGCTGCTAATGATCTTTGGGGTCATCCTGCTGCTGATTGCCAGGCTCACCGGCCATATCATGACAACCGGTATTGCGACCGTGATCGTTTTTATCCTAATATACATACTCGTTGAACGAAAACTAAAAAACCTGTAAATGATTCCGATCGTTTACAGGTTTTTTCTTTATATGGATTATAGCCGTTTCTGCTCATGCTCCGTTAGTGAGATCGAAGGCGCAGGTACCTGATCCGGTGATGAGTAGACATTGAAGATAAACAAACAAGTCACAACAAACAGTGCAATATACAGCAGATAATACAGATTCTTGGCCACGATATCTCCCTCCATATCTCGTTCCATATCATTTCATTGATTCGATCGTGATCAATCCCTAATGATCACTTTGACTGCAGAAGGCACGGATAGCGTCACATCAAGTTGTGAGAAGGTTCCCCGAAAGGTATAGCGAGGGGGATCATTCAACTGGACATATAGAATGTTTCCCGACTGTTTAATCTGAATCATCGACGGCAGCTCGGTCGTACTCCACATTTTGATATCTTCCGTCCGCAGGCTGCCAAAGATCAGCATCTCATTCGAACTCGAAGCATCCTGTTGGATATTGTGGTTGTAACTGCCCTGAACAATGACTTTTTTAACCCCGTCCGGAATTGTTATCTTCTGATCCGGTAACGGAATCGTTTGCTGCACGGACATCGTCTCACGGCGAATTTGATCCAGTAAACCCGTCGCACTCAGCACTCCCATGCCGATACAGCAGAAGGCCAGAAAACCGATGAGAAGAATGCTGAATATATCATACTTGACCCAACCGCGTCTCCGAAAAATCAGCGAGTAGCTGACGATCTCGGCACCTAACAGAACAAATACGATCGGCCACCATCTTGCGGCGGAGCTGTACACCTCTACGCCTTTCCAGGCGGAGGACAATACAAGCAAGCCAAGCACGAGCAAGGATAGTCCCATGGAGAGTGTACCTACTCTCCATTGCCGTGCAGACTTCGATGGAGGGCTTCCCAGATCATGAAGGGACATATCATTCGTTGTCGGTATCATAATATGAACGCCTTCCTCTCAATGCATCCTTTTTCGAGCCAGTCATCAGCTTGATTCCTCCTCCGATGAGAAGAACGGCGATAATCGCGGTCTTCAAATAGGAACGAATGCGGTAATCCAGCTGCAAATGAGGGAAATGTGTATCGATATAAGGCATCACCACGCTGGTAAATACGAAATAGACACCAAGTACGAGCAGTCCAAGCCCGAGCCAGCGCTGCTGATTCCCAAGGCCTGAGATGATCGGTCGATCGCGCAGCGGCTCCCTGCCGTAACGGCTTACTTGCTGCAGACCGTCAAAGAATGCATAAAACCAGATCAGCGGAATCAAGAACAGGAACAGCGACAGCTTGAGTACATCCAGCACATAGATGCTGCCAAGAAATAGGACCATGAGCTGCAGTCCCCGTTTTTGCAATCCCAAATACATTTGACCCGCTCCGGGAAAGGCCGATAACAAGGTGGCAAACACTTTACTCCGGCGTCCGCTCTCCCGGCCGCTCTCGAGCTCATCAAACAGCGTGCGATCGATAAGTAATTCTCCAGCTTGCTTGCGGTGAACCAGCTGAACCACATCAAACATACAATAGAGCCAAATGATGGGCAGCATGCCCAGAAACAGCAGAAATACTGATTCGTGCGTCAAGCCCGTCAAGAACAGCAGAATCGTTCCCAGTCCGAAGAATGCGATCAGGAACGACAACCCGCGCTGCATAAGTCCCAGTTGAAAATGCCCCAAACCGGGAATGAAGGACAGCAGTATGGTATAAAAGCGTTCAGACTCATCACTCTTTTCCTGGCGAATCTCCATCGGTCGTCCGTATTCATCGTGGACAATCATTACAGGTGTATAACGAATCAAAGCAATTAGCAGGTCGAGCATGCTGATCCCCCAGATCATTAAAGCACCGAGAATCCCCAGCGCAAAAACCGTATCGGAATGCGACATGATCCCGAGCACAAATCCGCCGAACAAGCCACCGAAGAACAAGAACGGATATAGCAGGGCACGTCCCTTTCTCCCCCAATAATAATGGCCGAGGCCCGGAAGGATATTTAATATAAAGGCAAACCCTTTACTTTTTTGCGGTTGCACAAGGCATCTTCCTTTCATTTTTCTTATCGGGATAATAGCTGGTCAAGCCAGCCGGTTGTTTTTTCCACCCATTGTTTACTGTAGGAAGGTGTTTCAGATAATGGAACCTCACTGTTCATTTCGCCGGGAAGAAGTCGGTCAAATGCCCCGGTGAAGAGGAACAGCATGGTAATGGAGGCGGCAATGGTGTAGTGAACGATCGCGCGTTCGTACCATCGCTTCGGACGTTCCTGAATGCGAAGAGGTGCTTTATGGGTGTATGGCTTTATTTGTTCGTGTTCCACCACCCGCTGCGTAAATGTTTCCGGCTCGGGCAGGTCAGGGAGTTCGGAATCAAGCTCGGCCAGTACCTGCATATAGATCTCCAGCACGCTGTCATCCAATAACATGAGCTCTTCATAAGAAGACCGTTCTTCTGCCGAGCCTTCTCCTCTAACATATCGTTCCGTCAGCATCTTAAGCTCGTTACCCTTTACGTTCATTTCCATTCCTCCTCCTTCCACGATTTCCGAATCCATTGTCTGGCCCGGTATAATTTCGATTCCACCGTCTTGACCGTGACATCCATCTCGGCTGCGATTTGTTCGTAGTTTTTCTCTTCCAAATAAAAAGCCGTTATAATGGCGCGGTGATTGTCCGGCAATTGTTTAATTTTCTCTCGAAGTTCCTCTCTTCTCTCCTTATGTACGAGCAGAGAAACCACGTCTTCATCCCGGGAAGGGAGTTTATCCAGCACTTCATCATGTTCGCCGTGCAGCTGCTCCGGCGGTTTACGGGAAAGCTTCCTCTTCATATCAATCGCTTTATTTAGCGTGATGCGTGTAATCCAGGTTTTAAACCCTTCAGATCGGTACTGGGGGAGAGCTTTGTATACTTGAATAAACACTTCCTGCGACGCATCTTCCGCTTCCTTGGCATCCCGCAGGACCGAGTATGCCGTATGGAACACGTGCTGGCTGTAGTGGTTCACCAGTTCCCGAAAGGCTTCTTGATCCCCTTGCAGGATGCGCGTGATTAACGTTTCAGCATCAATAACTCTCCCCTCCTTCCCAAATACATAGACGTCAGCTTTGAAAGCTGCCCCTGCACTTTTTCGAAAAAAATTTGTATCATTTAAAAACAAGACCAATACAGCTTGTCCCCTATTCTCCCCATACCGGTCAAAACAAAAAAAGAACGTCTATCGACGCCCTTTGGAAAGTGACAGGATCATGCCGCTAAGAACAAATAGAACATTCATCACAAAATGCATAACCATCACGGGAACTAGACCTTTCGAACGTATAGCCAAGCCATAGATAGATGGAATGAAGTTCATTGAACCCATATGATGGTGGCGATCATGATGATCAAGCTGGAGATAAATCCACCTAGGCGATTCGTTACTTGCAAGCTTTTCTCGCCCATTCTGTAACTCATATTATGATACCCTTCTATAATGAGCGGATCAACTAGAGATTTGCACCTCATCTATTTCTAATGACTCCACCACATTCAGCAGAAACGAACGTCCGCTCAAATATTCACGGATATAGGCTAGCGCATAGATTTGCTCACTCTTCAGACTTTCTGTCTCTCTTGGGTTGGAGGCATGGTGGCTGTAGTTCTCCATCATAATCATGATGAAAAAGCACTCCAGTGACTGAATATAATCCGAGCCCAACTTCCGTTCGCTTTCATATCCTTGAAGCACTTTAAATCGTTGGTTCGGAACAAGTGACAACATCACCGCTGCCAGATCGTAAAGAAAAAAACCGTAACCACACCTGCCGAAATCAATCGGGTGAGGAAGTCCACCTTCAAAAACCACATTCCCCAGATGTAAATCGGCATGAATGAGGCCATAATTGCTATCATCAGCGTTCATCTGATCAAGCTGGGACAAAACCTTTTCAGCTGCGAGTTGATACAGTGACCATGAGACTTCTGACAAAAAAGTTCCTGCATATCGCTCCAACTTGACGAGTGCTTCTCTATAGCTGTTCATCCCCCATATGGGTCTCCGGAAATCAGAAGAACTTTCGAAGCCAAGTGCCACTTCATGTAGTCTGGCTATCAAGACACCTACCTGATATGCTTGATCTTCTGTAAGTCTTTCATGGGCATGCACACCATCCACCCACTTCATCACGGTGACATAAGGAGATCTGAATCCATGCTCCGTACCGATTTTCAACATTCTTAATCCATTTGGAGTGGTTATACCTGACGGCACTTTGATACCTGCGGTAATAAGGGCATCCAGGAATTGAAGCTCCAGGTCTATTTCATTACTGGACCGTCGATCCGAATGAATTCTCAATAAGTATGTTTCATTTAAGTTGGTCCTAACTTGATATGTAATCGTGTCCGAAATACCGATAAACTCAATCTCAACCCATCTCAGGTTATATTGCTGAAGTGCCGATATCGCAACCCTCTTGGCCCTAGTGAGCAGCTCACACCGTTGTACTTCTGTTTCAAATTGAAAAAAATCATTCATGAACTCACCTCTGCTCTATCGTTTGAACGTTCTTCCAATGATTATAATTCCCCAGCATCTGCCCTTCCTATATAAGGATTGATTTAAAATGACTTTTACACATAAGAAAAAGCCACATCAGAGTCGTTCCAATGTGACTTTGCATTACTTGTTTTTGGTATATACGATTTTCTTGATGGAATCGCAGGATAAACAAAATTGAGAAGAAAGCTGATCAATCGTAGCGCCCGACGCAAACAACTGCCGGATTTCCAGGTTTCTTTTTTTCAAATACACCCGGCTGCCCGAATTTTCTCCCCATTTCTTACGTAATCCTTCAGGTTTAGGGATGTACACCATCCCGCCCTGTACATATTTCTGTACTTCCTTCAACAGTTCCTCTGGAAGTATAATATCCGCGTTTATATATTTCATGGTAGCTCTGCTCCTTAAAATTAAAATAAAGGTTTTAAGGATGCAAAGTCCATTAGATAAACGGCCCCTCTACACGAGGTAATCAGGCGGTAACTTTCTCATCGCTCCATGCAAACAACCGCCGTTGTTCATCAAATAGACTTTGCATAGAGCTCATTGTCAATCTTCCCTTCATGTTCAGGCCCTCCCTTCATAATAATGACATTCCGACTGGTTATGACCATTATAACCGATGTTACGCGAAAAATCGAAGTGATCTGTCTCATCACAAGCCGATTTTAAACCATTAAGCTAAGCCAGATCCTTGATTTCCAGGAGATCCCTGATCGTATAAGCAGGTCGATGATGATCACTTAAAACGGCACCCCGGCGATTATAATAACAAAAATCAATTCCGGCTCTCGTTGCTCCTTCATAATCATCCGTAAGCGAATCCCCTATGTACAGCACCTCGTCAGGACCTACCTCCAATTCCTGCAAAGCGAGTTCAAATATCTGCGGGTCCGGTTTCCAGCACTTCACCTCATCCGAAATGATAAAGGAGTCAAAATAATGAAACAATCCTCCTGTTGCAAGACGTTTGCGTTGTGCTTCGCCAATGCCGTTAGATATCACCCCTAGCGCAACATCGCCATGCAGGTGTTCCAAAATAAGATCGGCATTCGGCTCCATATGGTTGGAACTGCAGAACAACCCCCAGTAAGTTTCCGAAATCTCCCGGTACTGATGAAATTCCCGATTCAACCTCAGGAATGTGTCCGTGAAGGAATGCTCCAGCACCTGCCTGATATCGTGATTGTTCTGAATTCGGTTCATCCAATAATTAAAATTAATCGGTCCAAACGTGCTCCAGAATTCCTCCCACGTCAGTTCCTCATGCAGCCGGTAGTGCTCCAGTGCCTGCTGCATACATGTCTGCTCGCTTTGGTTGTAATCCAGCAGTGTGTTGTCCAGATCAAAAATAATCGCTTTATATCTCATTTCCAACTCCCCTTCTAGCCGTGCTGCAACGATATGAATTCGCCAATCTGGGGATGTTCTCCTGCTTATGACAGTATTTAGCTGCATATCAGCCAACCCATGACAAAAAAATATCCCCCAGAGCCAAAAGATAAACTCTGTGGGATAGATATTAATGAACGAAACTCTCCGCAATTTGTAGTACTTCCTCTTTCGTTATCGTCGCTTTGCTATTTAACGATATATGATAATAAAGATCATGCTGCTCATCGACCCAAGCCAGGCCCTGATTAAAATAAGCATCCGCATATTTAACGTAAATCATCTCGTGGCCCTTCACGAGCACTTTTTCAACATGATCCGCTTCGGTAAAATGGATTTCCTGTTTGGGGTTCATTCCGCTACGTTTGGCTGCGATTACGCCAATCGAGGTTTCCATATCACTGCCTTTTACGTAAATTAGCGAAACGCTACTCACGCTTGGCGGTTTAATCTCCTTAACGAAAACTTTTTTGTTGTTCGTTGAAGCTTCAGCCTGTCGGATTAACTCATTTTGTATTTCGTAATAAACTTCTGTCGGTTCTCCAGCATGAAATAAATCAGATAGATCCGGATTAAAGGATAGGTAACCTTCATTAAATGAATACTCATTTAATAGCCGGGAAGGAATCTTCATATTAGGCATCCCACGCTTTGTAGCTTCCTCTTGAAGCACATTGAGCGAACCCAGATAAATAGAACCCGTTTGAAATTCGAGCAATGTATCCTCTCCGTATAACTCTCTCTTCAAGTCATTCATCTCTTGGTTATGTATATAATAAGCGATGGCTTGGCCCGGCAAAGCCGAACGCCAGGCTAAGTTTGAGGATGATATATCGATAGAAGATAACCTATCCCATTTTCCTTGTAATTCCTTGGACACTTCAGGTTTAGGTTTGGTCTCCAGCACCACTTTTCCGTCTTTGCTGCGAATCTGTATCAGTTCGGTTGCGGCGTAAACCGTCACCGACAGCGAAGTCACTAGCAGCAGCGACGCTGCCATCACGAGTGGTCTTCTTAACATGTTGGGCTGAGGTTTCTTTGCGGGTAGGCAAGCAATCCGTTCCATGACTGCATCCCTGACATCAATGATATAATGGCTCTTTGGGTCCTGCTCTATCAGCTTTTCTTCCACGTCATTTCGTTTAACTTCCACTGTAGATCCCCCTCTCTGTCAACCATCCACTTTTTTATTTTTTGTATCAGGCGGCTGTAGCGTTTTTTGACCGAATCCTTGGTTTTATCGAGAATTAATCCGATTTCCGCAAAGCTTTTTTCCTCAAAAACCCGCAGAATAAGCAGGTTCCACTCCTCCGGGGACAGCCTACGAAGAGCACGCTCCATGGACTCGCCAATGATATATTTTTGGGCCTCCTGCTCTGCGCTTGCCGCTTGCTCCTTATCCTCTCTCAACAAAGGTGCAATGCTATAGAAGAATCGTTTCCTTCGCAGCATATTTAGACAATGGTGATAAGCAATCTTGTATAACCATGAAGAAAAGGAGGTCTTTGGCTCATATGTCTCCAACTTCTGATAAGCCTTGACCATAATCTCCTGCACGGCATCCTCCGCATCCTGCCGCTGGTTCAATAGCCTCCAGCAATACATGAAAATCTGCTGTTGATACGCCTCGACGATATGTACAAAGGCTTGCCGATCCCCGTTTAAAACTTGTTCTATGGATTCTTCTAGGCGCAAGTCTTTAGGCTCTGAATTCATTGGTTGAAAGCTCACTCCGTTATTCCCCCTTTCATCAGCAATCCATTGTTCAGGTGCCTTCATAAGCTTTAACACATGGCAGCGGAATAAAGGGACATCTTTTTTAAATACGGATTGTAGTTATTTTTGAATAACTACCTTCCATCATGAACCCGATGGCTTGGAAAGGGAATGCAGAATATTACACATAAAAAAGCACGCCCGTAGCGGACGTGCTTCTCATCTATCTTCCGATATTTCTGAATTTCTGCGTATAGGCCTTGGCATCCTGTGCGGTACGCACCCGATTGCGGCTCCATTCAAGCAGGATCCGGTCAATGTAGCGGAAATGCAGTTTGCCCGCAAACACCGCTTCTTTCAGAGCCAATAAGATCAACTCGTCCGGATAGCGATCCGCATCAACCCAGCCGGAGATCGTCTCCAGCTCCATGGGCGATAACGGACGGCCAAACTCTTTTTCGAAAATGGTGAACAAATTCCGCTCTTCCTTCTCAGGAACGGGATTCCCCGATGCAGTTGATTTGTCGGTAGCAGGACGGGCATTCAACAGCGGAGACGCAAACTTGGTTCCATCAGGGGTCTTTTCCTTGTGCTCTTCAGCCAGACACGAAGCGAGCTTCTCATACAATCCGTGGAGATTGTAGCGCTCGTAATGAATCCCCTGTGTTTCGTCCACATACTCATCAATTCCGATTAGCCCTACCTTCATCAAGCGCTGCAAGCTGGTAGCGATGAATCCGGTGGGAGCCCCCGTCACTTCCGCAAGCTCCTCCAGCGAAGGAAACGTCTTGAACTCCACCTGCTGATAACCAATCAAATGGATCACCAGCATGGCTTCACGGTCGCTTAACCCAAGTGACCGATAATGCAGGAGCAAGGCATAAGGAATGATCGCCATTCCTTGGCTCATGCCGGCAGCGGCGCCGGCCGTCCAGCCATTCACACTCGTGTCCACGTTACCGTCGTGGTCCATAGACTTACCTCTCACGGCTTACGGATACAACCGGTACAGGGTCCGTGGGAACGGAATCGTTTCACGCACATGGTCCAAGCCGCAAATCCAGGCAACGGTACGCTCAAGACCTAAACCGAAGCCGGAATGAGGCACGGTGCCGTATTTACGCAAATCCATATACCATTGATAGGTTTCCATCGACAGATCATGCTCCTTGAAGCGCTCTTCAAGCAGCTGCGGATCGTCTATCCGCTGCGATCCGCCAATAATCTCGCCATAACCTTCCGGAGCGATCATATCCGCACAGAGTACGACTTCCGGACGATTCGGATCCGGCTTCATATAGAAAGCCTTGATTCCCGCCGGATAATGCGTAATAAAGACCGGTTTGTCATACTTCTCAGCAATAGCTGTTTCGTGTGGAGCGCCAAAGTCTTCACCCCAAGGAATATCAAAATCTTGCGTATGCAGGAATTCAATAGCCTCATCGTACGTAATCCGCGGGAATGGTGCCTGGATCGCCTCCAGCTTCGAAATGTCGCGACCGATCGTTTCAAGCTCCTGGCGGCAGTTTTTAACCACGGATTGCACCACATGACTAATGAACTGCTCCTGCACCTGAAGACTCTCCTCATGGTCTGTGAAGGCCATCTCAGGCTCAATCATCCAGAACTCGATCAAGTGACGGCGGGTTTTGGACTTTTCGGCACGGAACGTCGGCCCGAAGGAGTATACCTTACCGAGCGCCATGGCGGCAGCTTCCATGTACAACTGTCCGCTCTGGGTCAAATACGCATCCTCATCAAAATACTTCGTGTGGAACAGGTTGGTTGTACCCTCCGCGGACGTTGGGGTCAAAATCGGCGGATCCACAAGCGTAAAACCGTTGGTATCAAAGTAATCTTGAACCGCACGGATAATTTCAGCACGGATCACCATGATCGCACGTTGTTTCTGTGTACGAAGCCACAGATGACGATGGTCCATCAAATAATCGACACCATGCTCTTTAGGCGTAATCGGATAGTTTTCCGTAAGATGTATAATTTCAATGCCGGTAACCGTCATCTCATAACCCGATTGGCTCCGCGGCTCTTCACGTATAACACCCGTCACATACAAAGAGCTTTCTTGTGTCAGGCTTTTCGCGTCATCCCATACTTGTTCGGATACTTCGCTCTTCACAACAACACCCTGGATATATCCGGAGCCATCACGAAGCTGCAGGAATTGAATCTTCCCGCTGGAACGCTTGTTGTTGATCCAGGCGCCGATCGTGACGGTCTCACCGACATGCTGGTTGACGTTACGAATCACACTTTTGGTGGCCATGCTTAAATCTCTCCCTTATATCACTACTATTTAACGGTTGGAAGCTTGTACGATACGATGCGTATCCCGAGCAATAACCAGTTCTTCGTTGGTAGGAACCACAAGTACCTCGACCTTCGAATTTGCCGCAGAAATACGGCGTGGCTCGCCGGAACGAATGCTGTTCAGCTCCTCATCCAATTCTACTCCGAGATAGGTAAGCTGCTCAAGCACTCTTTGACGAAGAACGATTGAATTCTCGCCGACGCCCGCAGTAAATACGATAACATCCACGCCATTCATGGCAGCAGCGTAAGACCCGATGTATTTACGAACACGATACTCATACATCTCAAAGGCCAACGTGGAGTTCGGATCGCCTTTTTCCATGCCTTCCGTAATCTCACGCATATCACTGCTGATTCCGGAAATCGCCAACAGTCCACTATGCTTGTTCAGCATGGAGTTCACTTCATTGACGGTCAGCTCTTCCTTGTTCATGACAAAAGGTACGATCGCCGGATCCAAATCACCGCTGCGCGTACCCATCATAAGCCCTTCCAGCGGGGTCATCCCCATGGAAGTGTCGATGGATTCCCCGCCTTTTACTGCTGTCAGGGAAGCACCGTTACCGATATGACAGGTAATGATCTTCAGATCCTCCAGCGGTCGGTTCAGGAATTCTGCCGCTGCCTGGCTGACATAGGCGTGGGACGTACCGTGCGCACCGTAACGACGTACTTTATATTTATTATAAAGTACTCTCGGAATAGCGTACAGGTATGATTTCTCCGGCATCGTCTGATGGAACGCCGTATCAAATACAACGACCTGCGGAACGCCCGGCATATTGGTTTCTGCTGCCTTAATCCCCATCATCGATGCGGGATTGTGAAGCGGAGCCAAATCGAACAAGCGACGAATTTCCGCTTTGGCATCACTGTCAACGAGCGCGGATTCTTTAAAAGATTCCCCGCCGTGCACTACGCGGTGTCCAACGGCCTGAATGCTTTCGATAGAATCGATCACACCGTGCTCCTCGTTTGTAAGCATGCCCAGAACTTTGCGGATCGCCGTGGTATGCTCCAGAATTTCGCTGACTTCCGTAACATCCTGTTTTCCCGTCGGCTTATGCGTCAGAATCGAGGAATCCATACCGATCCGCTCAACCAAGCCTTTTGCCAATACGGATTCATCCGTCATGTTGTACAGTTGATACTTCAGTGAAGAACTACCTGCATTAATTACGAGAATATTCATACCCGGTCACCATCCTTATCGTACTTGAAAAAGCCTTCTCCGGTTTTGACGCCCAGTTGCCCTGCGCGGACCAGTTTCTTCAAGACAATCGATGGACGGTATTTCAGTTCGCCGTACTCGCGGAACATGCGTTCCAGCGCAGCGAGAATGGAATCCAGTCCGAAACGGTCGGCCATCTCAAGCGGTCCATGCTGGAAGTTATATCCGATTCTCATCGCGTCATCGATATCTTCCGCCGAAGCTACGCCTTCTTGCAGCAGATGCATCGCTTCATTGATCATGAGGGTAATCATGCGGGTTGTTACGAAACCTGGAGACTCATACACCATGATGCCTTTTTTATCCGAAACTTCTTCAACAAAGCGTTTCGTTTCCGTAAACGTATGTTCCGAAGTTTTCAGGCCGCGGATGATTTCAACAAGGTCTACCTTGGAAACAGGATGAATGAAGTGCATGCCAATAACACGCTCAGGATATTTGGTAGAGCTGGCGAGCTCCGTCAAACTAAGCGTGGATGTATTACTTGCTAATATCACATGGCTCGGACATACTTGATCAAGCTGTGAAAATACCTCTTTCTTCGCTTCCAAGTCCTCTATTATGGTCTCAATCACCATATCGCAGGTGCTAAGCTCGGCAAAATGAGTTACTTTTTGAATCCGGTTCAGTATAAGTTTCTTCTCTGCCTGGGTAATTCCCCACTTCTCCAATTGTTTATCTAGACTGGTCTCGATCATTCGGTATGAATAGTCCAGTTTCTCTGGAGTTTTCTCTACGAGCAGTACGTCAAGACCTTTGGCTGCGAGCATCTCCGCAATGCCCTGCCCCATAGTCCCGCCGCCTACAACGCCGATTTTTTTGAAGTACATGGTTTCTACTCCACCCTTTCCTTATCTCTATACTTTATTGTACCCCATTTGTCGAAAAATACATTTTCAGAGCACAAAGTATAATAATATCTTAGCACGACAAAAAAGTAAAAAAAAATAACCAGCATAACAATTTATGCTGGTAAAAGCGCGTTTTCACGAAATTGACAACGAAATTGTTCCCCAGAGAGGATTTCTTCCTTTAAAAGGATATCAAGAGAATTGTCGAATATTGGCCGTTTTTGTCCCAAGAGATTCTTAGTGCGGTTCATTAACTCTTCCAAAATCACATTATTCTCTTTCATTAACTCTTCAGTTGTTACCATATTCATGTTAACAATACCCAGCGACGTCAAACCCGACTTCATCATCGTCTCCACGATGTTCAGCGATTGCTCAAAGTCATTGCTTGAACCTGTGCTTCGCCCCCCGTAAAAGATCTCTTCGGCGGCCGCACCGCCAAGCGCGATCATAATTTGCTCTTCCAGGAAGGATTTTGTGTACAGATATTGTTCCTCCTGCGGGTTATGACGAACATAACCGAGTGCCTTACCACGCGGGCTGAGGGCAACTTGTTTCACACTGCCGGGACGCACAAGCTCTGCCATGATAGCATGTCCCAATTCATGGATGGCAACGCGCTTCTTCTCTTCCAAATTCGATTCGCGATCAGAACGCTCACCCATCATGACCTTGTCAATCGCCATGGACAAATGACGATGACGGATAAACTGCTCATTCTCACGCATCGTATAAATGGCCGCTTCATTCATGACGCTCTCAAGCTGTGCACCCGAGAAGCCGTACGCTTCCTCGGCGATTTTCCCCAGGTCAACATCTTCATGCAGCGGCTTATTACCTGCATGCAGATTCAAGATATGGGTGCGCCCCTTCTTATCCGGCAGATCCACCTGAATATGACGGTCGAATCGCCCTGGACGCAGCAGTGCGCTATCCAGCATTTCCTTCCGGTTTGTTGCGGCGATAACCAGAATGCGAGGCGTATCCTGCGAATAGATGCCATCCATCTCGGTTAGCAGTTGATTGAGCGTCTGGTCATATTCTCGCTGCTGGCCGCCTTCGCGTTTACCGCCAATAACATCGACCTCATCGATGAAGATGATGGCGTTTTGCTTGTTTTCTTTTGCCGCACGGTTCCGGGCATCCTTGAACAAATCCCGGATGCGCCCTGCACCAACACCGACATACATCTCAACAAATTCACTGCCGGATGCAGCGACAAAAATCGAATCCGTGTAATGGGCAGCGGCTTTAGCCATCAACGTCTTCCCTGTTCCCGGAGGCCCGGTGAGGAGAATGCCTTTTAGCGGGCGAATGCCGAATTTCTTAATGTCTTCATGACGAATTAGAAAATCCAATGCTTCTCGCAGCTCTTGCTTGGCATTATCCTGCCCGCCGATTTCTTCGAACGTCAGCTTGGCAGGTCCGCTCTTTTTCCGTTTCCGCTCATTCCCTGCGCCTACAGCGATGCCGCCCTTCATCTTAGCAATAAACAACAAGCCGCCTACAAGTGCTGCAGCGATGAGCAAGGGCACGATGTTCACGCCGACAAACACAAGGAATACCAACAAAACGGGAATAAAGCCTAACATGACTTCTTTAGCTAATTTAGGCATGATTCCACACCTCCATGTTGCCAGGTTGACGCGGCAAGATTATAAATTTACCAGACTTGCCGTCTGACAAGCTGACATAGACATGGGTGTCATCAATCGTTGCCTTTGCTTTCAAATTCGGCGACTGATCAGCAAGCTGCTCGAGCGATGATTGAATATCGGTATACTGCTTATTGTCCATCGCTTCAGCGACTGACAGCATCGCCTTCTCCCACCATTGATCCAGTGCTTCCGAGGAATGGTCCTCGACCTGGATTTTCAATTCCCGCTGGCCAATCACAGACTTGCCTTCCTTCTTAATATGCTGAACCAAGCCTTGTAAATTCGTATCCGGAGCCAAATCAAGATTCAAAGTAACGGTATTCTGTTTAATATCTATATGAGAATCCTTCACGCCGTCATATTGTGACACAACATTGGCCAAAGGGTTCTGCAAAGCCATCTGCCGATACAGAAACCATCCGCCAAAGAGAACCGATGCTGAGATCACGACAGTCAGCATGATAGGTACAATGCGTAGTTTCATGAAGTTCCTCCTTCATTTCCTATATAAAATTTTGTCTATCATTCTGTAACACAATAATACATATAAGAACGATATATTGCGATGCATGTATTTTGTATGCTCTTTTTGTACATGTACGAGTATATCACATCTTATATACTTTTTCATGCATGTCTGTGAAAATATTTAGAACAGTTTTTCCATATTCTTTCTGAATGCGCTTACAATTACTAAAAGAAAAGAGAGGCACCCTATGAATATTAAAGGGCGCCTCTCCTCTTACTACATTTTTATTGATTTGGAAGAATAATGTCATTCCCGATGGTGTTACCATCTTGAAAACGATAAAACCGATACCCGCGCTGACCGTTGTGTTCATACTGCAGCTGCCATGCATACTCGCCCTCATACATTCCAGGCAGCAACCTCTTAATTTCCACGCCAGGCAATTCGTTATAGATCTGATCCCGCATCTGGGCTTCTGATATCCCCGTATTCAATAAAACGGACTGGACAGCCTCAGCACCTTCAACAGGTACGTTGTCATCCGTAAATTTCACCCATACCATACGATCTTGATTGTCCTGATCCTTCCCGCTTACCACCCAATAGTTATTATCCTCGCCCCACACCGATTTATAGGTCTTCCCGGACGTAACCAATTGGCCATGCTGTTTGGCGGCAACAATTGCCATTCTTTCTTCATTCCAAGTATCTTTCATAACATATGAATAATAGAGCTGTAGACCAAGCAGTAACAGCAGCACGCTGGACACACTCAGCAATATCCACTTCGTTTTTTTCTTCAAATCCGTCTTCCTCGCTCCCCTTGATTATTCCCTAGAGGGTTGTAAGACGCTCAAAGGCACGCTGCGCTTCCCGGCGGATACGTTCCTCATCGAGAGTAAGACTCGCGCCATTCTTCACTACCTGCTTACCGTCAACCCATACATGCTCAACATCCTTCGCACTAGCGGAGTAGATAGCATGAGAAATGTAATCCGTCTTCGGAAGAAAGTGCGCCTGATCCGTATTCAGTGCGATCATATCTGCTTTCATACCTACCGCAAGCGTACCGATATCCGCAAGGAAGGCTGACTTAGCTCCATACTCTGTACCCATCCGAAGCGCTTCAGATGCAGGAATTGCGGTTGGATCCCCGCTTATCCCTTTATGAATCAATGCCGCCAGACGCATCTCTTCAAACATATCCAGATTATTATTGCTCGCAGGTCCATCGGTACCCAATGACACGGTGACCCCGGCTTTCAGCAGTGCAGGCACGCGTGCAATGCCGCTGGCAAGCTTCAAATTGCTGCCTGGATTATGCGACACCATGACTTGATGCTTGGCCAGGATATCGATTTCTTCATCGGTCAGATGGACGGCATGCGCAAGCAGCGTTGGACGGGAGAACATGCCAAGCTTCTCCAAATGGGCGACAGGGCGAAGTCCGTAGTCATTTACATTCTGAGCTACTTCCGTTTCCGTTTCGGACATATGGGTATGCAAAGGCAGATTCAAATCATGGGATGCCTGAACGAATTTTTCGATGAAATCCGGCGGGCATGTATAAGGTGCATGCGGCGATATCATCGTCGTAATTCTCCCGTCAGCCTTGCCATGCCAGTCTTTCGCGAATGCAACCGCCTCATCCAGCTTCTGCTGCTGCACCTCAGGCGGACATAATCCAATCACACCGCGTGTCAGAACGCCGCGCATTCCTGAATCCTGCACAACCTTAGCAACCTGATCCATATGATCATACATATCCACAAACGTCGTGGTTCCACCTTTGATCATCTCCAGCACGGAGAGTGCGGTTCCCCAGTATACATCGTCGGCCGTGAATTTGGCTTCCATAGGCCACATTTTTTCCTGAAGCCATACCTGCAGTGCCAGATCGTCGCCATAACCGCGGAGCAGCGACATCGCTGCATGTCCGTGCGTGTTCACCAACCCAGGTAGGAAAAACAGATGAGTTCCGTCGATAATTTCTGTTCCCTCTTGGACGGGTGGCTCTTCTTCACCCAGGTAGGTTATCCGGTCATTCTCCACAACCATATATCCGCGTAACACGGATCTTCCTTCCTCTAGTACCGCAAACGTTCCGTTCTTAACCATCCACTTCGTTGTCGTCATGTGCTGCATCCTCCTTACCGTTATCCAAATAATAGGCCAAACTCTGCAAATCCGTAGTGAAATCAGCCGTATGAATCCGGATATGGGATGGGGCTTTCAGGATGGTTGGCGCAAAATTCAGGATAGCCTCGATGCCTGCGGCGATAAGCTGATTGGCTACATTCTGCGCTTCAAAATCCGGAACGGTGATTATCCCGATACGAATGCCGTACTCATGAACCGTCTTCTCCAGTTCCTCCATCGGCTGTACAACCAAATTGTTAATTTTCATACCAACTTTGGGAGAATACGAATCGAAAACCGCCACAATCTTCATATTGTCCTTCAGAAATGCATTGTAATTCGATAATGCATGTCCAAGATTACCGGCCCCAATCAATGCGACATTGATCTTCTGGTCCAGCTTTAGAATCTGGCGAATTTTCTCGATCAGATAAGATACGTCATATCCGATCCCTTTCCGTCCAAAATCACCGAAATACGCTAGGTCCTTACGAATTTGAGCAGGGTTGAGGTCCAGTTTTTGTCCCAGTTCCTGGGAGGAAACCGTGGAAACCTCCCTTTTCTGAAGCTCATTCAAATAGCGCAAGTATACAGGTAATCTGCGGACCACGGCTTCCGAAATTTTTTCCGATTTCATTCATGCTCCCCCTAAATAATAGGTTAATAACTACATTTTTTTGTGACCGATCATTTCGTTCATTGTTTCACTTTTATTCAGCTTGGTTCTCTACGCCTGCCTCTTCCTGCAGCCATTCCGAAATTCGGGGAACGATCCCCTCTGTCGGCATATGCTCCATCTTCGGCCCCGGCAAAGAATATAAGAAATATTTCCCGTAATAGGATTCAATGACCCGGGTATCGTAGACAATGACAATCCCCTTATCTTGCGCGGTCCGCACCAGTCGGCCAAATCCCTGTTTGAAGCGAATGACCGCTTGCGGAACCGAAAGCTTCATGAACGGGTTCTTCTTCTGCTGCTGCAGCAATTCGCTCTTGGCTTCGACCAAGGGATGATTCGGCGGCTGGAACGGCAGCCGGACGATCGCAAGGCAAGTGAGCGCCTCACCAGGTATGTCTACCCCTTCCCAGAAGGAGCTGGTACCCAGCAGGACCGAAGCGCTGGTATCCTGGAATCTCCGGATTAACTTGGTACGGCTGGTTCCGTCCATCCCTTGTCCCAGTACCGTAATATCGCTGGATGCCAGCGCCTCCTTCAACGGCTCGTGCACCTGACGCAGCATGCGGTACGAGGTGAACAGCACAAGCATGCGGCCATGCGTAGCGATTGCCGTATCGGCCAATGATTGCACAAGTGTATTCACAAAGAGTGCATCCCCGACCGAGCCCTTCACGCTCGGAAAATCGCGCGGCACGACAAGGAGGGCCTGCTCCCTGTAATTAAACGGGGATGGCAGCAGAACCGTGTTCAGGTTGCCGCTATCTGCCGCTTCCTGAAGACCCAAGTTCTCGATCATGAACTGAAACGATTTATCCACCGACAAGGTCGCCGATGTCAGGATCACGCTTTGTTTCTTGTCAAAAAACAATTCCTTCAAGTGGGTGCTTACATCGACAGGCACTGCATAAAGCTGCATCGATTTGCCGCGGAAATTCCCGTTAGCCTCCATCCAGTATACCGTGCCTTCATCATTCAGAGCCATGAAGGACCTCAGGTCCTCGCGGTGTGCGGCCAGGTCCTTAAACAGACCCGATAGGTCTGTTAACAGACTGTCCGCGCTGTAGTCGTCCAGATCTTCCTTCATTTCGGCGATCAGCTTGTCACCCTTGCGAACGACATCGCCTAGCGTCACATGAATTTGATGCTCCAGCTCGGCCAGCGAATCCCAATCCTTCGGCTTCTTCAGAGGCGATAAGCGAAGCGAGAATTGACCGGCATCCCCTGGAGTCGCGTCTCCGCGTTCCGGAAGCAGTCCGAACAATTGATCGCTGAGCCGGTCCCAATTCTCTTTTGCGGTGATCAGATCCGGATAAATCCGGTCTATGATGGAGGACCACTCGACAGCCTTCTCATGCGATGATGCTTGCAGCAGCTGGCGAAGAGCCGGAAGCTGACCGCTGCGGCTGTCTTTGTACATACGGGTCAGCGTATGGACAACCGAAAAATATTTCATTTGCAAGCCAAGGTGCTTGCCGGCGACGTCCTCCAGATGATGCGCTTCATCAATGACGAGACGCTCATAACTCGGAAGCAGCTGATGATTCGCTTTTACGTCGGTGAACAGCTTCGAATGGTTCGTAATGACAACATCCGCGATGCCCGCTTCATGTTTGGCCCTGTGATAGTAGCATTTGCGGAACCATGGGCAGGCACGGCCAAGGCAGGAATCCGAATCGCTGGAGATGGTCTCCCAGAAATCCCCTCCGCGACCGCCAAAGTTCAGCTCTTCATCATCCCCGTTCTCCGTCTGGGTCAGCCAGACCAGCATCTGCGCCGCGGTGATCACATCTTCCTTCGGGGAATGAAAATCTCTTCTATTTATTTTATGTTCAAATTTTCTCAAACACAAATAATGGCCTCTTCCCTTGAAAATAGCCGCTTTAAAAGGAAAAGGAACAACCTGGGTGAGCAGGGGAATATCCCGGTCACGCAGCTGTTCTTGAAGGTTGATTGTATGCGTGCTCACCATAACCTTCTGTTCCTGCTTCACGCTTTGATAAATCGACGGCAGCAAATACCCGAGGGATTTGCCTGTTCCCGTGCCAGCCTCGATTAATAAATGTTTATTGTTATCGAGTGCCTGCATCACTTCCTGGAACATCATGTCCTGGGCATCCCTGCTCTCGTAATGAGGCAGCGTTTCCTTCAGGCGTTCACGGACATCATTCATGTATTGCTCGAAGCTCACATCGGCTAAGGGATTGGGCTCCGTCTCATCCCTGACAGGCGCAATATCGTTCCAATCGTCAACGGCCAGGGCGAATTGACGATAGTACGTATGGGTGTCACCGGCTTGTACAGCCTGGAGTTCCCTGTCAGCACGGATGCCGTCAAAGAACCAGGCCAAGTCGCTGTCCTCGTCCGCAAACAGGTCACTTAACCGCTGCACGGTAAGCAGAGGAAGCTCATCGATCTCCTCCAGGCATTTCAGCAGCGCATGGGCTGTGGCAAGGGCATCGCTGTCCGCCTGATGCGGACGGTCATGCTCTAGGCCGAAATGAGAGGACACCATCCCGAGCTGATAAGAGGGTAGCGAGGGAAAACATATTTTTAAGAAGTGCATCGTATCTAGAATTCGGCCGCTGAACGGTAAATAGCCGCAGCGATCGAGTGCATTTTGCAAAAAGTTAAAATCAAAAGCGACATTATGCCCAACCAATACGACATCGTCGAGCATGGGCACGAGTTCCATCATCATTTCTTCCAATGACGGAGCATCCGCTACATCACTGTCGGAAATGCCGGTCAAACCGGTAATAAAAGGAGGGATCGGAATCCCGGGATTGACATAGGTGCCGTATACGCGGGAGATGCTTCGATCCTCTTCGATGATGGCCAGTCCAACCTGAATGATCTCATCTGCTGACTGGTTGCCCGTGGTTTCAAAATCCAATACGGCAAATTTCATTTCGATAAAATCCCTTTCCTCCAGACTAATTAACAGCATACCAGAAGTTGCGGGTTTTGAACATTCCGGGTAAAAAATCCCCGCGTTCTCCCCCACCGCTCCATACGGCAAAAAGCGATACCAAAGTCTCAGGGATGAGCTCTGGCATCGCTTCTTGTAATGGCTTGATTTCTACAGCAAAGAGATCAATTGGCTGCCGTACTGGAGCTCACCGCGATTCTGCTTGCAGACCTCCAAATTGATAATGGGGTCAGGAAGTGTCGGGTCGCTGTGAATCGCCAGTGCAAAATGCTCCTCGGCTTTCCCTTGTTGTCCGTTCAACACCTCGATGCATCCAAGCGCGTTGTAGATCATCGCTCGCATCTTCTTGTTGTCTGCCATGGGCAGGATGGACACCAATACATCGGACGCTGGTATGGTTTGCCCCAAATAAAGATGGGACATCGCAATATACAGCTTAATCAGAAGGCTATCCGGAAATACTGTGGCGGCCACCTCAAATTGCTGTATAGCCGGCTGGAACATCAACAACTTGTAATAACCTTGGCCGCGAATGAATGCATCAAGCTGCAGTTCCGGCGCTTCGGTCGGTGGAAAAACAGGAGGTGAGGCGGCACCCTCGCGGAAGATAGCCATCTTCTCTTCAAAATGGAGCCATTCCTCGATAATGCCCTCGCTCATGCTTTTGAGCATGTTCCAGTTTTGTACCAGCGCCTGTTTTTGGGGACCTTGAGCAGAAGGGTAATGCTTCACAATTTCATCTAACATGTTGTTCATTTCAGCGAATACATGTTGAAACATAGCTGCATCCCACCCTTAGCGGAAAAATGAGATCAGTGCGTCGACCTGAACTCATTTTCTGTAGAAGTCGGTCTTTTCATCCCTTTAAGGTCCCGACACATTTTGGCTCTTAGGAGACCGTTTAGAGAACCGCGGCGTGAACCTCACGATATTCCGTGTTAACCGGCTTATTCATTTCGTCAACGATCACAACCGTTGGGGTATGATTGTCGTATTCCTCTTTAGACATCATGGCATAAGAAATGATAATGACGTTGTCGCCAGGCTGTACAAGCCTTGCAGCTGCCCCGTTCAGACAAATCACGCCACTGCCGCGTTCGCCTTTGATCACGTACGTTTCCAAACGGGCGCCATTGTTATTGTTCACGATTTGAACTTTTTCATTCTCCAAAAGGTCTGCAGCCTCCATTAGATCCTCATCAATGGTAATGCTGCCCACATAGTTCAGATTGGCTTCCGTCACCGTTGCGCGGTGGATTTTGGATTTCATCATTGTTCTAAACATGGGATCCCCCTACTTTTGGTTGAAGTAACGCATTGTCAATGAGACGGGTGCGGCCAAATCGTACGGCCAGCGCCATAATGACGGTTCTGCCTTCATCCGCAATGCGATATGAATCTTCCACGGGAACAAGTTCCGGGAAAGTGAGCAATTCTGCATAATCAATATCAGCGAGCGGGGACTGGGATATAGATTCCCGAAGATGAACACGGATCTCTCCTGCCGTTGTCGCTAGTCCCTGCTGGATCATCTCCTGAGCGGTCCGCAAAGAGCCCGACAGCACAAGTGCCTGTTCCCGCTCTTCCAGCTTCAAATACACGTTGCGTGAGCTTAGAGCAAGGCCGTCAGATTCGCGGATGATCGGACAAGGCACGATGGTTACGTCCATGTTCAAATCTTGAACCATTTGCTCAATGACGGCTACCTGCTGGGCATCCTTCATTCCGAAGAAAGCATAGTCAGGTTTTACGATATTAAACAATTTGTTAACAACCGTGGTAACACCGTCAAAATGCCCGGGACGGGAGGCCCCGCACAACAAAGACGTAATTTCCGATACAGCGATCTTGGTTTTGGTCGGCTGGGGATACATTTCCTGAACCGTGGGAATAAAAACCACATTCACCCCTTCGGATTCCGCCAACGCCAGATCGCGTGCCTCATCCCGGGGATAGGTCTCATAATCCTCACCCGGTCCGAATTGAATCGGATTGACAAAGATACTGACAACCACCGTACCCGCCATTTCTCGCGCCTTACGCATCAGGCTGGCGTGTCCTTCATGCAAATAACCCATCGTAGGCACAAGTCCTACCGAACCACTGCCGGATTCCCGGCGGTCCTTAAGTTCTGATCTTAATTCCGCAATGGTGCGAATCACTTTCATGATGTCGTGCCCACCTTTTCCTTTTTGCTTCCATATAATGTTGTTGTCGTTTCTGAACCTGCATGATTCTCGGCCTTGAAGACATGCTCCTCTGCCGGGAATGAGCGGTCCTTCACTTCCTTCACATACTGCGTAATGCCTTCACGGATGACGGAGCCTACATCAGCGTATGTTTTCACGAAGCGTTTGTCCCGATAGGGAGACGCATATTTGATTAAATCATGGAATACCAGAACCTGACCGTCGCAGTAACGACCCGCTCCGATGCCAATCGTCGGTATGCTCAGCGCTTTAGATATTTCCGCCGCAGCCTCTTCTGTAACCAGCTCCAATACAATTGCGAATGCTCCAGCCGCTTCAAGTGCCTTTGCATCATTCATGAGCCGCTGAGCGTCTTGGGCATCCTTGCCTTGAATCCGGTAGCCTCCAATTTGATTCACCGACTGAGGCGTCAGCCCGATATGACCCAGTACCGGTACGCCGGACTGTACGATCCGTTTCACGGTGCCGGCGATTTCTTCGCCGCCCTCCATTTTCACGGCATGCGCATGACCTTCCTGCATCAATCTCCGCACCCCACGCAGACTTTCATCAATATCTCCGTGATAGGTCATAAACGGCATATCCGCTACGATAAAAGTTTCTTCCGCTCCACGAGCGACGGCACGGGTATGGTATACCATGTCGTCCAGCGTTACCGGAATTGTGGAGTTATAGCCGAGCACGACATTGCCGAGGGAATCGCCTACCAATATCATATCAATATCCGCTTCCTCCGCCAGCTTGGCGGAAGGATAATCGTACGCGGTCAGCATGGTGATCGGTACACCCTTCTTCTTCATGTTCTTCATCTTCACGATGTTCAGTGGTTGTTTGCCTGCCATTGTGACACAGCCTCCTTTGTGTAAATAAGTTAGACACAATAAAAAAAACCTTTTAGCACATACTTGCTAAAAAGTCCGAAAGGCAAAAAAGAGTCACTCGCGATCGTCCCTTCTGTCTCGGTCCTTTCGGCTCAGAGCAGAATCCAACGTAACCGGCATAACAGTTATGAAGGTGTTCTAAAAAAATAATGCTGTTCAATACCACTTGCTGTAGAGTGCAATTCGCTCATGGCGATACCGCCTCTTGGTCATAGTATAACAAAATCCAACTACGATTTCACCATGTTTCATTTACCTGGTATTAAAAAAGAATTTCACCGGAATATACGGGGATCAGCTCGTCATCCTGATTGCGGACCAGCAGCGCACCATCTCGGTTGAGTCCTGTGGCAATCCCGCTAAAACGGTCACGGGCCGTCTGCACTTGAACTTCCCTGCCCACCGTGCCGGATAAAGCTTCCCAGAGAGAGGCTATAGGCTCGAAGCCCTGCTCGTTGTACAATTCATATAAAACCTCCATCTCCGCCATGATGGACTTGATCAGCTCTGTCCGATTGACGGTTGCTCCGCCAGCCATGCGAATCGAAGTCGCCACGCCGCGCAGCTCCTCCGGAAAATCCGACTCTTTCAGATTGGCGCTGATGCCGATACCGGCAATGCAGTAGCGCACTCTTTCGTCTTCTGTTGCAGACTCCAGCAGAATGCCGCACACCTTTTTGCCCTGAAAGAGAATGTCGTTTGGCCATTTGATATCGGTCTGCACACCGGCGCACTTCGTGATCGCACGGCATACCGCTACGCCTGTCAACAAGGTGAGCTGCTGGGTTAAATGCAGCGGTTGCTTCGGTCTGAGCACCAGGCTCATCCATATGCCTTTGCCTCTGGGGGAGTGGAATTTCTTTCCCATTCTCCCGCGGCCGCCCGTCTGCTCTTCCGAGATCACAAGCGTGCCTTCGGTTGCCCCTTCTTCCGCCAATTGCCGGGCATCTTCCTGAGTTGACGTCGTTTTGTCAAGCAGCTTCAGCGGTTTCCCGAAGTATTGACTGGTCATCCCCGATGTCAGTTGTTCCACGCTCAGTTTGTCCGGTTCATCCATCATGCGGTAGCCAAGCCGCGGAACGGCCTCGAAATCATAACCTAAATGACGGAGCTTATTGATCTGCTTCCATACGGCCGTCCGGCTGATGGACAATTTACGGCTGATCTCTTCTCCGGACAAAAATTGGCCGGAATGCTCCTGGAACATTTTCAGAAGTGCATTGTCTTGATCATAATCCTTCATTATGAATTACCACCCGCTTTGCTTCGTCAATCAACGATTCCTTATCGTTGTTAATTAAACCTGCTGCCGATTTCTCCAGCAATTGCCCGAGAAGTTCGCCTAGCCATGGGCCCCCGCGCTTGTCCAGCGCTTCAAGCAGTTCGTTTCCGGTGATGGACAAATCCTTCAAACTCCGAATTCGGAGTTCCCGGAGCCAACCGTCAAGCTGCTCGAGTACGCTAAGTGAGGCAGACGCCGCTCCCGTTTGGTTCAACGCCGTCTGCAAATGCAGCCAGCCGTGAGCTGCCTCGGCTCCGTGGAAAAGAACCAGCTTAATCCACTGGAGCCTAGCGCTCTTGGTATCTTCCTCTTCCTGCTCTTGCAGATAGGATTCATGAAGCGCCAGCAACTTAACGATGGCTTCCCGCTGCTTATTGGAGAACGTCCACGATCTTAGCAGTCCCTCTGCTTCCTGGGCTGAAATGGCGCAGGCAAGCAGCAGCAGCGTCCAGCGGATCGTAGATTGCTCCGGCTCGATCCGATTCATTGCTTCTATCGCCTGCGTGTCATGCCCGGTATACGGAAACGGCGCCTTCATTCGGGCGTGCAAGCCGCTGCGGACAAACATCTCCAATCCGCGTAAAGGGGCCGGTCCTGTCAATATCTTTTCAAATTCACTGCGAATGCGCTCCATCGCAATCCAGTTTAAGGTATCTCTCTCCGAGAGAATCCCTCTCCATGTATGCACCGCGATGGAGAAACCGAACACGGAGGCAAAACGGATGCAGCGAACCATGCGCAGGGCGTCTTCACGGAAACGAAGATGAGCATCGCCCACGCAGCGGATCACCTGCCTGTCAATATCCGCTCGTCCGCCAAACGGATCCACCCAGGATCCATCAATCCCCCTAGCCATTGCGTTCATCGTAAAATCGCGCCGTCGCAAATCCTCCTTCACATCCCTGACGAAAGCAACCTCCGTTGGATGACGATGGTCTGCATAACCGCTCTCCACGCGATAAGTCGTCACTTCGAAAGACTGACCTTCCATCAGCACCGTCACGGTCCCATGCTTGATTCCTGTAGGAATGACCTTGGGAAAGACGGAACAGGTGACTTCCGGCAAGGCGGAGGTGGTAATATCCATATCACTGACCCTGCGTCCCATGTATTCATCACGGACACAGCCTCCGACCCAATACGCTTCATGTCCATGCCGAAGCAGAGTCCGGATCACGTCCGCACTCCGCTCGGCCATATCGGGATCCGCGTTGCGCCATCGTATTGAATTAAACATATCTGCCATAGTTTCCCGTTCCTTTATCCGAAAAACAACGAGAGGGTCGAGCTTAGCCGCAGACCGGCTTCAGCTCGCTAACCTCCCGTCCCAATACTCGGTAATATATTTCTTCGTACTTGCCCCGTATTAATTCATTGCAGAACATCGTCTTGGAACGATGTAAACAAGCCTTGCGCAGCCGCTCACTAAGCGCTTCATCCTTTAATATTTCAAGCACATGCTGAGCCATCGAATAGGTGTCTCCAATGGGAGCCAAATATCCGGTTTCGCCGTGTGTTATCAACTCGGGAATCCCGCCTGCCGTAGAGCCGACGGTAGGCACTCCACAGGCCATCGCTTCCAGAGCAACCAGGCCAAAGCTTTCTTTCTCGGAAGGAAGCAGCAGCACATCCGCCATCGATATGACGTGTGCAATTTCATCTTGCTTGCCTAGAAAATGGACCTTGCTGGCGAGTCCCAGCTCATTGATCCGGCACTGAATTTTCGGAAGCTCAGGCCCTTCCCCGACAAGCAGCAGTTTCGCCGGCACCTGTTCCTGAACCTGGGCGAATATTTCCAACACGTCCGCTACCCGTTTTACCGGTCGGAAGTTGGAAATGTGCATCAAGATCTTTTCATCCGGATCTGCGTAATCTTTACGCAGCGATTTCGAATCCCGTGGATAATACACCCGCGGATCCACAAAATTGTAGGTAAGGTCAATATCCCGGCTTATATCCAGCAGCTCCCGCGTTTCTCGGATGAGATCCTGAGAAACAGCCGTAACCGCATCACTTTCATTAATAGCGAGTCGAATTAAGTCCTTCAGCGATTCATCCTGCGCCAGAACCGTAATATCGGTTCCATGCAGCGTCGTGACGACCTTCAGCTGATCCCCAACCATCTGCTTCGCTAGGAAGGCACACACGGCATGCGGCACCGCATAGTGCACATGCAGCACATCAAGCTGCTGCATTTTGGCTACCTGAGCCATCTTTGTCGCTAGCGACAGATCATATGGCGGGTATCGAAACACATAGTAGTCGTTCACTTCAACTTCATGATAAAAAATATTTTTATGGAAAGTCCCTAACCGGAACGGAATGCTGTGAGCAATAAAATGAACCTGGTGTCCTTGCTCGGCCAGGAGTTTCCCCAGCTCTGTCGCCACCACGCCCGACCCGCCTAATGAAGGATAACAGGTAATGCCGATTTTTAATGGTTGTTGATTCATGTCAGGCCTCCTTTACGTACGCCTCTATATATTATGCCTGCTTGGAGCCGAATAGATGAACAACATACGGACTTTTACAAGCGAAACCTTCTGCATAAGGAATAAGCCTGCGCGCTCCAAGCAGTGAATCCCTGGCCCGCACACGCTCGATGTACCCCTCAGTCAACGGGGTAGAGACTGCATTTTCTTCAGCCTTCTGGAACTGAGAACGGTAACAAGACAGGGTCTGTTCCTTAACGGCATACTGATCCGTAACGTCAACGACCAGATCCGTTCTTCCGATATCATTAATGAAATAAAAATAAAGCTCGTCCACCTTAACCGGTGGCTGCTCAGGCATGTAACGACGAAGCTTGGCATTAAATACCGCTTCCTCAACTAAACGGCTGCAAGCCACATGGTCCGGATGGCGATCCTCCCAGTAGGGAGCAAACACAATCGAGGGGGAAAACTTGCGAATCTCGGCCGTGACCCGTTCAATATTCTCCGGCGTCACAAATAAACCGCGGTCCGGCAGTCCCAAATTCGTCCGGACCGTAAGATCCAAAATCCGGGCTGCTTGCTCCGCCTCCTGCTTGCGAATGTCGACGGTGCCGTTAGACGACATCTCAGCCTGCGTCAGATCGCAGATCCCGACCGACAGTCCAGCTGCCATATGCTTCGCAATCGTTCCTGCCATTCCGATCTCGGCATCGTCTGCGTGTGCTCCGAAGATTAAGATGTCCAGTTGGCTGTTCATTAGCTATCCACACCCGGTTTGTATTTATGAACAAGTTCCCGCCATGCAAAGTCGCCACGGTCCAGCGCTTTAACAAGAATCTCGGCCGTTGCCACATTGGTAGCAAGCGGAATCCCCTGCACGTCGCACAGACGAAGGAGTGCATTAATGTCCGGTTCATGAGGCTGTGCCATCAAAGGATCCCGCAAAAAAATGATGAGATCCATCTCATTGTCCGCAACAAGCGCGCCAATCTGCTGGTCGCCACCAAGCGGTCCCGAAGCGAAACGGTGAATGCTGAGTTTGGTTTGCTCCATAATACGGGTCCCCGTCGTTCCCGTCGAGTAAAGATTATGATCTTCGAATACATTTTCATAAGCAATAACGAAGTTGACCATTTCCTCTTTTTTACGGTCATGAGCGATAAATGAAATATTCATAGTAATTTCTCCCCTATGTTAGTCGATAAAATGATCAAACCCATAGACCAAGCCGGTGTACTCCATTACCTTCTCTATAGCCATCTTCACGCCCGGCATATAAGCTGCACGCTCATAAGAATCATGTCGGATCTTCAAGCTTTGTCCGTAACCGCCAAATATAACTTCCTGCTGAGCAAATACACCCGGCAGACGAACACTGTGAATACGGAAGCCGTTATAATATCCGCCTCTCGCGCCTTCAATGACCTCTTCTTCCTTCGGATTGCCTTGCCGGAGCTCTTCGCGGTTTGCGGCAATCATTTCCGCTGTCTTGATTGATGTTCCGGATGGCGCATCAAGCTTCTGGTCGCCATGGGTTTCAATGATTTCAACATGAGGCAAATATTTGGCAGCCGCAGCCGCAAACTTCATCATCAGGATCGCTCCGATGGAGAAATTCGGTGCGATCAAACCGCCGATATTCTGCTCTGTACACTGCTTGTCCAACTCTTCGATTTGCTCTGGCGTGAAGCCGGTAGTGCCCATGATCGGACGCACGCCGTGCTTAATGGCCAGAGCCGTGTTGCTATAGGCAAATTGCGGTGCTGTAAAGTCAACCATAACATCTGGTTTCGATTCAACCAGCGCCATCTCCAGATCGGATGTCACCGTAATGCCGCAGGCAGGAAGACCCACAAGCGTCCCTGCATCAGCACCTGCATCCGATCGGCCCACAGCGGCAACCAGTTCCAGTTCCTCGTCGCCCAAAACAAGCTTCACTACTTCTTTACCCATACGGCCGCCGGCACCGGCGACCGCAACTGTCCATTTGTTTGCCATTGTACATGTCCTCACTTTCAATCCGATGCTGTATCCTGCATATATAATTTCAAGCGCTGTTTGAGTTCCTCCATTATATGCTGAAGCCCACTCTCCTGCGGGTACAATGAGATGACCTCTTTTAGTGTAGAAATGGCGCGCCCATGCTCATCGAGTTCGCTATAAACCAGAGCAAGCCACACGTAGGCTTGAGCGTACAAAGGGTCCATCGCTACGGCTGATTTCAGATGAGACACGGCCTGATAGAGCTCAGACTTGGTCACATCCTTGCGATTTTCCACCATTTTTCTGGCACGCTGCACCAGCTCCGCCGCCTTGATATGCTGTAAATGAAGCGCATATTCCGGTTTGTCCGGCTGCAGCCTGACGGCTTCCTCTGCGTGAGTAATCGCCATCTCCAGCTTATTGCTTCTGCCGTAGGTAATGGAGCACCGATAATGCACTTCGGCATCTCCCGGATTCGCGATGATCGCTTGCTCAAACCAACGTAACGCCTCTTCGAAATCATTTTGAAGGATGCATCGATATGCTTTTTGTATATAACTTTCAGGTTTCACGGGCTGTCCCTCCCCACAGCGGGTTTGGTACAGCATATGTAGCAGCAGCCTAATCGGTGTTTATTTTCGTCCAACGATCAGCATCACGCGTCGCAAATTTATGCATGACTTTAGCGTGCGCTTCCGCGAGATCGATGCCAAGGGAATTGGCAAAACAAATCGTAATAAACAATATATCTCCAAGTTCCATTTCGATGGAATTGTCTGCTTCATCGGCCTTTTTCGGCTTCTCACCGAACTGATGATTAACCTCTCTGGCGAGTTCGCCCACCTCTTCGGACATCCGGGCCATCATGGATAAAGGACTGAAATAACCTTCCTTGAATTGTGATATGTATTGATCGACTTCCTGCTGCATTTCAGCCATTGATTTTTCCAAGACTCTATAACTCCCTTCACTGCGCAGTCTGCCTCAACTTGCAATATCCAAGCTGTAAGCAGCATTTTCTTATGACGAGCGATTGGTTTTAAACCTATGTTATCGTAAAGCGGATTTGAAAACAAATAATTTTTTATGGCTGGAACATGATCGGCACATACTAAGCAGGTACAAGCAACCTGACATACGGGTAATATCCACAATTGGAAATGTGAGGGGTCTTATGAAAACGTCCAAGTTGTTAAATCAGCTTCATACCATCATTCCGATCATCGCCGGTTCCGCCATTTACGCATTCGGCCTTCTGTATTTCATCATTCCGAATGAACTCATGGAGGGGGGCGTCACCGGCATTACCGTACTGCTGAACTATGCCTTTAACATATCGCCGTCCATCTCAACCATGGTGCTCAATATCCCGTTATTCTTGGTCGGCATGAAAATCCTCGGTAAACGCCAGTCGATTTACACAGGTCTCGGTATCGCCTCATTAACCCTGTTTCTGTGGCTGTTTGAAGCTTTAATCGATCGCGGCTATGTTGTACCGTTTCAGACCGAGCAGGATTATATTCTTGCTGCGCTCTACGCAGGTGTCACATTGGGGGCTGGACTCGGCATTGTGTTCCGGTTTGGCGGGACGACGGGCGGTTCAGACATCATTGCCAGAATCATCAATCGGAAATTCGGCTTCAGCATGGGCCAGATTATTCTATCCCTTGATATCTTGATCATCGGGCTTTCTTTATTCTTTATCCCGCTCGAGCGGATATTGTATACCCTCGTTGCCGTATTCATCGCTTCCAAGGTCATCGATTTCATACAGGAGGGGGCTTATGCCGCCAAAGCCTTCACCATCATCAGTGATCACGCACCCGATATCGCCCATCGCATATCAACCGAGATGGAGCGCGGAGTAACACTAATCCCTGCCATCGGCGCCTACTCCAAGCAAGCCAAGCATATGGTATACTGCGTCGTATCGAGGCAGGAAATTCGCCGCCTAACGGGAATCGCCAAATCGTTGGACCCTCGGGCATTTATTATCATTAATGATGTCAATGATGTGCATGGCGAAGGATTTAAAGAAGAATAGCCCGGTTTGCACCGGGCCTCAATCAGAACAACTATGGATTCCCGCCTACATTTTGCGAGGGAACATGGGTTTTGCGCTATACAACTGACCTCGGTATTTGCGGTATCCCGCAAACGTTAATGCCGCCAAAATGAAAGCCCCGATGACCAGTTGCCACGTCCATGGCTCCTTGACCTCTCCCAGCGGAGCTAGGGCGGGCTCATCCTTTTTCTTGCCAAACAGCGTGTTGATCATTTCCTCACCCTGCGGAACCACTTTTTGCACCTGTGCCGTGTCCCCAGATGACACCAGACCCCCGGCATAGGATATCCAGGATTCCATCATGTTAACATCCTCAGGCTTTCGCTGTATGACAACAGAAGGACGGATGAGTTCATAATGTCCACTCAGGCTGTCATACGCTCGTCTCATGCCAGCCTGGTCCTGCTGAATGGCATACTCTCCCATGACCCTCAGGTCTTCACGTATGACCTTGTAATATTGCAGCCATAACGCATCTCTGGTATGAATCAGGCTATCGGTTGCCATTCGGAGTTTACCTGCGGACACCATCCAGTGCTGCGGCTCCTGCGTGGCCCTTGCCGTGGCTTCTTTCATCTCCAAAATGCTCTCAGCCAACGCATGAATCCCTTCTACACCGGTCAATCCCTGAAATGACGAAGCCTCAAACATCCCGGATACCCGGCGAACATCCTCCAGCACGGCTTGTACATTGCCTTCCTCCACATGGCGGTATAGCTGCTCCACTTCCTTGTTCAACGCCTTAGCCTGTATGGATGCAGCGGGCGAAGTCTCCGACTGTCCGTTTGCCGGGGTAGCCCACACAACAGGATCACCCATGCTGACAGTAACCAGCATAAGCAGTGCAAACAGACACAGCAGGAGCTTCGGAAAGGTTCGAAACATGGGACATCCCTCCTACCGTATATGTATGGCAGAAGGGATGCTCATAGAACTGTATAACCTAAACGGCTAACGTTGTTTGGAATTCCCATATTTCATGAAGATCCAGCCGGCGAAACCGCTGAAAAGAGTCAAAAGATAAGTAAACAGCTCGACCGCTGATAGGTCGTCATATAACTGCCCCGGCAGCCAAGGAAATACGCCGTACGTATAATCTACGGTATCATTCACCAGTGTCCAGGCAATGGCCCCGGTGAGCGCTGTCCAGCGATAATGAAACAATCGTACGAACAATAACGCTTCCACTGCCATTGCCGTATGCGAAGCGACGAGCATCCAATCCTGCCATCCCAGCACATCCCCTTGGGCTTGTCCGGCAAATATGATGGCAACAGCCCAAATCCCATACTTCACTGATGTCACGACCGCCAGCGCCTCAATGAATTGCTGAAACAAAGAGCCCCCAAGCCCCCGTGGCGGGTAGAGGAGCAGCAGAAGCGCCAAACTGAAGAATAAACTGGCCGTCGGGCTATCCGGGACGAATATGACCTGCCATAGCAAGCCATGATCCACCGTATCGACCATTTGCCCCCCGTACCATATGTATCCATAGATCGTTCCAAGGATGTTGCAGATGAGCAGCAGCCAGAGAATCGATCGCTTGCTTAGAAATTCTCGGCTCCAAAAATACGAAATCGACAAGCTCCGTCCTCCTGTCCTGTTCCTTGTATTCTTACTTTTACGACTAATGCCGATTATACCTAAACTGTGCATATTTTTCATCTATGTACAACATTTAAAAAAGAACCTGACCGCATTCGGTCAGGTTCTTCTATGCATCTTACTCTGCAGCTGCTTCTGCCTTTTGGCTTGCAAGCCAATCAGCCAGCTGATCGAGTTGTTCTTCGGTGACACCAGCCGCAAGCGCCGTGTCTTTCATAGCCGGCATGCCGCCTTGGCCATTTGCAATAATAGCCACGATCTCTTCTTTCGTGTGGGTATCCCCGACACCGCGAAGCGACGGTCCAGATGCCCCTTTCAAATCTGCAGCATGACAAGAGATACAAGTAGCTGTCTTAAAGGTTTCCATCGCGGGATTATCCTTATCAACGATCGCTACAACACTGTCTTCAGCCTGCTTGCCACTAGTCGTTGGTAGACCAGCTGCATGCTTCTCTTCCGCCTCTTCTTCACGCTGGATATGCTCAGGCTTCTGTCCAGTCGCTTCCAGCTCATGCGCATAGTGGGTCCATGCTGCATTTGTCAGATAGATGACTGCAAATAACGACAGAATCATAAGGGCCGAAGTAATAGGGCGCTTGTAGAAGCGTCGCTCTTTCCCCGTATCAAGGAAAGGAACTAGGAGCAATGCACCAAAGGCAACGCCCGAAACGCCAAGGGTACCCAGTACTACATAATCACCGGAAGCGTATGGAAGCTTCAGGTATTCATACAGGAACAGGAAGTACCAATCCGGCATCGGGATTACAGAAGCTCCCGGATCCGCCGGATAACCGAGCGGAGCCGGCTCCGAGATGGTCAGCACAAGGAAACCGACCAGTACAACTACACCAACCATCCATTCCTTCAACAAGAAGTTAGGAATGAACGCTTCTGATTTGCCGGGATAAGCGGTGTAATCCGGTGGCGTAACCCAACCGCTGCCTTTTTTCACACGCGAATCGCCGACATAAACTACTTTCTCATCAGATTTATGACCATGTGCCATAAATATGCGCCTCCCTTCTTCTTATAGTGGACCGGAAATACCTTGTCTGCGGATCATGATAAAGTGTCCTACCAATAGAGCAAGAAGGACAGCCGGAAGGAAGAATACGTGAATCGCGAAGAAACGCGTCAACGTTTCGGCACCTACGATCGTACCACCTTGCAGCAATTCTTTAATGATAGGTCCCAGCCAAGGTACGGAGTTCGCAATCTCCAATGTAACTTTTGTAGCGAAGTAAGCTTTGTTATCCCATGGCAGCAGGTAACCTGTCAAACCAAGACCGAGCATAACAAAGAAAATGAGCATACCAACGACCCAGTTCATTTCACGCGGCGCTTTGTAAGAGCCTGTGAAGAACACGCGCATCGTATGCAAGAACATCATCACGATTACCAAGCTTGCGCCCCAGTGATGCATACCGCGGACAATTTGTCCGAAAGCAACCTGTGTTTGCAGGTACTCAACACTGTTGTAAGCGTTTATGATATCCGGTACATAATACATCGTCAGGAACATCCCCGACAGAATCTGGATGACTGTGATAAAAAACGTCAAGCCGCCGAAACAGTACACAAACGCGGAGAAATGATGCGCCGGGTTTACGTGTTCCGGTACCTCGTGATCTGCAACGTCTCTCCAAATCGGCGTGATATCGAGACGTTCATCAATCCAGTTGTAGACATTCTTCAACATCTGAATCTACGCCTCCTATTTAACTACGGTATTTGGCACGATGGCGCCGAGGTAAATCCAGCCGTTCTCGATTTTCGTCTCGTACTGGTCAAGCGGCTTCGGCGCGACTGCCAGGTTCTTACCGTCCGGTGTATAACGCGCACCGTGGCAAGGGCAGTGGTATTCATCAGGGAAATTTTTGTTGTTATTCCATCCAACAAGGCATCCCAAATGCTTACAAATTGGTGAAAGCGCTACAATTTCACCCTGATCGTTCTTACGAATCCACGCCGTCAAAGTAGCTGTACTGTTGTACCAGCCGTCCTGCTGTTTGAGCTCAAAATGGAATTCCTGTGGATCGTTAGTAATTTTGCTCTCTTCCGCGACCTTTACAAAAGACCCTTCTTCTTTATTTTGAAGAATCGGATCAACGGCAAAGCGAAGCATTGGCAAAACTACTCCAGCAGCCATATAAGCTGTGGCACCGCCCAACGTGTATGTAAGAAATTGTCTGCGGGACATCTCTTTCTGTCGGGGTGGATTGTGCGATTCTTCATGCTCGTCATTGTGGTTGCTGCTCATTCTGTGTTCAACCCCCTTTGTCAACCGTTCTTAAGTGTCATCAATGATTAAAATCACACGACTTACTAGGACATACTAATAATATCTTAGGCACCCAAGACCGTCAAGAATTTGAACCCCAAATTTGGGTTCGCTTCCAATAGCCCTTTCACAAATTGTTGGTTTTTTGTCACATTTGAACTCAGCTTTCCTGCTGCCACATTTCACTGATTTGTCCGGAAACGGTGGCTGAGAGGGGGATACCTTCATTGCCTTCCAACCTGCGCCGGGACAGTACAAGCGTACTTTCAGGCACATCCTCTTTAGAGAGCTCAACATCCGCTGTCATGATAACAACAAATTTAAACCCGATGGATTTGACATTGTGACAAACTTCATTTAGAAGCTTTATATCTTCAGTATTTCCATATTGTATAGCAGGATATGTAACCAATCTTCCCTTAAACGGAATTTCTGCCAAATCCATAAAATCCCGCAGCCGTTCAAGCGCAGCTGTAGCCTCCCATGGCGTTTCCGAACCCGATAATCCGGTAAACGGAATCAGGCACGTGTCCAAAAAAGGTTTAAGTTCCGGCCAATTCTGCTCGTCTACTTCACTAAATTTCATGCAAGGTACATCCTTTCTGCTCACTCATCATCATTTTGTTATCATTATACGAGTGGAAGGACGCGTAAAGCAAAAAAAAGAAGAAATGCGATGAAGCATTTCTTCAATTCAAAGTCCTCAGTTCATCCGTCAGGTTTCGGAAAGCCACTTCGTCGCCGGAAGCCAGCGCTTCATCAATTTCTTTATACAGCTCTTCACTCCGATGCTTGCGCAATGCTTCGTCCCACACCATTTCGGCCGCCAGGCCTAACATAACCTCGTAAGTAACCTTCATCTTATCCATTAGGATGCACCTCCAAACTAAATTTTGCGTATACCTTATATTCTTTCCCTTTAAATACTTTACTTTCAAAAATTTTTACGGCTGCTGCGAATGAATGTAACCAAACAACCATGCTAGAGGATCAGATCATTCGAATCGCTGATATGTATGCCGGCTTCCGCGGCCTTCAAGCCAAGCGCGGTCATTTTGTACGAGGTTCCCATACTCTGACTCTCCCCTATTCTGAGCATCCCCAAATGCATCAGCATGCGGATAATCCGCTGCTCCAAAATATTTTGCGGACTGTCATAATAGAAAGGACGGATTAGCCAGCCCAGCGATTCGTAAAGAGAGGCAGCGGTGACCCAATCTCTTGCGCATTGACTGATCCAGTATACAAGAGAAGAGATATTGGGAATTGCGCCTTTATAAAGTCTTAACCAAAAGCGGAATATCTGTATCACGCTAACTTGATTTCCTTCCTCCATAAACGCAGTGCCACTTTCGGTGAGGATCAACCGGGCATTGTTTTCCCTAATCCATTTTTTGGCGTAAGCATAATCGTACAGCAGCGCAAACCGATCGGGATATTCAATGCAGGAGCGGCCATACCCGAACCGCCATGCTCCCTTGGTAATGGGCGGTTCCGTTATATGCAGCGTACTCATGAGCTGCTGCTGATTTCGCCTATACATAAATCCTTCCTGATTCAACTCAATATCATGTCTGCCGACATATTTAAGAATCAGCATGAGATCTTCTGCGGCTAGTCCTTGCTCATCCCGGTACACTTCCGGGTCATCACTCAATCGCTGCAGATTTTGATGAAGCCGTTGACGCAGCACGTCACGAAAACGTTCCTTCAAATCCGAAGGCACTTGAAACAAATACTTGGTGGAATGGGTAAAGCCGTTAAACAACCAGCCGCTTCGGCGATAACGTGCGACCGCCTCACGCGGACTTTCCGTTTTGGCGGCTGCAGCTTTCTTGTTTGAAGAAGGTTGATCATCCTTCTCCTCCAATTCCGCCGCATGACGGATCGCAGCCGTCAATTCTTCCAGACTGTAGCCTGTTCGAGTGTCAAATGCCAGGTTGTTCAGAAAACGCAAATCGCTTGGTGACAAGCTGCTGACCTGCTCCTCGAAAAACTCTCTGCGTCCAAGCTTGGACAGAATACTCTGGATCAGTTCGTGCTTTGAATTCCGCTTAGCGTCACAATCATAGTGATTCGCTATATTGCTAAGCTGTCCAATATCGGCATATGTGAGCATATCCGCTAGATTCATCTTCCATCGCCTCGCCGTTTTACAACCATTATGGGAAGGTTTGGGACATTTGATACCTGATACGCTTCGGTTTAACGAAATATTTTTTTATTTTTTTGTATATAGAAATGACTATGCTCTCTTATTAAATGATAGAATACTTACTAATTGTTACAGAGAATTCGCTTATAATGTATTGCATCTAAATCAAATGAAAAACCGCTTTATATGAAGGTAATTATTCAATCACTACAGGAGGAATAAAATCATGAGAACTCCAGAACATGAGATATAACTAGGTGCAAATCGAATTCGAGGGCCTCCCTTAAGAGCTTTTTATAAAAATGAAAGAACCATTCATTATAAAAGCTTGGAGGTTATGTGAAATGATAAAAGATGCAGAATTTATGGCCTTTATTCAAGATATGGATCAACCATTTTCAGGATGGGACTTCTCACGAATTACAGCTTCAGGCCGCATGCAGTCCCATGCTCTCCCCTGGTCTTTGGGCAGCATGGTGATCCCGCTAATGCGAGATGCCACTACGATGCTGGACATGGGTACGGGTGGAGGAGAGTTCTTATCTTCCCTCCAGCCACTTCCGGAAACGGTCTATGCAACCGAAGGGTATAAACCAAACGTACCGATTGCACAGCAAAAACTTGAACCGCTTGGCGTAAAGGTTGTCTATTTTGAAGAGGATTCCTCACTTCCGTTGAAGGATCATTTTTTTGATCTGATCATCAATCAGCATGAATCCTATTCTGTGGCGGAAATCAAAAGAATTCTTAACGATCATGGTGTGTTCGTAACCCAACAAGCCGGGGGAACCGACTGTTATGGAATCAACGATTGGTTTGATGTTCCGTTAAATGAAGAGTTCGCTCATTGGGGTCTGAGGACCGCTGTCCAAGAACTGCAGGATCACGGTTTCAACGTCACCTTCAGCCGGGAGGACTTTTCACCGCAGCGGTTTTACGACATCGGTGCACTGATCTATTACCTACAGGCGATCCCTTGGCAGATTCCTGATTTTACGGTGGAACGCTACCTCGAACCTTTATATCAGATTCATCGGGTTATCCGGACTAAGGGTTACTTCGAGGTGCAGCAGCATCGGTTTATTTTAATAGCAGAAGCGTAAAAATTATCCTAGAAACAATAAAAGAGCCTTCCCGCGGGAAGGCTCTTACTACTATTCATGAAGCTCCATGTTACGACTGTTTTGTCAACAGATGCTTGGTACAGTTAAAAAGCAAGGGCGACCAGTCATCATCTTTTCTCTCCAGGACGGTGAGCGACAGATTACCGATCCGCTCGCTCAGGACGCCACGGCACACCAGCTTGTATAGCTGCGCTAAAAAACCACCGTGGCTGACAACCAGAATATTGGCATCCGGGTGTTTATGCCACATATCATCCAGAAAGACAAGCCCCCTGGATTGAAGCTCCAGATCCGTCTCCTGTCCCAAATCGAGCAGGTGCCAATCGGCACCGAACCGCGATTCACGCTCTTCCGCTGTCAATCCTTCCACCTGACCGTACTTGCGCTCACGCAAACGGTTATCCGGTGGCATCAATGGAATGTTCAGCATGGACGAGATGATCTTTGCTGTTTCCTCAGCACGGGAGAGCCCGCTGCTAACCGCAAAGTCCCATTGGTAAGGCTCCTGCAGAAGTCTTTCCCCAAGCAAACGCGCTTGACGACGACCTTCCTCATTCAGTGGTATGTCCGTTTGGCCTTGGATTTTGCCTAACGCATTCCAATCCGTTAATCCATGACGGACCAAGCCGATTTGCATGCCGCATCTCCTCCATCCTAACCATTTTTTATCTTCTGACCCGATTTAATTTCTTCAGGAAGAACATGGCGAATCCGATGCCCAATAGGGATAGTATCATCCAATATTCTGGCTGGGTCGGGCTCATATCAACCACAAAAGGATCAATAATGCCGCTGTTGGTTTTCGGAATGTTATAATCGTCCTGAGTGTTCAGGGTTTGGGCCGTGTCGGCCACCCCCGTAGGGATTATCCCTGTCGTTACCGCTTCCGGAATCGGCTCCGGCTGGTTGCCGGTCGCTGCAAAATAAACGAAGCTGCATACAAACAGAGCCAAAAAACCGGCAATCATAAGTGTCAGCCGTTTGCGGAACACTCGGCTTACCGCCCGACTCTTAGATGTTTCCTCCACCAGCCATGGGAAATCACGATAAATGCGGTCCATCACGTTGCGGTTGATCTGTTCAGCGTCCATGTCGGGGATCTCATGCTCCAGAACATGAACCATGTTCTGGCTTTCCACCCACATTTCGTACTCCGCTGCACATGAGCTGCAGGTTTGAACATGTGCGATCAGCCGTTGTCGCCGCAGATCATTGTCCGGCAAATCCCAGACAGTTTCCATCAGCTCTTGGGCTTCATCGCAAGTCATCTATTCTTCATCCCTCTCAGATCCTCATAAACCGGCTCATAAAAATAGGGTTCGAGCTGAATTTTGACACTGCCGCGAGCTCTGAACAACAACGACTTAACCGAACTGACACTTTGACCTAAAATATCTGCGATTTCCTGATAATCCAGTTGATCATACTCCCGAAGAATCAGCGCCGATCTCTGTTTCTCCGGTAAATTATTTATTGCTTCCCTTACCATATGTACTCGTTCACTGCGTAGTATGGCCTGCTCCGGAGCAACTTCCATCGGAGCCACTGGCACGACCCCACTCTCCTCCAGCGGCAATGTGCCGCTTCGATGCTTGCGCAATTCGCTGAGCACGGTGTTGCGGGCAATGGTATAGAGCCAGGTCGAGAAGGATGCATCCACTTCCCGGAATGAGTGCAAGCTCCGGAAAGCCTTATAAAATGTTTCTGAACATAAGTCTTCAGCCATAAGCTCCATGTGCGAACTTTTTAACATATGATAGACAAATGCTAATATTTTTCTCTGATAACGCCGCATTAATTCGGAATAAAGTTCGGTGTTGCCTTGCTTAATTTCTTGGATTAGTTGGGAATCCGTCATATGATTTTTCGTTCCTCCTTCACCATCCGGTGCCTCTTCCCTGTCCTATACATCTCCACGGATGCAATGATCAAGGATTTGTGCAAAAGTACCGTCAAACCATATATAGTTACGCCTCAAGATGTCTGACTATTCTATGTATTTGGCAATTTCCCCAAATCTTCTACACTAGCACTCTAGCATTATAGCACATCTTGGAGAAAAGTTCAGGTTTGTGGCAGTAGGTTTGCCATGGATAGGAAAAAAGACAAAAAAAATCCGCCTTCAACATTGAAGGCGGTTGCACACAGTGCAATATTTTGGATAGGAGTGGAGAGAAACCATACTGTACTTTTATTATATGTATACGTTTTCATTTTGTCAACACTGAAAACGCATTTATTTCCGGTTGTTTAAAAAACAACCGGAAAATTACTGGTACACCGAGTGCCCTTGCGACAACAATAGCTCCTTAGCCCGCTCCTGCTCAATTTCATTGCGGAAGGAAAGGCGCATCACGCCCGGCACATCTTCTCGACTCTCGATAATCTGCATGTTGCTGAGGTTGATGCTATTCGTCCCCAAATCCGTCGCGATGCGGCCGATGATACCCGGATGGTCAGGCACGTCCAGATACAGATCGTATTGGGATACAATCATCCCCTTCCGTCGCTCTGGGAGCACGCTGCGGAATTCCCCCGCTCTGCGGAAGGCCTCTTCAATAGCTGCCCCGTCCTTCGACTCCAGCATATCCATGAAACGCTGAATTCCTTCGTTCCAATCTCGTAAAAGCGGCAGCATGACATTACGATTATTTAATAGAATGTCCCGCCAAACGACCGGGTCACTGGAAGCGATACGGGTAATATCCCGAAAGCCGCCTGCAGCCAGCGTACGGTACAACGGATTATCGTCATTATAGGAGCTGATCTGGTTCACCAAAGCCACTGCGATCACATGAGGCAGATGACTGATGGCTCCAACAATCTCATCGTGCAGTCTCGGCTCCACCTTTACAATGTGTGCACGCGTATACGATAGAAGCTCTACAAGTACGTCCACCTTCTCCTGAGGGACTTCATCCGGCGGAGTAAGCACATAATATGCATTCTCGAATAATACGGTGGAAGCAGCGCCTACACCGGATCTTTCCGAACCAGCCATCGGATGTCCTCCGATAAAGTAGGCATCCTTCAGCGCAAGTTGGGATGCGCATTCGGCAATACTCGCTTTGGTACTGCCTACATCCGTAATAATGCATCCGGGTTTAAGCCGCAATTCACTCAGACGTTTTATGTACATCTCGAGACTTCCCACCGGAACACACAAAAATATGATGTCCGCGCCCTGGGCAGCTTCTTCTACCGAAAGCGTAACTTTATCGACAACTCCCTTAGCGATAACCTGGTCGGCATACTCATGTGTGTGGGCATAACCGGTCACGGTTATGCCTGGTTTTCCTTTGAAGTTTAATGCTAACGAACCGCCGATCAAGCCGACGCCGAATATAGAAATTTCCATGGTCATGTTCTCTCTCTCACTCGTTTCTAGCTGCGATTATTGTTATGTCATTAGATTAGGCTGGAGCATTTACTTCCTGGAGCACTTGTTCCAATGCGCCGATGAAAGCCTTATTCTGTTCTTCAGAGCCAACGGTTACGCGAATGTAGTTCGGGTAAACTTCAAATCCCGGACGTACGATAATGCCTTTACTTAGCAGGGACTTGAACACTTCGGTGCCCGGCTTCTTCACATCCACCATGATAAAGTTACCGTTCGCAGGGAAATAGGATAACCCAAGACGATCAAACTCCCGCTGGACATAAGTGATTCCCTCGGCATTCAATTGACGGCATTTAGCTACGAATTCCTGATCTTTCAGGGCTGCCTTTGCCGCCACTTGGGCCAGGCGTCCTGTATTAAACGGCTCACGTACCCGGTTAATCAAGGAAATAACCTCAGATTGCCCGATGCCGTAGCCGATGCGAAGGGCAGCTAGGCCGTATATTTTGGAGAAGGTACGCAGGATTACCAAATTCGGATAACGTTCCATTAACTTGATGCTGGCCGGATACGAGGCGTCCGTTACATATTCAAAATAAGCTTCATCGAGAACAACCATCACGTGAGCCGGGACTTCATCCAGGAAAGATACCAGCTCGCTTTCGGAAACGATGGTTCCGGTCGGATTATTCGGATTGCACACCCAGATGATTTTGGTTTTGTTCGTAACGGCTTTGACCATGCCCGGCAGATCATGCTTACCGTTAACCAGAGGTACCTCAATGCTTGTTGCGCCTTCAATATCCGCATTCGTTTTATACACCGAGAAGGTCTGATCGGCCATAATGGTTTCGTCTCCCGGCTCCAGGAACGCCCGAATGATGAGGGCGATGATTTCATCGGATCCACATCCGAAAATAATCTGATTGCGTTCAATACCAAGCTGCTCAGCAAGCTCCGCCGTTAAATCAGCCGCACTTCCATCCGGATACAGGCTGAGCGTACCGAGTTCAGCTGTAATCGCTTCGGTTGCTCGGGGCGAGCAGCCGTATGGATTCTCGTTGGAGGCCAGTTTAATGACAACATCCAAGCCTAATTCTTTTTTGACTTCTTCGATGGGCTTTCCGGGTTGATATACAGGAAGATTAACAATTTGTGCTTTCGGTTTCATACGATATTCGCCTCACCTTTCATAACTGCTATGGACAACACTAACCCTTTAATTGTGACACAAACTCCCTGATTTGCAAAAGTCCCTGCTGTCTTGTCTCTTCCTTCTCAAGAAAAGGAATCGTCGATTCGATCTGACGCACGATGGCACTGCCAACAACGACGCCGTCGCAGATTTTCGAGAATCTGGCAACCTGTTCCCCGGACGAAATGCCAAAGCCAATCGCGATGGGCACGTTGCTGTACTGCTTCACCGTTTCAAGAAATGATTCCACTCCCGAATAAAAATCGGTGCGCTCGCCTGTCACGCCAAGCGAGGATACGCAATACACAAAGCCGGTCGCTTCCGAAGCGATACTCGCAATCCGTTCATGGGAGGTAGGTGCCACCAGCGGAATCAGGTGAACGTCCGCGGCATGAGCCCGTTTCCGAATCTCTTCGGATTCTTCCACCGGCAGATCCGGAATGATCAACCCGCTGATATCATTCCTTACCACTTCTTCAAAGAAAACATCCAGTCCGGTCTGCAGAACCGGATTGTAATAGGTGAACAGAATGAACGGCAGCTTACTGCCCCGTTCTCTCGCCAGGCGCGCAGTCTCCATGCAAGTGCGAATGGTCACCTTGCTCTTCAGGGCGCGCTCGGAAGCACGCTGGATGACCGGGCCATCGGCGAGGGGATCAGAATAAGGAACACCGAGTTCGATGATATCGACTCCTGCAATTTCAAGCTCATGAATGATATCTAGCGTCGATTTCACGTCCGGATCCCCAACGGTCAGATAAGGAATCAAGGCCGTCTTGTTTTGTTGTTTCAACGACGCAAAGGTCTGGTCAATTCGGTTCATTCGGTTTTCCCTCCCGTGTAAGCCATGATGGACTCCACGTCCTTGTCACCGCGACCGGACAAATTAATGACGACGATATCGTCTTCGGTCCACGCGGGCGCCATTTTTACTGCTTGTGCTACGGCATGCGCTGATTCCAGCGCAGGAATAATACCTTCCGTGCGGCATAGCAGTTGCAAGGCATCCAATGCCTCTTGGTCTGTTATAGGCACATACTGCACACGCTCAATATCTTTTAAGTAGGAGTGCTCAGGTCCAACGCCGGGATAATCAAGGCCGGCAGAAATAGAATGCGCCTCCTGTACCTGTCCATACTCATCCTGAAGCAAATAACTCATCGATCCCTGGAATACGCCATGGGTCCCCTTGGACATGGTAGCCGCATGAAAATCGGTATCTACCCCTTTGCCAGCCGCTTCGACACCGATCAAACCGACTTCCTTATCTTCCAGGAAGGGGTAGAACATGCCGATCGCATTGCTCCCTCCACCGATTGGTGCAAGGATCACGTTGGGCAGTCTTCCTTCCGTATCCAGAATCTGCTTGCGGGTCTCGTCACCGATAATCCGCTGGAAGTTCCGCACCATCATCGGATACGGATGCGGACCTACTGCGGAGCCAAGTACATAGAAGGTATCCTCTACGTTGCTGACCCAGTAGCGAAGCGCCTCGTTGCCGGCATCTTTCAGCGTTCGGCTTCCGGACGTCACCGGAATCACTTCGGCTCCGAGCATTTTCATACGGAATACATTCAATTGCTGCCGCTTGGTATCCTCTTCGCCCATGAACACCTTGCATTCGAGACCGAGCAGAGCGGCTACGGTTGCAGTGGCAACGCCATGCTGCCCGGCTCCCGTTTCGGCAATGACCTTGCCTTTGCCCATACGCTTGGCTAACACGCCCTGAGCAATGGCGTTGTTGATTTTGTGTGCGCCTGTATGGTTCAAATCCTCACGCTTCAGATAAATTTTAGCCTTGCCGAGGTGTTTGCTGAGCCGCTCGGCATAATATAACGGCGTTTCCCGTCCGGAATACTGTTTAAGCAAATAAGCAATCTCCTCTTTGAACGCAGGATCCTCCGAAAAGCGGTTATACTCTTGTTCAAGCTCTATTAAAGCGTTCATGAGTGTTTCCGGTACGAACCGGCCACCAAACACTCCGAAACGTCCATTACGATCAGGAAGCTGTGTCATTTCCCCTTCACCCTTTCTACGAAAGCAATCACTTTGTTTATGTCCTTCACGCCAGGTTCACTCTCAACGCCGCTGGATACATCCACGCCGTACGGAGCGTATTGACCTATTAAATGCGATACATTATCCGAATCCAATCCGCCGGCTACAAACAAGGGGATCCCTTGCCGTTTCGCCCACTGCTGGTAAGGTGGGATGAGATCCCAGGCAAATGTCGTACCAGACCCTCCGCCATATACCGGATCGTACGTGTCGATCAACAATCCGTCGATGCTGCCCGCATACGGATCCAGTGCTGACAGACGTTCCGCTTCCGAGCGGTCACTCTCGATCGATACTGCCTTAAAAACGGAAACCGGGAAGCGCTCCTTCACTTCCCGGCAAAATTGCGGCGATTCCTGACCATGCAGCTGCACGACGTCGAGCGCTGCTTCTCGTAGAAGCTCTTCCAGCTCATCCAAATCAGGGTTAACCAAGACGCCGACGGCGGCGGGAATTTTGTCATGATCCCATTCCCGCAATACTTGCATAAGCTGCGCAGCCTGCCGCGGAGATACCTTCCGCCGGCTCTTGGCAAATACGAATCCGATATAATCCACAGGTAAGTTTATCATAGATTTTAGCACTTCAACGCTTTGAAGTCCACATATTTTTAGCGCCGTACTCATCACTTAATATCCCCTTTATTCTATGTCTGCAGCGATCGGCAAGGGTCCCATCAGATCGTTTACTGCACGGAACACATCCTGCTGGCGCATGAAATGCTCCCCTACCAGAACACCATGTGCCCCAACATAATGCAAGTAGGAAATATCGGCGGGGCCTGATATTCCGCTCTCGCTGATCAACGTAACTCCCTGCGGAACTTGTGCCGCGATATCCGCCGTTGTCTGCAGTGATGTTTCAAAGGTCTGCAGATTGCGGTTGTTAATTCCGATAAGCTGAGCTGTTCCCAGCTTAAGAACCGATTCCAGCTCCTGCCCATCATGGACCTCAATCAGGCAATCCAAGCCAATAGAGCCGGCGATGTCTATAAACTCCGCGATCCGTTGCGGCTCCAGTATGCTCGCGATCAAGAGAACCGCGTCCGCACCCAACAGGCGCGCTTCGTAAATCTGAGTCTCGTCGATAATAAAATCCTTGCGCAGCAAAGGAATATTGACAGCCGCCCTTACCGCTTTCAAATACTCTCCACTACCCTGAAAATAGTCCTTGTCGGTCAGCACGGATAGGCAATCGGCATCGGCTGCCTCATAAGCTTTGGCGATCATAATCGGGTCAAAGTCCGGACGAATTAACCCTTTGGATGGCGAAGCCTTCTTCACCTCGGCGATTAACCCCATGCTGCGTTTACGCCCCGTGGACAACGCCTTCTCAAAACCGAGAGTCGGCGGTAAATCCGCGATTTGCCTCTTGGCCTCCGAGATGCTGAATGTTTCTCGCAGTTGGGCAACCTCTCTGCGCTTCGTTTCGACTATTCGATCAAGATACATAACTCATTTCCCCCGTTCTTGAGATCAACTGCTCCAGCTTGGACTGAGCCAGCCCTGAATCGATGGCTCCCGCTGCGCGCTGCACACCTTCGGCCAAACTATCCGCAAGCCCAGACACATAGATGCAGGCACCGGCATTGGCAAGCACGATATCCCGATATGCACTGCGCTCACCACGCAGCACCGATCCGATGATGGCTGCGTTCTCTTTGGCATCACCGCCCAGAATATCGCTCATCGGATGAATTGACAGTCCCAGATCATGCGGATGAATATCATAAGTTCGGACTTCTCCGCCGCGGAGCTCGGAGACTCGCGTAGGCTCAGAGATGCTGATTTCATCCAAACCATCATGGCTGGTCACCACCATGGCCCGCTTTAAGCCAAGCTCCTTGAGCACTTGCGCGATGGTTTCCGTTTTGTTCATATCGTAAATCCCGAGCATCTGCCGATCAGCACCCGCCGGATTTGTCAAAGGCCCCAGCATATTAAATACGGTTCGAACCCCGAGCTCTTTGCGAGGAGCAGCCGCATGTTTCATAGATGGATGATAGATTTGGGCAAACAGGAAACAGATTCCGATGTCGTTCAGACAGGCTGTGGCTTGCTCTGCCGTCAAGTGGATATTGACGCCCAGCGCCTCCAGCACATCCGCGCTGCCCGCCCGTCCCGATGCCGAGCGGTTGCCGTGTTTGGCCACTCTGACCGATACCGAGGAGGAGATTATGGCGGATACGGTAGAGATGTTAAACTTATGAATCCCGGATCCTCCGGTGCCGCATGTATCCAGCAGCTGGTTTCGCTCGGTAACGACGCGCCCGCCCGCACCACGCATCGCCTCGGCGAAGCCGGTGATCTCTTCGACCGTCTCCCCCTTCATTCTCAAAGCAGTAAGCAGCGCCCCGATTTGAGAATGGGTTGCCTGGCCTTCCATAATGGACTGCATGACCCCGCGTGCTACGTCCCGGCTCAAATCTTGACCTTGAATCAGCTTCGTAAGGCTGGATTGCATCGTTTCCATGACGTTCATTACGTTCTCCTCCTTCGGTTTAAGGTGTGTATTGGTACAGATAATCCTGATTAATTAAATCGTTAGCATCCGTGCTGGACGGGAACATCGCTTCCGCGACGCGGATCGCCTTCAGCATCCCTTTGGCTTTGTTGACGGTTTCTTCATATTCCTTCTCCGGTACCGAATCCCATACGATGCCTGCCCCCGCCTGAACATAAGCTTTACCCTGACGGAAAATGATCGTACGGATCGTAATGCAGGAATCCATATTGCCGCCAAAGCCGAGATAACCGATGGCCCCGGCATACGCACCTCTGGCCTCCCGCTCTAGCTCCGCAATGATTTCCATTGCCCTAAGTTTCGGAGCTCCGGATACCGTCCCTGCCGGCAAGCAGGACAGAAAAGCATCGAAGAAATCCTTATCCTCACTCAGTTGACCGGATACGCTGGATACCATATGCATCACATGGGAGTATTTTTCAATCTCCATGAACGTGTCGCACTTCACCGTGCCGAACTCTGACACACGGCCCAGGTCATTACGCCCCAGATCCACCAGCATCAAATGCTCGGCGCGTTCCTTCTCGTCCTGCAGCAGCTCATCGGCCAGCGCCTGGTCTTCGGCCTCATCGCTGCCTCTAGGCCTGGTGCCTGCAATCGGTCTTGTTTCCAGTCTTCGTCCATCCACCTTCACCAGGGCTTCCGGCGATGTGCCCACAATAATGTCGTTGTCCATTTTGAGATAATACATATACGGTGAAGGATTCAGCGTTCTCAATACTCGGTAGACGTGAAGCGGCGATACTTCGGTCTCAATATGGAAGCGCTGAGACAATACCACCTGGAAAATGTCCCCTGCGCGAATGTACTCCTTCGCTTGCTCCACGTTGGAGAGGTACTTCTCTTTTGTCATATTGGATTGAATGTCGCCCATATCAACATCCGCCGGAATGCCTTTGGAGTTCACGTTCTCCCGCGGTCCCTGCTCTTGCAGCTGCTCGGCTGCTTCTTCCAAGGTGCGGCATACATCCCGATAGCTTTGCCGAATGTTTTCGTCCGAATCACCCGGTTTCACGTGTACGTTGCCAACCAGCATGATCTGCTGTTTCACATGGTCGAAGACAATGACTTGATCGCAAAACATGAACCTTATATCATCCATTCCGAGATCGTCCATCGCATGTGCCGGAAGCTTCTCATAATATTGGAGCAGGTCATATCCAAAAAATCCGATAGCCCCTCCGGTAAAAGGTGGCATCTCCTTCAGCTGCGGGCTGCGGTACGTTCGCAGCAGCGCTTTTAACTCCTCGACAGGCTTTCCTTTCAGCAGGGAACGCTCTCCGTTCCTTTCAATTTCGATCTTGCCTTTTTTACCCGTGATCATTAAGAAGGGGTCTGTTCCGATAAACGAATACCGTGCCCACTGTACTCCACCCTCAACGCTTTCAAGTAAAAATGCCCGCTTCCGTTCCGCATACCGCTGAAAAATGCGAATCGGGGTTTCCATATCGGCTAACAGTCTGATCGCTACCGGAATCAGGTTATATTCACCTGCCGTAGCCACCACTTGCTCCATTGATGGATTCGCCATGTCAATCCCTCCTTAATTGATCGTATACAACAACAAAAAAACCTCTACCGAAGTAGAGGTTAACGTTCAGAATAAGTCTATGAAAAAAGAGCGTGGTCAAGGAATTCCAACTATTCAACGACAAACTACAGCGGCTGTTGTTCCTTAGACGGATACAAGAAATAGGCTTGTAACCAGCCGTGTGAACGTGCTGTACTATTCATCATGAAATCAAGTTCATCCTTAATCCCGATTATGTTATTACCTAAAATGCCTCAGCTCTTCTCAACTCAACTCATCTGTAAAACCTAACTCTACTCAGCTATTCTGATATCACTATACAGGATGATGCCGTGTTACTGCAACCCTAAATTTCAACATCAAGCGTTGGAGCCTGATAAATCCGGACGCAGCCGCTTGGCTTCGTTCAAATACACATGCTTGATCTCGCTCTGGCTTTTGTCCGTATTGACCTGCACCATAAACCGGATGCAGCGCGGCAGACTGCCTTGAACCGGTATTTCAACCGAACACATTAAAGGGACGAGATCCCAGCCCTCCAGTTGGCGTATCGCTTTGGCCGGAAACGTCGCATCCAGATCCTGTGTCATCGTAATCCATATGTTGCTGATATACTCCGGCTGGAGCTCGTTGCGTCTCACCATCTCTTCAAGCAGCCGCAGCGTTTCCTGTACAATCTCCTGCTCATCGTTACGGGTGACGGTTGTCGCCCCCCGGATTCCCCGATTCATCATGAACTATCCCTCTCCCTTCAACTGTTCGACCACAGTTCGAACAGCTTCTACCGGTACATCCTTAACGATGCTGACGGAGCCGATGGATTCCGGTACGATAAATACCATATTCCCCTCGGCAAACTTTTTATCGTGCTGCATCGCATCCATAATCCGCTCAACCGAGACGTCACCCGGCAAGGTTACCGGCAGATTCACCGCCTTCAGCATGCTCACTGTCTCGTTGTACAGATCCGCAGATCTGCCAAGCTTTTCGGCAAGACGGGCCGAGCCCGCCATTCCGATTGCAATCGCCTCACCGTGCAAAAAGCGTCCGTAGCCGCCAACCGCTTCAATGGCATGGCCGATGGTGTGCCCTAGATTAAGGATGGCACGCAAACCACCTTCCCGCTCATCCTGGGATACGACGTTCGCCTTGATCGCACATCCGCGCTCCAGGCCGTATATCAGTGTATCGGGATCGAGGCTCAGCAGCTTCGAGCCGTTCTCCCGGCACCAATAGGCAAAATCACGGTCCAGGATCAAGCCATGCTTCACCATTTCTGCAAGACCAGAAGATACCTCACGCGGAGGCAAAGACATCAGCGTATTCACATCGTAAACCACCATCACCGGTTGATGAAACGCGCCGATCATATTTTTAGCTAACGGATGGTTGACCGCCACTTTGCCGCCGACGCTGCTGTCATGGGCCAGGATAGTGGTCGGGATCTGAACAAATGTCACGCCGCGCATGTACGTTGCCGCGACGAATCCGGCCAAATCACCCACAACACCGCCGCCCAGCGCAAATACTGCCGAGCTGCGGTCCAGCTTACCGTTGATCGCTGTCGTCATTACCTCTTCATAGACCTGAAGCGATTTGGAGGATTCACCGGAGGGGACAATGTGAGAAATAACCGTATATCCTTCCGACTTTAACTGCTCCTCCACTTGAGACAAATAATGAGGTGCTACCTTATCATCCGTTACGATCAAATGCGGGCTCTTGCGTGTAATTCCATGCTTCGTGCTTAACTCACCAATCGTATCCAAAATCCCCGCTCCGATATAAATCGGATATGAACGCTCTCCCAGCTCCACCTGAAGTGTTCTCATATCAGTAGTGCTCCAGCTGCTTCAGGTAGTTCTGGTAATTCGCATGAATTTCTTCCATCGAATCACCGCCAAACTTCTCAAGAAACGCCCTCGCTACCTCCCAAGTCACCACATGCTCCATAACAACGCTGGCTGCCGGAACCGCACAGGCATCCGAGCGTTCAACCTGAGCCGTGAAAGCTTCCTTCGTATCGATATCCACGCTTTGAAGCGGCTTGTACAGCGTTGGAATCGGCTTCATGACGCCGCGAACAACGATCGGCATGCCGTTGGTCATCCCGCCTTCAAATCCGCCCAGGCGATTGGTTGCGCGGTGGTATCCGCGCTCTTCACTATACATTATCTCGTCATGCACCTGGGAACCGGGCAGTTCGCCTGCTTCAAATCCGATGCCGACCTCAACACCCTTAAAAGCATTGATGGACATCACGCCTTGTGCGATGCGGCCATCCAGCTTGCGGTCATATTGGACATGGCTGCCCAGTCCGACCGGCAAGCCTTCGATGATACATTCCACGATGCCGCCAATGGAGTCGCCCTCTTTTTTGATCTGATCTATGTAGGCTTCCATCTTCTTCTCCGTCTCTTCATCCACGACGCGAACCGAGGAGGCTTCCGTACGCTCGATCAGCTCATCAATCGAAAGATTATGCGGGGGAGCTTCGATCTCGCCAATCCGGATGACCTGGCCTGCCACTTTGACGCCGAATTGTGCCAGGAATTGTCTGGCGATAGCGCCAACCGCTACGCGGACTGTGGTTTCACGGGCACTGGAGCGTTCCAGCACATTACGCAGATCCTTCAGGTTGTACTTCAAACCGCCGTTCAAGTCAGCATGCCCCGGTCTTGGGCGGTGCACCCGTCTTTTCACCTCGTCGTTACCTTCAATCGGCTCCACATTCATAATGTTCTGCCAATGCTTCCAGTCGTTATTCTGCACGACCAACGCGATTGGCGCACCGGTTGTATATCCGTGACGCACACCCCCAAGGATTTGCGCGGTATCCTTCTCGATCTGCATGCGGCGGCCCCGGCCATATCCCTTCTGTCTCCGATGAAGCTGAAAGTTCAATGCTTCAAAATCAAGCTCCAAATTGCTTGGAAGTCCTTCGATTATGGTAGTCAACTGAGGACCGTGTGTTTCCCCAGCAGTTAAAAAGCGTAAGCTCATGATGCTTTTCCCCCTTTAAACTTTTAAGCGTTAAACCGCTAAACTCCGTAAATATCTTCTGCTCATTATAGTATAGGTCTAACGCTTTGACAAGAATGCCACGGGACAAGCAAAAGCGCCTCTCATCCTCCGGATTGAAAAGCGCTTATGCGTTATGATAGCCATTTCTATTAAATTTTGCGGTAGAAGAAAGTCTCGTTGCTCTCCAGATTATATTGTCCAGGATTAAAGATCTGCTCCGTGCTGCCCACAAACAAAAATCCGCCTGGCTTCAGGCTTGACGCAAACTTCTGGTACAGCTTATGCTTGGCCCCTTCCGTGAAATAAATCATCACGTTTCGGCAAACAATCAGATCATATCCAGTCTCAAACCGGTCCGTCAGCAAATTCTGCTTATGAAAGGTTACTTCCTTCTTCAAATGCTCACTGAAGCGATACACCGAACCTTCTTCCTTAAAATAGCGGGCGGCTACATCCGGAGGCACATCCTTCAACGACCTCTCGACATATAGGCCTTCCTTCGCTTTATGTAATGCCCCATCATCAATGTCTGTCGCCACAATACGCGCACGGCTCAGCATGTTCTGTTCGGACAGTATCATGGCAAGCGTAAATGGCTCCTCACCCGTGGAGCAGGCGGCACTCCATATTTTCAATATCCCGGGATTCTGCCGGGATATCTCTTGTAATATTTTGTCACGGAGAACTTCCCACCGGTTGGGATTGCGCCAAAACTCCGAGACATTAATTGTCATCCGGTCCAAAAACTCATGAAATAATGGCTTGTCCTTCATCATCGCGTCATAGAAAGCCGAAAAGGTTTCAAACCCCTTCTTCAAACGCAGCGTTGTCAGCCTTCGCTTCATCTGCGCCTCTTTATAATCTGCCAGATTGATCCCCGTGCTCCGTTCGATACTGCGAACAAAGCCGATGTAATCCGGATCATCCAGCACAGGTTCATGTTCCGTCATCGTATCATCCTGTTTAATCAGATTATGCCGCTTCCTTAGCTTACAGCCAAGGGGACAGCGTCTTGTTATACTCAATCAATTCCTTCTCTTCAAAGAAATTGGCCATTTCGCGTTGCGCGCTCTCCGGTGAATCCGATCCATGAATCAGATTGTGCGGGGTATGGGCTGAAAAATCCCCCCGAATCGTCCCGGGCAGCGCATCCTTCACATTCGTTTTGCCGATCACTTGGCGGGACAAAGCAATGATGTCGTCCCCTTCCCAAACCATCGCAAACACCGGTCCGGACGTTATAAACCCAACCAGGTTTTCAAAAAAATCTTTGCCTTCATGTTCCGCATAATGGCGCTTGGCCTGCTCGTCTGAAATCTGCAGGAACTTGCCTGCAACCAGCTTGAATCCTTTATCCTCCAAACGGCCGACGATTCGGCCGATCAGCCCACGCTGTACACCATCCGGTTTAATCATTAAAAAAGTACGTTCCATTGGCCTCATCACGCTTCCCCTCATTCTAGGATATTGAACAATCATTCCATGCTCAGGTGATGTTACATGTTTGTACCCGTATTTTAACAGAAAGCAACCTCATGGTTAAGGCTAATATGACCGCTTCGTAATAAAATTTGCGATATCTCTAAGCTGTTTTTTGGTCTTGATGTCAGGCAAAGTATCCAATGCGTCCAATGCTTTACGGATATACTGATCAGCTAGTGCCTCAGATCTCGATATACCATCGCTAGAGGTTACAAGCTTCACAGCGTCAGTCACATCACACAGACCATTCAGTGTATGAATCCGATCCAGCTCTTGCAGCAGCGGCTCCCTCCGCTTGCTATCTTCGAGCGCAAATATAACGGGCAGCGTAATATTCCCCTGCCTCATATCGCTCCCCGGCGGCTTGCCAATCTGCTTCTCCGTCCCGCATAGATCCAAAAGATCGTCTTGAATCTGAAAGGCCATGCCGACGTTATATCCGAATCGATACAGGCTGTTTGCGACCTTGCGGTCTGCATCCGCAGCCAGTGCTCCGAGCTGGCAGCTGACGGCGATCAAGAGCGACGTCTTGCGACGAATGCGAAGAAGATATCTTCTGACGTCCTGATCGGTATTAAAGAAATCGCGAATCTGCTCCATTTCGCCGATAGACATTTCGACTATGGCCTTGGCGAGAATCTGATGAATCTCTGGCTGCTTCAGGTGGGTCGTCAACTCCAGCGCCTTGCCGTAAATATAGTCGCCGGTATACATGGCAATCCGGTTATCCCATTTCGCTTTTACCGTTGGCTTCCCGCGCCGCGTGTCCGCATCATCGATCACGTCATCGTGAACGAGCGATGCGCTGTGAATCATCTCGAGCGGCACGGCCACATATTTCAGCTTGTCAATGTCATAGTCGCCGAACTTACCGCCCATCAGTACAAAAACAGGACGAAGCCGCTTGCCTCCTGCTCTAAGCAGATGCAAGGAAGTCTCTGTTAGCTCGGGGCTGTCGCCCTCGACGCTGAGATAGAGTTCCTTCTCGATAACGTCCATATCTTTTTTTAATGTTCCGAATATGTCAAATCGTTTCATCTTTTCACCCATATGCTTAGATTCTCATTCCATAACTCCGGCACTACCTTGCGATCTTAGCAGGCCAAGTTGATCTACGACTTGAAATATAAGCTTAACCCTTCCTGTTGTCGTTCGTCAAAATCGCAGCACAGGTTCGTAGAGTCGTCATTTCAACAGCCGCTAACGCCTTCGATGCACCCCGGGCCTGCTAGTCTCCCCATCTCGTATACAGTTGATGTTCGATTCGCAAGCTGTCCAATACCTTGCCGACCAGAAAATTCACGATATCATCAATGGTCTTCGGTCCGTAATAGAACGCGGGCATCGCGGGAATGATTTTGACACCAAGCTTGGCCAGCGTCAGCATGTTCTCCAGGTGAATGGCATGCAGAGGCGTCTCTCTCGGGACAAGCACCAGAGGACGGCCCTCTTTCATCATCACATCCGCGGCGCGTCCCATCAGATTGTCGGAAGATCCGTGTGCCACTGAGGATAATGTCCCCATGGAGCATGGCATGATGATCATGCCTTCCACCAGGAAAGATCCACTGGCGATCGTGGCCCCGATGTCGGAGATCGGATGGTACATCACACTCCCCTCGTATCCGCCGAATTTCTCGGCCAGCACTTCTTCGCGGTTTCCTGCCTGAAAGCCCATCTCCTCCTTCAGGACACGCCACCCCGCATTGGAAATGATCAAATGCACATCATAACCCAGCGAGAGCAAGCTCTCGGTGAGGCGAACACCGTAGATGCTGCCGCTGGCTCCCGTAATACCGACAACCCAGCTTTTTCTGCGCATGGATTTCATCAGATATACCGCACCACCAAATCAATTAAAGTGAATACAAACAGGATGATGCTCAGTGTACTGTTCATCGTAAAAAAGGCGGTTTGCAGACGGCTCATATCGTTAGGCGACAAGATGTAATGCTGATAGAACAAAATTCCGCAGGCGATGATCATGCCGATCAGATACCACCAGCCAACCGGCGTGACAAAGAAAAGAATGATAAAGCCGATGGCCGTTACAATGTGAAATCCGCGTGCGAACCACAATGCTTTATGCAAGCCGAACCGGGATGGAATTGAGTACAGCTTTTCTGTTGCATCAAACTTCTCATCCTGGCAAGCGTAGACAATATCAAATCCCGCCGTCCAGAACGCAAGCGCGATATAGAACACAATGGCCTTCCAGTCGATTTGACCGGTTACCGCAACCCATCCGCCAAGAGGAGCCAACGCTGTTGTAAGCCCGAGCACCAGATGACAAAGCCAAGTAAACCGTTTGGTGTATGAATAAATAATAAGCATAAAAATAGCGATAGGCAGCAAACGGAAAGCAAATGGATCCAGCATGTAAGTGGCCCAGAAAAACACCGCGAAAGACAGAATAATGAATAAGATAACTTCCAGCGGCTTCAGCAGCCCTGCCGGAATGGCGCGATTTACGGTGCGGGGGTTCTTGGCATCGATATGCTGGTCCGTAAGCCGATTCAATCCGAACGCAGCGCTGCGTGCACCGAACATGGCAAGAAAGATCCAGCCGATATCTCCCCAGGATGGTAATTGGTCAAACACTACGGCCGATCCTAGAATCGCCCCCATAAAAGCGAAAGGCAGAGCAAACAGTGTATGCTCCACTTTAATCATTTCAAGATAAGTTCCTATTTTCTTAAACATCCAGATTCTCCTTGATCCCAATATGTAAGGCTGCTATGCCACCAGTCAAGGGATAGGCCTGAACCTGTTTAAGTCCGGTCTGACGGAAAGCTTCGGCAAGCTCCTCTCGTCCTGGGAACAAAGCCAGCGATTCCGGCAGCCACTTATACTGCTCGTAACGCTTGGCTACCAGTTTCCCCATCCGAGGCAGCACTTGTTGAAAGTAGAAATAATAAATGCCTTTGAACGGCTGCCAAGTCGGCTTGGACAATTCCAAACATACAACCATCCCGCCAGGCTTAACCACGCGTTTCATCTCATGCAGAACCTGCATGTAATCCGGCACATTGCGAAGACCGAAACCGATCGTCGCGTAATCGAACTGATTGTCTTCGAACGGCAGGCTCATGGCGTTTCCCTGAACCAGGTCTATCTGTTGGTCCAGCCCCTGTTTGGCAACCTTCCCCCGGCCGACATTCAGCATCCCCTCACTGAAATCGAGTCCGACTATGTGTCCTGATTCACTTGCCTGGGCCATACTGATCGTCCAGTCACAAGTACCACAGCATAAATCGATAGCTGTATTGCCTTGGCGCATATTCATCTTTTTCATCGTAAACTTGCGCCAGGCTTTATGTCTTCGAAAGCTCAGAATATCATTCATAATATCATATTTTCCCGAAATGCTTTCAAAGACGGAGTGGACGTATTGCTCTTTCGGATTTTTGCCATCATGTTTATTCATGTCTAACTTCGTTGTTTGATTATCCACAGCATCCCCCTACCCTTCACTTACGACGGACCTATACGTGCTGAGCCGTTTCAGGAACGGGTCCAGCATACCGGCGTACGGGCTCTCTCCTACACGGCTTGCCAGCAGCAGCTGTACGGCATTAACGGATTCGCGCAGCTTGTCCAGCAGCTTCTCCGAAACCTTGTGCCTCAGGATCAGCTTCCTCCAGTCCTTCATATCCGTCTTCTTGCTAACCAGCATTTTCCGTTCCTCGTCGCTCCCCGATTCGATCAGATGCCAGTACACGTAACCGCATCTGCCAATTTCAGGCGTCGCACAGCGTTCCATCTCCCGCACAAGCGTTTCACATTCCGTAAATTCCTTGAGCAGCTTCTCCCATGTTTCTTGTACGGACTTCTCAAGCAGCGGAGTAAAAGAAAGAAACAGCTGCATATTCAGCTGTACCGTTAGCCGTAGATATTCTTCAGAAGGCAGCAGCGTTTTCTTCATTTTGCCGTACAATCTCATCTTCAACACGTTCACATCGCTAACAGCCTTGCTAAGAAGCGAGATGACAGCAATTTCGCCCTTTAAGGCAAGGAGTTGATAAAAACGACTGCTGAAGTAATCCCCTGCAAGCACCTTTAACTGCCGGGATCGCATCATCGCCTCTCCTTGATTGCCCTCCGTAACGTCGATGCTCTCATGCGTATCGAGTCCCACTTGAACCAGTGAGGTAACCAGTGCGTACAATTCTTCATGACCGGCAAGATTTCGTCCCGAATCCTTTAAAAATATGTATAGCAAATGAACACGGGCATCCGGAAAATTCGGAAGTTCCGTGTGGTTTTGAATCATATCATAATTTAAATATTTCTCTGCCAGTTCTGGTACGCGATACGATTTCATTCTCAGCCTCCGTGCACTTGATGTTCTTTTGTCCAATTGAGCCCACAATCCAATCTATTATAACACATGTTCAAGACACGTACATGCCCTGTCACTTACTATTTTACCCCTATCATGGGCTGCTGAACTGCTTTAGCCAAAGATTCGTAAACGTTAGGTTAAGAGCGGCGGCAATAGATGGCGGAACATCGCCGTTCTCAAGTTGGGTTAGAGCTTCTGCATAGCGTGAGTCCCAGGTATCCTTGCTCATATTCGAAGCCAGCAGCATATACCGCTTCCCTCCCCAACGATCGATGGCTACTACTCTTAGATACAACTGCTGCACATTATCCGTTCCCTCGAACGTAAAGGACATAATGCTGGCGATATCCTCATAAACCTCGGCGGCCGTCTCCGCGGGGTCGCTCAATTTGATATCCAGCGTCAACGCGCCTTCATCATAATCTGCCCGGCTTATTTTCAGATGAAGAGGAAGATTCTTTAGGGAGTCCACTAATCCGGCATCGCTTAATTCGCGGCTGTGATAGGGTATCGCCGCTGTCACAGCGCCGACCTTATAACGGGCTTGCGATTGAAGCCCCATTAACAGTGCGAGCATGATGAATGCAATCGCCGCGGGCAGGAGTACGGCTCGTACAGATTGCCAGTGCTTCATATCCTAAACCTCCTCTATTCCTAGTTTCTTCTGGTCCTCATTAGTCCATACCTCATTGTATAAAGAAAAAAAGCAGGCTATGCCTGCTTCAGGTAAAACGAACCGTATTCGGTTTAGAAAAAAGGGTCAAGTCAATGCCACTGCTACCCCCAGCGCGGCGATCCGCGCCAGATTCATGAGCACGAAATTTTGCACCGCGATCACAAATGTCTTCTCTTTGGAAGGATGGGCGGTGAAAACGGCGCTTTTTTTATAAATCGGGACAAGGGTGACAAACACCAGAAGCACTAACACGGGGTGCACCTTCATCAGGAGAAGAGCCGCCAGGTCCAGATATGCAAGACAATACAGAATTCGGAACAGCTTTAGAGAAGGTCTGAATCCTATATATACCGGCAGCGTATACCGCTTATTCTCCATATCCTCATCCATGTCGCAGATGTTGTTGGCCAGCATGATGTTGGCAATCCCAAGTATGGCCGGCAGTGATACCACCAGCAGCAGCAGTACCTCAGGAAGGTTCACCTGAAGGGACAGAACGCTGCCGTGCAGGTCCAAAACCGCCAGATAGCTTCCCTCCGCATGGATCCAAGCCGAAATAAGTATAATGACAAATCCCATAAACAATCCGGAGAACAGCTCGCCTAGCGGCATCCGCGAGATCGGAATCGGTCCGAACGAATATAATATCCCTACGGCAAAAGACAATCCCCCGAGCAGCAGGATCAACCAGCCCGTAGAGAGGAATAGCGCGATCCCCGCACCAATGGCTGTCAAGAGCAGCAAGATGATGACGGACACCACGGCAGGCTCCTTAAGATTATAACGTACAATGGCATTGTGCTCCTCGTAACCGAAGCCGTTCTTTTTAATCGCTTTTTTATAATCGTAATAGTTATTGATTGCCGTCGTTGCCATATCAAACGACAGCAATGATGCGAGCATCAGGGCAAAATGATACCCATCGAACTGCTGAAAACGAAACAGTGCATACAAAGTTCCGAACAGGAACGGAATCATGCTGGCTACCTTTGTCTGAATTTCCACCAGTTTAAAAAAAGCTCGGATTCCCATGACCATCATCCTTTATCCAATTGATCTGATTTCAGATTAAAGGATTTCATGGCCGCGGTCTGTTGGAATTGTACTTGACAAACGCGTTTGCAAAAGTGACGAATGTTACTTTTAGAGTAAAATCAAATTTATTCTGGAATGTCCTGATCCTTGCGCCTGCGGCTCCAAGGCGTACCCAGCAGCGGCAGCGCCCAACGGTCCAGACCATACCAGCCCGCCACTTTCCAGGCCATTACCAGCCATGTGGCCAATATAAAGAATAACGGATTGGAGCTTACCGTGCCCGCGAATAAAAAGCTGGCATTCATTAATCCGCCGAAAAACGCGGCAATGCCCGTCAGCAGACCCAAAATCAGCCCGAGTCCGACCAACACCTCACCGAAGGACACCATATACGAAAACAGCTTGGCGTTGGGAAGCACAAACCCTTCGAGAAAAGAAGCATACCATCCGGTGACGTCCTTCCCCTCTTCCGCCTTAGCCAGCGCTCCCCCGACAAACCCCTGAATGGCCGCGCCGGCTTCGCTTCCCGTCCAGGCTTCCGCCGTCAGCTTTTTCAGCCCCGACGTTAACCAAGAATAACCGAGATACAGCCTCACTAGCAGCCAAATCCAGCCGGAGCGAGTACTGCTGAACAGAAACAGGGATACCGGATTTTCAGGGACCACCACATATTGTCCCTCTCTAAATTGCTTTGCCATGATTTCTTTAAACATCCTTTCGTATTTTTATTCATTCCGCTAGTATATACAACGTTCGCGAATCCAACAAGGGTCCTTTAACAATTGATTAACACACAATCTTTCCACGGAAACATCAAACATAAAAAAGCCCCACCAATTTGGTGGGGCTTAGCCAAGATGATAAGTCTAATCAGATGCCGGATTCAATCTTCCCGTGTTTGGTCATGACCTCAGCTTTGCCGCGGATTTTGACCGCAGATGTATGATCCGTGAACTGGGCGATGATGACCTCGCCTTTGTCCAGCTTCTCGGTATGATGAAACCGGGTGTCCTGACCGCGGGTAAGGCCAATCACCTGCACGCCATGGTCCAGCGCTTTAACGATAAAATAATCCCCGTTTTGAACGTTCTCCATTGTTCAGACCTCCTCACCGTAAGCTAAAAGAAAAGGCCGTGAACGAATTCACGACCTGTGCTCTTAGGTAATATGTAGAAATCTTTATTTGATTCCGTCTTTGAGCGCTTTACCAGGTTTAAATGCAGGAATTTTGCTCGCAGGGATTTCGATTTCTTCACCTGTTTGCGGGTTGCGGCCTTTCCGTGCGGAACGCTCGCGAACCTCGAAGTTGCCAAAGCCGACCAGCTGTACCTTGTCTCCACTTTGCAAAGCTTCGGAGATTGCATCGAAAACGGCATCAACCGCTTTAGTTGCATCCTTCTTGGAAAGCTCAGTAGATTCAGCTACTTGTGTAATCAGATCCGATTTATTCATTCTTTCACCTCCCCAATAAGGAATGTGCTCCACTTGCTATTCACTGTTTCCGTTTTACCGCAAATTATACGTGCAATCGGGTATTTTACCCCTATCTCGCGTTTAGAATGCATGACGCGGAACAAATTTATAGTAATACAGCCACCTCATAATTTCAAGCGTTTTGCTCTGCCCAACCAAAGAAAACACGAAAAACAGCCGCTAATCGGGACTTTAGACCCGTTAGCGACTGCGTATTCAACACCTTATCGATACTCACTTAAAGAATGATCGCGATCAAACCGCCGGAACCTTCGTTGATGATCCGACCTAAAGTTTCTTGCAATTTATATCTCGCATTATCAGGCATCATCGCGATTTTGCCTTGAATGCCTTCACGGACGATCGAGTGCAGCGAGCGTCCGAATATATCGGATTCCCAAATCTTGATCGGATCGTTCTCGAAATCCTGCATCAGATAGCGCACAAGCTCTTCGCTCTGCTTCTCTGTGCCGATAATCGGCGAGAACTCGGATTCCACATCGACTCGAATCATATGGATGGAAGGCGCGGTCGCTTTCAATCTTACCCCGAAGCGAGTGCCTTGACGGATAAGCTCAGGCTCATCCAGCGCCATCTCAGCCAGGGAAGGAGCAGCGATACCGTAACCTGTCGTTTTAACCATTTCAAGCGCTTCAGCAAAGCGGTCGTATTCCCGTTTGGCATGGGAGAACTCCTGCATCAACTGCAGCAAATGATCTTTACCGCGAATCTCGACACCCACAACCTCCATCAAGATCCGGTCATACAGTTCATCAGGTGCGAAGAGATCGATCTCGGCAACGCCCTGACCCATATTCATGCCGCTAAGTCCAGCATGGTTGATGAAGTCATACTCCATGAACTGGCTGACCACCCGATCCACGTCACGCAGACGGCGGATATCCTTCACGGTATCTCTGACCGAGTTCTCATAGTTGCTGCGCAGCCAGTGGTTCTCGTTAAGCACCATAACCCAGCTAGGCAGATTGACGTTCACTTCATGCACTGGGAACTCATACAATACTTCACGAAGAACACCGGTTACATCATCTTCGGTCATCGTAGCTGCACTTAGTGTCATTACTGGAATGTCGTATTTCTCAGCCAGCTCATTACGCAGCTGAAGCGCTTCTTCACTGCGTGGACGCGTCGAGTTAATGACCACCACGAATGGCTTGCCGACTTCCTTCAGTTCCTCGATGACTCGTTCCTCAGCGTCAACATAAGAGCTTCGCGGAATTTCCGCAATGCTTCCGTCTGTTGTGACGACAACGCCAAGTGTGGAGTGCTCCTGGATGACTTTGCGGGTTCCGATTTCTGCCGCTTCCTGAAACGGAATCGGCTCTTCGAACCATGGCGTCGAGATCATTCTTGGGCCATTCTCATCCTCGTAGCCCTTAGCGCCTTCAACGGCATAGCCTACACAATCCACCAATCTGACGTTGACCTCAAGACCTTCCGTAACTTTGATCTGTACCGCATTGTTTGGCACAAATTTCGGCTCGGTTGTCATGATTGTTTTCCCTGCAGCACTTTGAGGCAGCTCATCGACAGCTCTTACTCGATCCGCCTCGTTCGTAATGTTCGGGAGAACAACCGTCTCCATAAACCGCTTGATGAAGGTTGATTTTCCCGTACGGACGGCACCGACAACACCTAAGTAAATGTCCCCTCCGGTCCGTTCGGCAATGTCCTTAAAAATGTCCACTTTTTCCAAAAGAGATCCCCTCCTCAAATTACTCCGAAGGAAAAATGCTTTAAGAGCATCCGCTTCGTGTTCCACTCATAGCCAAAGCCATTGCAACAGATGAGCAGCCTTTACAATGTCGCCAGCATCCCGCCGCCGGTGTTCCATGAGTTTTGATGGAAACGGCAAAGCGGCGTAACTCGTACATGCATTTGGACTAGTAACATCATATGTACCGGGTTCAAAAATATGACGGTTGCCCCTTAAAGTCCGTCCAGTTTTTTTTAAGATATCGAACAGGCCTAAACCAACTAGACACCGCCATCGATACCGCAAAGAAAACTACCGCTGGGGCGCGGTTTATCTTCATGCTGTGCGCCTTCAGACGTTTTCGTATGCCTCATGATGTGGGCAACCGGCTCTTGCCCGCACTACTCTTTCAGATTATGAATATGCGCGCACTTTAATAGATATTCCAAAGAGATTCAACCATTTTCAAAAAAATCTATCGAAGAAGGGTTTCATGGAAAAAATGTAGGCACGCATCATGGCTTCCGCATACTCATTCCTCAACCGATATGGGTCACCATGCGGGATCAACAAAAATACCCGCCGATAACGGCGGGTATAGGTTTAGGATAGCGGCTGAGCAACGGGCTGCCCATCCTTCCATGTATAAGGTACGGATTTTACGGGCACATAATAGGATTCCTGCTCCAGGAACACCCGTAAATCCTCTCCTTCTTGAGGGTCGGAACCGTTTTTCTGGATCGCCTGCATAATATCAAAGGCATAATCGGCGTACACCGTTCCCTCTTCATCCATCATAAAGGCCATCTCCTGACCCGAGTATACACTCATCAATGTAATGGATTTGGCATCGGTCTTGGACAGGTCCACTGCCGTATACCCCGGGTAGAGGGCTTCTCCTGCAGGAAGGGCGTTGTCATGCGCCATTTTGTACACATTCACGGCTCTCTGAACGTCATTCACCTTCTGGGCCGTGGTTAAGTCCATGACCTTCACAGTTGGCTCGGTTTCCTCATTAATAATGAGAAAATATCCGCTGCCGCCCTTCTCAAATGCCGTATTCGGAATTTGGTCGATGTATCCCCGGTTCTTCAGCTGATCCAGATCGACCCGGTATTTCTCATACCGCGGAATTTCCGGACCCGCTGTAATTAACGGCAAGATTCCCTGTTCTTTATAAAAATCATCTACAGCCGATTGTATCCGTTTGACACTTTCCCTATACGAAACCTTGTTCTCCTGCAATTTCTCGTCAGGATAAAGACATCCTGTCAGCAACATCGGAAATAGCACCAGGATTAAGACTGCAGACGTCCGCTTCGAACGGGCTGCCGCTTGGGTCATCCAAGTGATCATACTCAACTAACATCATCCTTCGCTTTAAATAAAGTCATCGGACTCCCGGTTTCTCGCAGCTTCCAGCTGTTTGCGTATCGCAGCTTTGAGCGGATCCTCGGGAATCATTACCTTAATGTGATTCGTAATTCTCGTCTGGCAGGATAGCCGGTAACCTTGTTCAATCATCGAAGTCCCAAGCTTCCTGATTTCCTTGGGCTCCGGAGCAGAGCAATGATTGCGCTCCTCGCTCGGAACGATGATCTTGCACATCAAACAACCGGCTTTGCCTCCGCAACGGGTAGGAATATGCACACCAGCCCGACGCGAGGCATCCAGAACAATCGTGTGCGGACGAACCTTGACCTTTTTCTGATCCGGCTGAAATAGCACCTCATAGTCCAACGGTAACGCGCTCCTTTTCTTATGTACACATTCTGCTAAGCTCCCTGGCCATTTTTCACAGCACTTCGGTTACAATCCGGTTAATCGGTTTAAAATCATTCGATGCTCCCCATGCAGATGGTTCCGGCTTAACAACTGCTGCAGAAGCGGCAGATGATGGTCCACGTCCCGTCGGATCGCTTCCGCAATGGCGACGTATCGATCCGGCCTGTCTCGAAGCACATTAAACACCAGTTCATGGGATAACGGCATCAGGCGCACCGTGACGCCCTGTATATGACTCTCTAGTGCTGCAGGATACAGCAATTGCTCGATCTCAACGCAGTAAGAGGACCTGTTTGAATTCACTTCAAATCCGCCTACCAGTTCAATCGGGACTTTCTCTATTTCATAGTGGCTCAGAATCGAAGAATATATCCCTTCTTGGTCTAAGTGAGGAGCATCCACGGCCATCGAAGCCAGCGACTCATGCAAAGGCTGTACACCCCCTGCATCGGTATAGATATCGATATCTCTCGGCGGCTTGTCCAATGTTACATCCTGAAGAAGCAAGCTGCAGCTTCCACCTAGCAGCCAAGCATTAGGTGCCTGATTCATCTTATGAATGGCAGTAGCTAACACATTCTCCAATTCTGGCAGATCATTCAGCGTCATGCTGCACCCCTTTACCGTATCGTCCGGATTGGCTACCTACGTTATATGATGGAGGCCAGTCCAATAATAAAACCGAAAATCATCATCATAAAGGCTACGAACGACAGTGCCCCGCGCAGAAAACCCTTGGTCTTGCTTCGCGCAAGCGTAACCACAATGACGGACAGTGCCATAATCAATAATGCGACTAGGGACAGCCACATCTTTTGCATTGGATCCATGTCACGAAACTCTCCAATCTCTCATCAATTTCAACCTATTATATCACGAAAATGATAGCGCCTCACCTCAGGTATGTCGAAAAAAAGAACAAAAGCCGCTATCCCATCAGGAGCGTCTTTTGTTCAACATTATCATCGTATCTTATTTGTTCATCATCATTTTCATCAAGGCTTCCATATTGCTCGGATTCATGCCACTCTTCTTCACCGCGCCGACAATCTCCTGGATCGTGTCCTCACTAACAGGTATGTTTGCCATCGAAGATACCTGCTTGATCAACTGGCGGAGCTGGGCTTCATTTTGCATTGTAGACGGCTTAACCGTGCTAGCCAGCTTATTGACAGCCCCTGAAGAAATTTTCTTGCCGCTTTTCTTGTTAATTGCATTCAGTACATCCTTGTGAAAGCTTTTGCTCATTTCCACCCCTCCTCCGACATCCTCACATCAATATATGAGTCAATCATCAGAATGGTGAATAAGCTAGGTGTGCCATTGCTCCCATGTTTCAAGCGGCATCATTTCCATCTCGGTCTTGGGATCCCTGCCCATCAAGGCTTCAACAGCGATGCGGGGATTGCGGTCTTTAAACAACACATGGTACAGCTGGTCGGCAATCGGCATCTGTACGCCGTATTTCTCGGAGATGGCATGTGCGGCTTGGGTCGTGCGTATTCCTTCCACAACCATACCCATGGAACCCAGAACCTCATCTAACTTCTTACCCTGACCCAGCATCGAACCAGCCCGCCAGTTTCGGCTGTGCTGGCTAGTGGCGGTAACCACGAGGTCACCGATCCCTGCAAGCCCGGCAAACGTCATTGGATTCGCGCCCATTTCCATGCCGATTCGCAAAATTTCTGCCAAACCTCTCGTAATAAGCGCTGCCTTGGCATTATCACCGAAGCCTAGTCCGTCGGACATCCCGGCGCCCAAAGCAATGATATTCTTCAAGGCACCGGCCAGCTCAACACCAATCATATCCCGATTCGTGTACACTCTGAAATATGTGTTCATAAACAAATCCTGAGCGGCTACAGCCGCCTCGGCATCCAAAGACGCCACAACGACTGTTGTCGGGCAGCGTCTGACCACTTCCTCCGCATGGCTGGGTCCTGATAATACCACCACGCGGCCTTCCTCACAGCCAAGCTCCTCGGATATGACGGTGGACATCCGCTTCAAGGATTCAATTTCAAATCCTTTAGTCGCATGAATCACCAGCATGTCCTCGGTCCAAAACTGCTTCAGCTGCCCCGTCACTTCCCGCATCGCGGACGAAGGTGCAACGATAACCACAGCAGCAGCCGACGAGACAGCCTCTTTCATATCGGTTGTAGCGCGGATATTCGGTGATAACTCCACCCCGGGTAAATAACGGTTGTTGGTATGCGACTCGTTAATTTCACGAGTCTGTTCCTCTGTTCTTGTCCAGACGACAACATCCAGATCATTATAAGCGAGAACACTTGCCAAAGCGGTTCCCCAACTGCCTGCCACCAGAACAGCGACTTTGTCAGACAACGCGCTTCCCTCCTTTGCCCTTTCCTTTTCCGGAACCCAGCTTGTTTTCACGCCCCTGCACAAGCTTTACGATATTCGAGCGATGCCGCCAGAAGGCGAATACACATATGATGAAGCTCGTCCAAAAGATTGGCCACGAATAATCCGCGATCAATAGAAAAACAGGGGTAAGCACTACAAAAATAAGGGAACCCAAAGATACATAACGGGTAAAAACAATGGATAGAATTGCGATAATGCCTGCTATAACCGCGGGTATAAAGCAAAGCGTAGCAAGCACTCCAATGGCGGTTGCAATCCCTTTTCCGCCTCGAAAACGGAAGTATAGAGGCCAATTATGACCGATAATGGCCGCAATACCGCACAATCCCGGCAGCCAGTCATTGTCCCCCCCGAGCCATCGTCCGATCCAAACCGCAGCGATGCCCTTAATTACATCCAAGACCAATACAAGTATGGCAGGTCCCTTTCCCAGGACACGAAGGGTATTGGTTGCCCCGGCGTTGCCGCTGCCATGCTGACGAATGTCAATCCCTTTCAGGATTTTGGCAAGCAGTACGCTAAAGCTTACCGAACCGAGTAAATAACACACTACTATCGCTACGATCTCCAAAATCAAGCTATTCTCCCCTAACTCTCATCAGACTTTCTTCGAGTAAATATCCTGATGGGTGTACCTTCAAAGTCAAACGCGGACCGAATCTTGTTCTCAAGGTAACGCTCATATGAGAAGTGCATCAATTCGGGATCGTTGACAAATACGACCATGGTCGGCGGCTTAACCGCAACCTGTGTTGAGTAGTTAATACGCAATCTTCTTCCCTTATCCGTTGGAGGCGGATTGATGGCAATCGCATCGGATATGACATCATTAAGGAGGTGTGTCTGTATACGAAGTGAATGCTGATCAGCCACATGCTTAACGACAGGGAGCAGCTTTTGCAAGCGCTGCTTCGTTTTGGCCGACAAGAACACAACCGGCGCGTAGGTCATGAACAAGAAATGATCCCGAATCTTTTTCTCGAACTGCTGCATCGTTTTGTCCTCTTTCTCGACCAAATCCCATTTGTTCACAACGAACAACGATGCTTTACCGGCCTCATAGGCGTAACCGGCAATATGCTTGTCCTGCTCGATGATGCCTTCTTCCCCGTTTATGAGGACGAGAACAACATCCGCACGCTCGATAGCGCGCATGGCACGCATGACGCTGTATTTCTCTGTGGTCTCATAGACTTTCCCGCGTTTGCGCATGCCTGCCGTATCGATGAGCACATACCGCTGCCCATCCTTCTCAAACGGCGTGTCGATCGCATCGCGTGTAGTGCCGGCAACGTCACTGACAATGACACGCTCTTCTCCCAAAATGGCATTAACCAGGGAGGACTTGCCCACATTCGGTCTGCCAATCAGGGCAACTCGAATAACATCCTCGTCATATCCATCGTCTTCCAGCTCAGGCAGATTCTCAACTACAACGTCCAGCAGGTCGCCAATCCCTGTGCCGTGACTGCCCGATATTCCGACAGGATCGCCAAATCCGAGGGAATAGAACTCATAGATATCATCAACGCGCTTCAAATTATCCACTTTGTTTACACTTAGAATGACAGGTTTACCTGAACGGAACAGAATCTGTGCAACTTCCTCGTCCGATTGGGTAACCCCTGCCTTTGCATCGCACATAAATACGATGACGTCCGCTTCTTCAATTGCAAGCTCGGCCTGCATGCGTATGGATTTCAATATCATGTCATCGCCATCAATTTCAATACCGCCGGTATCAATGACACTGAACGCTTTACCATTCCATTCGGCACTACCGTAAATCCGGTCACGGGTAATACCCGGTTTATCTTCAACGATGGCTAATCTGTCGCCAATCAATCGGTTAAATATGGTCGATTTACCGACGTTAGGCCGTCCAACGATAGCCACTACGGGTCTTGCCATAGTCACTCCTCCTGTCAATTCTTACGATTATCATCATAGCAAAAAACGTTACAATTGGCTAACCTTTCATCCTTATTTCTATTATGCTCTACCCCATGTTACAACATCCGTAAACGTTCGTCCCCTAAAAAAACAAATGGCGAACCCAGATTTCTGGGTTCGCCGACTTCGTTATGATAGGTCAATAGACCGAACAAAACTGTTCCCGGGCTTACTTGAATTTGCTCAGCTTATCGCCGAAACGCTCTCCAAGCGTAACGCTCATGCCTTGATTGTTCAAAGAAACGTTCGGATTGTCTTTCAGGTCGATTTTAGGACCTTTGGACGGTTTTTCAGCTCGAGGAGTTTGAGCTGGAGCTTCTTCCGTTTCTTTGATGCTCAGGCTGATACGTTGCTCAGAAGTGTTGATATCAAGCACTTTAACCTGAACTTCTTGGCCTTCTTTCAATACTTCTTGCGGTGTACCGATATGCTTGTGGGAGATTTGGGAGATATGAACCAAACCTTCAACACCTGGTGCGAGCTCAACGAAAGCTCCGAAATTAACCAAACGTTTTACAACGCCTGTTACGATGTCGCCAGTGTTGAATTGCTCGCCAGCTGTTTCCCAAGGACCTGGAGCGGCTGCTTTGATACTGAGGCTGATTTTGCCTTTTTCAGGATCTACTTTCAGTACCTTCACACGCACTTGATCGCCTTCGGACAATACATCAGCAGGCTTGTCGACGTGGCTCCAAGCGATCTCGGATACGTGAACCAATCCGTCTACGCCGCCAACATCAACAAATGCGCCGAATTGCGTAAGGCGTTGTACTGTACCTTCCAGCACTTGGCCATCTTGAAGCTCGGACATTACTTTTTGTTTGTTAGCTTCGAACTCTTCTTCCAGAACATCTTTCTGGGAAAGAATCACTTTGTTGTTCTCGCGGTCCAGTTCCTTCACTTTCACGCGAAGCGTGCGGCCTTTGTAGTCGCTGAAGTCTTCGACGAAATGACGCTCTACCATGGATGCAGGAATAAATCCGCGTGCACCAACATCAGCTACGAGTCCGCCTTTAACCACGTCAGCCACCGTTACTTCGAATACGTCCTGATCCGCAAAATGCTTCTCAAGCTCTTCCCATGAATTCTCGGTGTCGATCGCGCGCTTGGAAAGAACCAGGCTTTCCTTATCGTCGTTAATGCTAACGACTTTGCACTCTACCTCTTGGCCAACCTGAACCGCATCAGATGCATTATCAAGTTGTACAGAAGACAGTTCGCGAACAGGAATTACGCCGTCATATTTATATCCAATGCTTACATAAGCTTGGTTGTCCTCCAGTTTGACGATCGTCCCTTTCACGGTGTCCCCTTTTTTCAAGGATACGATTTGGTCCAGCTGCTCTTGGTTTTCAGCAGCCTCTTGATTTCTTGTTTCTTCCGACATGTCAAATAACCTCCTCAATTCAAACCCCATTTATTTAAACTCGCATTGGCGAAGTTCAAAACATAATTGCTGTAGTATCTTTCCAATCTTCCCATGCTTTTTATGCATGAAGCGAATAAATCAGTTCACGGTTGGTTTGCCGCTTGCGCGCATTTCGTGAATCTTGGCCATGATCAACTCGGTTGCCGCATCCAGAGCTTCCGGTGACTTGTCACCTTCAAACCGGGATAGATCCACAGGTGCACCATAGATGATCTTCACTTTGCGGAAAAGCTTGTAATCTCCAATGATAGCAGCCGGTATGACCGTCGCCCCGCTGCGGAGAGCGAAGCTTGCCGCACCCCGTTTGGCCGCCGTTGAATCGGAATTACGCGTACCCTCAGGGAAAATGCCCATGATCTCACCCGTGCGCAATATCGTGAGCGCGGTTTTGATCGAATCTTTACTTACTCCGTCGCGCTTGACCGGAAATGCTCCAAGCTGACGAACCAGCCATCCGAACACCGGAATGTTGAACAGTTCCGCTTTGGCCATGAACTTAACCTGGCGCTTGACGTGAATGCCTACAGATATCGGATCTCGAATGCTAATATGATTGCTGCAGATTAGCACGCCGCCTTCTGAAGGTATGTTATGTACTCCGACAGATTCGAATCTGTAAAGAATAGCGAACAAACCGCGAACCACCGCTCTGCAAAAAATATAAATCATGCCCATTTCTCCCCATCCCACTTAAGTTTCGCAATATGAAAGAATTGCTTCCACAACCTGGTTGATATCCATATGTGTCGTATCCAGTATGATGGCATCCTCTGCGCATCGGAGCGGCGACACTTCACGTTCCTGGTCAAGCCTGTCACGTTCTGCGATATCTCTTTCCAGTTGTTCCAGCGATATGCCTTCATCACTCAACTCATTGAAGCGGCGGAGAGCACGTTCCTTGACACTGGCCGTCATGAAAATCTTCACCTCGGCATCCGGCAAAACCGTTGTGCCGATGTCACGTCCATCCATGACAACACCCTTGTCTTGTGCCATTTGCTGCTGTAAACGGACAAGCTTTATCCGCAAACCCTCGATTCGTGCATATTGGGATACCACTGCACTAACCTGATGTGAACGAATATATGGTGTGACGTCTTCCCCGTTCAGCCAGACCATTTGACCATGTTCATGCGGTTTTAATTCAATCACCATGTTTTGTGCATGTTGAAGCACTTTTTCGGGATTTTCTGGAGAAATCCCTTGGTTCAGCATGAACCAGGTGACTGCCCTGTACATGGCTCCGGTATCCACGTAGATGTAATGCAGCCTGCTGGCTACCATACGCGCTACGGTGCTTTTACCCGCGCCTGCCGGACCGTCGATGGCAATATTAATTCTGTCGCGATAACCTGTCCCCTGCGTAACCAACGGGGCATTCCTCCTCAAACATATACCTCGAAATCGAAAGGGCTTACCATCCGTTACGGACGGGATCACCGTTTCTCTAGTGAAAACTTATAAGAAAACGCGAATGAAACAAAGGCGTAATCTTATATTTCAAGAAAAAAGCAGGCGCCCGCCTGCGACGTGAAAATTATACCACACTAGCTAGAGTGATGCAAAAGAGAAGGGGTGTTTTCCCCCATCCAATCGTTTACATTTGGCTCGATAACGGGAACACCCTCCATCTGCTGAATGGGCGAAATATAGGGCCGGCTAGGCTCATAATGTAATAGCAGCTGGATGATCACCAGAGCAAGCACAAGCCAGATCAGCAGCTTAAGCAGCATGATTCCATATCGGTCATGAAGGGCTTGTCCCTTCTCCTCATGCTTAACTTCCAGTCTTGTTTTTTCAAGCAGACGGTCTTGATCGTTTACTACTTCTGACATGGCAGACAGCCCCTCCAGGACAAAATTTTCGGATAGTGTGCCACCGGCATGTCCTTTTTATGCATTAACGATTGCGAAAATCAAACTGTCTCTCAAAACAATAACGAATCAGCTTCTGGCGCTCCATATCTGCGATCTGACTAAACTTCAGCATCACGATGCTTCGATTGGTAGGCAGCTCCTTCACCCTCACAACCTCGCCTTCAAACGGAACATGCTCCACGGATCCGTTCTTAAACGGGATGAGTATCCAGCATGTCAGTATACTCCCTTCCGCAATCGTATGATCCGGCTGCAGATAAAAGGATACGCCGCCGCCGCCGACATCATCGGTTTTGGCTAAAAACTGGGTGCCGTCTTTGGTCATGACTGCTACCTCGAGCTCGGCTTGCACCCTTAGGAAGCTTCTTCTCTGTACCTTCGTAATTTGATCCTGCTCCGGCTTCTTGATGCGAACCAGACGGATAATATCCTCATGGTGACTCAGGACGTAGGAATTGAAGAAATTCTTGACTCCTCCTTCCGTTAAAAAATAAGCGGACAACTCATCCCCGATGTACAGCTTTTTCAGCTTGCCCGTCCCTTCCTGCAGCGGAACCTCCATATACATCGACTCGTCATCCATGTCGGAAATGCGGGATTTGTATACAATATTGGCTTCCTTCTCATCCCCCGTATCCAACTGGATATAGAGGACATCGTTAATCTTTGGATACAATTCGCTCACCCACTAATTCATCATAATCATTATTTTCCATTATATCATGGGATGCCACGGCCCATAGGACAAAATCTTCAAACAAAGGTCGAATCCTGTCTATCCTTGGGAAACATGGGACCATCCCCGCTCTTTCATCTCCTTCAGCTCCTTCATCCAAGCAAAAAGCCGGTTCAGGATATCTCCTGAACCGGCTTGAAGCAATACTTGAATTATTTAATTCCTGCCTGTGCATCCTTCACAACCTCAACCGTTTCCTCAAGGCCGGTATCCGAATTAATGTAAATTCGATATTGGGACCCGTTGATTCGCCCGCCAAACTCATAACACAGAACATCCTCGGAGCGGTCGTTTTTGATTAAGGCCTTACGGTGGTAGAGCACTTTGAGCTCAGGATTCAAGACCTTCTCCGCTTCGGCAAGACTAAGTTTCGGCTGCGGGATTTCTCGCTTGATCTGATGCTCATACACAAAGTCGCTGGCCTGGAATCCAATGACATCCCCATTGTCCAGCGCAGAACGAACGGTAATTTTTTCAGGGTAAATCAGCACGCCGTCCTCTTCACGGACAAAGGAGAAGTTGGCCAGGTTGTCATACTGGTCCGCCGAAACAACCGTCATGTCGGAGTAGCCTTTTTTCGTCAGGAATTGCTGGGCTTTGTCGATAGCACTTTGAACGGACGCTTTCTTCGCGCCCACATTCCGCTCATCCGTATAGGAGATCAGCTGGCCGCCTTTTTCGGTAAAGTCCATGCTGAGCATATGACCCTTCGGATGTTGTACCTTCGCCGAATAAGATACCCACTCGGTGCCATTGCCGTTCTTCGTCACTTGTACTTTGGCATTATTACCCACATCCGAGAACTTCAGCGCTTTACGCTTCACATCCGCTTCCGATATCGGCATACCTGCCAATTGCTTCACAGAACGGCGGTCATAAATGCTGCTTACGGATGGTCCCCAGTCAAGCTCAGGGTAGGACTCCACCTTTTTATCAACCGTTTTGAAACCGTCAATAATGGAATTGTCCTCGACTTTATTCGTAGCCAGAGCCGTCTCTACATCCATCCAGCGCAAACTGTTTGCGATAACTTTATTCTGCACATGCTGCAAATCCTTCGTAATTTCACCGGAGTTGGCGTACAAGGATTTCAACGTTTTGACTTCACCCTCACTGAGCGGCTCCTTCGTTAAATCACGTACACCTGTTTTGTAAGCAAAATTCGAAATTCGGGAAAGGAACTCTTCCGTCTTGTTGAAAGGAAGGAGCGTAAGCGGCAGCTGGCTAATTTCATTCTGAGCCTGGCTGGTTAGGCGCCATACATTCATCAAGCCCTTCCGGTGCATCCCTTGGGAGGTAGAGCTTACCGCAAGCGTATTGCCGAGCTCGGCATGAATCCTGTCCATATTGTAAGACAAGTCATGGAACGCCCGTTGGTATTGGTTCTCCGCATTAATCAATATGGCGTTTTTCTCTTTATTCTCTTGATAACCCCATACCAGAGCCCCGATCAATAAAATTGTGGCCACAGGAAACAGAATAGCGCTTAATCGTTTGTACATGATGCGATAGTCTCCTTTCTTCTACTCACTGCCGTTAGTTTGACTAGAAGAAAGAAGTCTTATGCATATCTGTATAATTCCCTTCATCCTTTAAAAATCTTCCTCAATATCGAAGTGATCGCGATTGTTGCACAGACACTGCTTAAATCCGGTTTCGATCCGGCCCTGCTCCTTTTTTCCCCGCAGCACAAAACGTTCACCGCAATCCTTGCAAAGAATTTTCACTTTTACACGCAAAAAAAGACACCTCCCTTTCTATGATTCCCTGGCTGTCAGCCGAGGTCTATAGAAAGAAGTGTGCCCTGATTTGTTAAGTGTTAACCTCTTCCTCCCGCTTGATGAAACGAAAAGGAGAACGGTTGTTAGCTCTAGAGATTTTGCCCATGCCGCCATACCATAGCAGCACCATGAGCGGTACGATGAACCATACCCATGTGTGGGTCAGCAGATTCAGAATCAGGTCGTACAGACCATGCCACATCCAAGGTAGGAACAAGGATAGAACGAGAAAGAACCTTCTTCGTTTTCCTTCCGTGAACCTCGCATGTCCCATGTAGTATCCCATGATGACGCCAAACATCGCATGCCCCGAAACGGGCAGCAGGGCTCGCAAGAACATCGGACCAAAGGCTGCCTGGCTGTACCAGGCGTAAAGCAAATTCTCTACTGTAGCAAATCCCAGCGATATTGCCACTGCATAAAGGATACCGTCATAAGGCTCGTCAAATTCCGTATGGTTAAAAATAATATGGTACATCACGAACCATTTCAGAAATTCCTCAACGCCCGCCGAAACGAACAATGAGTTGACTACCGGATTGTCGCCAAGCCATAGTATCATTCCCCGCTGCAAAATCATAACCGGGAAAACGACCAGAACCCCAAGCATGAACACCTTGATCACCATGTGTAGGGGCTCTTGATCATACCTATCTTTCAGGTAAAAATACGTGAGCAATGCGAGTCCCGGCGCCAAAGCTGACGCAATTACCGAGAACACCAGCACTAAAATTCCCCTTCCGTTAGTTGCGGGCCTGAAGTCCGGCACGCACGCCCACTTGATTAATGCTGACGCTGGAAGTGTGCACAGATAACCTCAACCGCTTGCTGAGGCATGACTTTCTTCCCGTATTCCTCCAGCATAGCCTCCGTTACTGAGGAGGATTCACCGAATTCAGCCAGCATCGCAATCACCGCCGGCAGCTTCTCGCTATCCAATTCCTCAGGATCGAAGAACAAAAACCATCTATCCATATAGTGATAGAGCTTACCCGCTCCGCCTACAAGGTCCTTCAACATATGCGATGCTTCAATGAGCACTTCAAAATCTTGAAAAACATAGACGATAGTATCACTTTGATCCAGCGTTACTTCCATTTCATAAATCTCGTCCGGCATATCTTCTTCGGACAAGCCGCCGAAATGATGATCGTATTTCCCTCTCGTCACAATAACCACCATGCCCTGGGCAGGCAGTGCAAACACCTCAACGGCAAGAGGTCCGGTGGCATCAAATCCGAGTTCACTGTATGCCTGATCCATCATCTCCGTAAACAGGTCATAAACTTTCGGTATTTCCTGCCACATCTCTTCCTTCTGGATCCCTCGCTCACTCAGATCGTCAAACGTGAGGAAAATCCGTATCTTATCTTGACTCAAACGCTCTATTTTCATGACAGGATCCTCCTTACGTAAACAAAAGTTTATAACAAATTATGATGTCTGGATTATGACGTGATAAAAATGGTTTTATATAATTGATTTTATCATTTAATAACCACAAATGCACGCAAATATGTAGCTGTAGAAAAAAGAATCATTCACAAGGGATTCATGTGGCCGCTCCCCGTGAATGATTCAAAATGGTTCATGCCGTTTACAAACCCGGTATGACGGTGTGGGTCTCTTTCAAAATCTGTTCGACTTCATTCTTGACATCAGGATTGTTTCGGATGAAATCCTTGACTTGTTTCAGGTTGGCAGCCTTCGAATGTGTCGATGTCTGTACCCCTGCAGTTCCATTGGAATGAGTGGAATCATGTCGGCCTGAACTGGGAGACACGCTTTCTTGGCTCGAACCAGAATACTTCTGGCTCTTAGTGCCCTGAATTTTACTCATCGCGGTATTCGCAAATCGGCCAAGATTCGCATCTTTCATCATCGAGGAGAAGAGCCTGCTGTTATTACGGGAAATGATTCGGCATGCAACGGCACCGATAATGACACCATATAGAAATGACGAAGTCTTCACACATGATACCTCCTTCTATGATAAACTCGAGATTATTGTTCTCGCACCGCCAGAAACTCATGCTACATAAATATAGGAAAGTGAGATGGAATCATGGTTAGAACACGAACAGTACTTCTGCTGGTTTGCTGCCTTATGCTCAGCGCATGCGGCAACAACGGAATGGATCAGAAACAAAGCACGGCCACGGAAGTCGGTAATGACAAAGCAACGCAGCAAAACGAAACCTCAGGAGCGGTGTCCACTCCGAAAGAAGGTACCGAGAAGGCAACCGAAACGGACAAGCCTAAAGCCGAGCCTGACGTGGATAAATCCGCGGACCCATCAGATGAAGCCGTCAAGGGTCCCGATGCCGAGGCACCGGTTGAACCGAAGTATCACATGAATAAGGTGTATCGCATCGTTCCTAATGATGAGTCCGTCCCCGAAAAAGTAGTGCTGCTCACGTTCGATGACGGCCCCAAGGATGAAACCATGATCAACCAAATGATCGACACGCTGGACAAACATGATGCCAAGGCGATTTTCTTCGTCAATGGATACCGTGCGAAGGCGCATCCAGAGCTGTTGAAACTGATTCATGATCGCGGTCAAATCATTGGGAATCATTCCTGGGATCATATTGACCTGAAAAAAGAAACCAAACAGACAGTGAAGAAACAGATCGGGGATGTCCAGCAAATCGTCAAGGAAGCAACCGGATCGGAACCGAAGTTTTTCCGCCCTCCTTTCGGCTCTGGCGGAGATACGGTCAAGGAAGTTGCCCTGAATCATGACCTGCTGTTTATGACCTGGTCCAACGGTTCGCTCGATTGGGAAAGCAAAAATAAAAACAAACCCGATGCCGTAGTCAGCAATGTGCTGGAACAGCTTCACCCTGGCAGCAACATTCTGATGCATGAGCTTCCATGGACCGTAGAGGCCCTTGATACCTTGCTGACCAAGCTTGAAGCCAAAGGGTACGGCTTCGTGGATCCGCAATTCATCGAACCTAAAATAAGATAAATCCGAAATAAGATAATCCGAGAAACACAAAAACCTTAATTCTGCCGTCACCATCTGACGATCGAATTAAGGTTTTTTGCGTAGTGTAATCACATGATATTCTGCGGGACATTGCAAGCGCAGCGGGATATGGGAAGTACCGAATCCCCGGCTGATCAGCATCCTGGAAGAATGTTTGGTTTCGCCCGCCTTTCTCGGCAGCGTATACCATCCGGATTTAAACTTCTTGTAAAAGCGCGTTAATCGAACGGCTCCGACAATTGGCAGTACAATCTGTCCCCCATGGGTATGTCCTGCCAGTACGAGATCCCCATGCATCGCATCCTTGTCTTTGACCCATATTGGATCATGCACCAGAATAATGTGATACTGGTCTTCGGCTGCATTCCCCCGAAATCTTGTATACGGGTGCTTCCGACTTGCCGGCTGCCTTACCCCGCTGAGAACCATAAGCTCGTTACTGCGCTTTAACGTAACAGTCTTGTCATTCAGCAGAGTAACGCCGCTCTCCCGCAATACTTTACGGACGGCGTCCTTGCCTGCATTCAGATCATGATTCCCCAAGACGGCATACACGGGTGCGATACGGACCAGCACCGACATATTATGCCTCATACGCTGAAGGGGCACGCCTATTTCCGTAATATCTCCTCCAAGCAGTACGCAATCCACCGATGATAGATTGGATAATAGCTTTACTTCTGATAATTGTCTGCGATGTATATCGGTAATGAACAATATCCGAAACCCGTCAAACGAGTGAGGGATACGTTCGGATACCACTTCTTCTTCACGCACCCGATAGCCCCTGGCTTCAGCCCCCATCCAGCCGATAGCGCCTGCTCCGAGTGCCGCAGCACCTGCTATCCACATCAACACACTCATAAAAACTCCTTTAACAATTCCTTTAATGGAGGTGCTCCGATAAGTCCCCACCACAGAAGACCTACCATTAACAATATGAACATGACGATCAATGAGTTCACAAACCATTTGCTCATTCTTACGCGATACGAGGAATATGTATTCGTTCGTTTAGGAGCAGACGCTTCTTCTGCTTGACGCTGGCGGGACCGGGTCGATCTGGAACGGCTCAATCCATCCCCTGTATTGCTGCTCTGGGGCTTTTGTTCCACGGAGCTTGTGGAGGGTGGCGATTTAGATCGACTCCATGTTTCATCTGTTTGTTGCGATTTCGCTGCCGCTCTTTTTTCTGATTGAGCCATTGACTTGTTTTTGCGGCTTTTATTTCGGCTCTGATGTCGCTTCATTCTGCTAAGTTCGTTCATGTTACTCTTTCCTCCGAAACCGAATCAACATTCCTGATATGAAATCAATCAGAAAATGGCACAAGATGGGCGCCCAAATGGTACCCGTTTGAATATAGACGTAACCCAGACCGTAACTGCTCAAGAAAACCCACCCAGTTGGAAGCCAATGTTTTAAATATCTGACATGAATAAGTGCGAACAAGATACTTGTCCAATACGGTCCGAACGCATGCTGGATAGCTCCTCGAAACAATAACTCCTCACAGATGGATACGATCAGAGCTATAACAAAAATATGCCAGACCGGCCTTTTCCGGAACAACATTTCATTGATTCCGCCATCGTCCATACTATCCTCTGACACAAACCGGGATAATACAAAATCCACGACCAGCATTGCTCCTGCAAGTCCGAGCCCCCAATATACAAACTCGATATCCTTCGGAATGACAAAGAGCCCAAACGGATTCCTCTGCTGAAACAGGATCCAGATCAAACCTGCAATTAGTGTCAATGCTTGGGTAAGATACAGATTAATAAGCAGCAGCCGATCATTTAATTGATGGGCCTCAATTCTTTTTACGCGTATTTTAAATTTTTTCATAGAAGATGGGCCTGTCTTTCATCTTGATTTTTAAAGATTATTTTCGTGGACAACCATAGTAATATCAGAATAATTCAATCATAGGCGGGCATATGCATCATAGCAAATTAACGGCATGACATTCAAGGCTAACCCTTGTTTCTTCCCCTACTATAAGGCCTATGGACGGAATAAACACCTATTGACACAATGTTAGAGCCATGATACATTATGAAAAAATTAATCTGTGAAAACCGATGATGGAAAAGAGAAGCTGTAACGTCCTCAGAGAGCCGATGGTTGGTGTAAATCGGTGACGTAAAAGTATTCTTTAGCGTTCCTGAGATATTTCGCTGAAACTTGAAGTAGGCGCAAATCGGATGATATCCGTTACCAATCATGGTCTGAACAGACCGCTTGAGGCTGCCGCATCTTGGCAGCGAATAAGGGTGGCACCACGAATAACTCTCGTCCCTTACTACGGAGGTAGTATGCGGATTGGGAGTTTTTTTATGTTCCTGTCTCTTTGCCACGACACCGCGTCAAACCTGTATAGACCTCTTGCAGTCTTATTGGAATCTTTGGTGTATAACGGAATACGCCCAGCGTAATCCTTATTCAATATTGCAATACCGCAATTTATAGAGGATTTTAAGGAGGAAGAGAAACCATGTTTAAAGTATTGGTATCGGATCCGATCAGTGATTTGGGGATCCAGCAATTAATGGATGCCGCCGATGTGCAGGTAGACAAAAAAACAGGGCTTAATGAAGATGAGCTCACTGCCATTATCGGTGAATATGACGGGCTCCTCGTACGGAGTCAGACACGTGTGACAGAACGCATTATGAATGCAGGAACCAATCTCAAGGTTGTCGGCCGTGCTGGTGTTGGTGTTGACAATATTGATCTTGAAGCCGCTACGAAACGCGGGATCGTTGTTATTAATGCGCCTGACGGTAACACGATTACCACAGCAGAGCATACATTTGCCATGATGATTGCCCTCGCCCGCCACATCCCTCAGGCCTATGCCAAGACCATAGGCGGATCCTGGGACCGCAAATCCTTCCTCGGCGTTGAGCTGCGCAACAAAACGCTGGGCGTTATGGGAATGGGACGGATTGGCAGCGAGGTAGCTAAACGCGCCAAGGCTTTCGGCATGAACATCCTTGCCTTCGATCCGTTCCTGACGGAAGAGCGTGCGGACAAACTGGGCGTGACACTCTCCTCGGTAGATAACATTATCCGCAGCGCAGACTTCATTACGGTCCATACTCCGCTTACGCCGGAAACCCGCCATATGATCGCAAGACCGCAATTCGAAGTCATGAAGCGCGGCATGCGTATCGTGAACTGTGCCCGTGGCGGCATTATTGACGAACGTGCCCTCGTGGAAGCGATCGATGAAGGCATTGTTGCCGGAGCCGCATTTGACGTATTCGAACATGAGCCGCCTGAAAACGATCATCCGTTCCTGAACCATCCAAAGGTTATTGTAACCCCGCATTTGGGTGCATCTACCGTTGAGGCTCAGGAGAACGTTGCGATTGATGTATCGGAACAAGTGCTTCATATCCTGCGCAACGAGCCGTTTAAGAATGCGGTCAACTTCCCGCTGGTAGCGGCTAGCGTGATGAACAAGCTGCAGCCATACTTCTCGCTCGGCGAGAAACTGGGCAGTGTAGCTGCTCAGATCACCGCACACGCGGTGAAGGAGATTCACGTTGACTATGCAGGCGAGCTGGCTGAAGTCGATACGCAAGCCCTGACCCGATACATCGTGAAGGGTGTGCTGGAACGCCACCTCGGTAGCGAAGTGAATATTGTAAACTCCATGCATTTGGCGAAAAGCCGTGATCTGCACGTCGTTGTGTCCCAGACACCAAAAACCAAAGACTTTACCAACCTCGTTACCGTTACGCTTAAAACGCAAAACGGTTTGGAGCGAATTGTTGCAGGTACCCTCCTGCTGGGTTACGGCGAACGGATCGTCCGTTTGGATAAATTCCCGGTCGATATCTCTCCGGAAGGTCATCTGATTCTGATCTCCCATAACGACAAGCCGGGCATTATCGGTCGTGTCGGAACGCTGCTCGGCGAGAACGATGTCAACATCGCCTCCATGCAGGTCGGACGTAAAGTCATCGGCGGGGAAGCCATCATGCTTCTGACGGTGGATAAAGACGTTCCTAAGGACGTTCTGATCAAGCTTACCGGGCTGTCGGAACTGAACACCGCGCAGCAAATTGCGCTGGCCTAAATTCAGGCCAATATAAGATTTAAGGGGTTAATCATTGTTCCACGTAGAACAAGATTAACCTCTTAATTTCAACAAAAAAACACGCTCCCTGTGAGCGTGTTTTGTCTTTTGTGGAGACATTCCCTAAGATTCTCCCGATTTTGTTGGAATGATCATCGTAAACACCGTTCCTTCGCCTACTTCACTTGTTGCGTTAATCGTACCATGATGCGCTGTCACGATATTTTTCACGATGGCGAGGCCAATACCGGTTCCCACCGTCTCCCCCCGCACACGCGCTTTATCGGCCTTGTAGAATCGCTCAAAAACAAATGGCAGATCTTCAGGCGGAATACCGACGCCTTGGTCGCTAATCTTCACCTGGAGAGCCTCTGTGTTCGATACGGTAATCCGATCTGCAATGATTAGAATCTGCTTGCCTGAAGGCGTATGACGAAAAGCGTTGTCCAGCAAATTGGTCAGCACCTGTTCTAGCTTATCTTCATCCGCCGCTTCGAGCAGAAGATTCGAGTGAAGTTTATTAAGCTGAAGATCAATACCGCGCTCCTTGGCACGAACAGTGAACTTCCGGTATACCCTCTCACACAATTCACCTGCATCCATCTCCCGCAGGGACAGCTCTGCATGCCCCGCTTCCATACGGGTTAAATCAAGCAGATCCTTCACCAGTCGGCCCATACGAAGCGATTCCTCATGAATCACCTGTATCAGCTCTCTGCTCTCTTCCGGTGAAGCTGCCATTCCGTCAAGCAGCGCTTCACTGTAGCCCTGCATCATGGACAGTGGTGTACGGATTTCATGCGACACGTTGGCGATGAAATCTGTACGCATCTTCTCCAGCGTAACTTGCTCGGTAATATCTCTTAATACGACAACGGCGCCGCGGATCATATCATCCGAATATAAGGGAGCCATATGGGCTGACCATATTCCCTGCTTCACATGCAGGTCAGCGCTTTGGTCATTTCCTTCGTTCACGGTGGCATAATAAAGCTCACTGAGCGGTTTTGGCATGACATCGGCCGCCCAGCCTCCGCCCTGCAGCTCATCATCCCACTGCAGCCCTTTCCAGGTTTTCATGATTTCCTGCCCTGGCGGGTTCACCAGAATAACCTGACCATGATTATCAAAAGTAATCACCGCGTCGCTCATGCTTCTCAGCACACTGGACAGATGCTCCTTCTCATGGTTCAAATTGCGGATATTCGTCTCCAGCTCTGCCGCCATATGGTTGAACGTATTGGCCAGCTCGCCAATCTCATCACTAGTTACCAAATTTAACCGAGTGCCATACTTCCCTTTGCGGATGTCGTTGGCAGCCTCAATGAGCTGCTGCATGGGCTGGGTAATCTTTGTTAACAGAAACAACCCGAAAAAGGTAGTCATCGAAAAACCGATAATGGCCACATAAGTAAATAAACGTTTGATGGCATCCGAATTCGCAAACGTGGTATCGATATAGGGGAGCAAAAATAATCCGAGCGTCAACAGTACGCACGCGACTAAACAGGTTATCGTAATCCACAACTTGCCGACGAGTGATCTCCAGAAACTCACGTTACTTCGGTACCTCCAGCTTGTAGCCTACTCCCCATACGGTCGTAATCATAGCTGCGGATTCCGCGGATACCTTATTTAACTTCTCGCGCAGCCGCTTTACGTGGGTATCGACGGTGCGAAGATCACCGAAAAATTCATAATTCCATACGTCCTTAAGCAGTTCTTCGCGGGAGAATACTTTGTCCGGGGACGAGGCCAGGTAGTGCAGAAGCTCATACTCCTTCGGCGTCAAACTGATTTCATGCCCTCCAGCCGTCACGCGGTGAGCATCATGTTCAATGATCAAATGCGGGAAAACAATGCTGTTGCTTGGGTTCGGTTCCTTGCTCAAATAAGCCGTAGCGGATGAGCGGCGTAAAATCGCTTTAACACGATAGATCACCTCGCGCGGACTGAACGGCTTCACAACATAATCGTCGGCCCCCACTTCAAATCCCTGTACGCGATTGATCTCCTCACCCTTGGCAGTCAGCATGAGAATAGGCGTAGACTTCACCTGACGGAGACGCGTGCATACTTCGACACCATCCATCCCGGGCAGCATCACATCCAGAATGACGAGCCCGTAATCTTCGGAGCTTGCTTTGCGAAGAGCAGTTTCTCCATCCTCCGCCTCTTCGATTTCATACCCTTCCTTCTCCAAATACATTTTTAACAATCGGCGAATCCGTTCTTCATCATCAACAACTAGTATGCGATTTCCGTGCTCTGACATTGGCAGCCAACTCCTTCATTTTTATAGGGAAAATCAGAAGTGGCCCTCTTGATTAAGAAAGGGCCCTTCTGATTGATCATTCACTGCTATTCGATTTACAATTAATCGGTTCCCGCATAAGAATGCAGACCCGCGATAATCAAGTTGACGCCGACCAGCGTAAACATGACCACGATAAAGCCGATAACGGACAGCCAGGACGAATGTTTACCCTGCCAGCCGCGCGATAACCGGAGATGAAGGTACACGCTGTAGAACAACCATGTAATAAGCGCCCATACTTCCTTCGGATCCCAGCCCCAGAACCGGCCCCATGCAATTTCTGCCCAGATCATGGCGAATATGAGACCTCCCAGTGTAAATACCGGGAACCCAATCGCAATGGCGCGATAACTGATTTCATCCAGATCGTCCGGATCCAATCTATTAAGGGCAGGCTGAATGAACTTGGCCAGCGGCTTGCGCAGGATAAGGCGGAGCAATCCGTACAGAATCAATCCCGTGATCAGCGACCATATCACCGTATTCAGCTTACGTCCAGCGTTCACGCCGTGCATCCAGGACGGAGCTTCCATGAGTGGAGATTTCATGCCCAAGAAGGACTGCATGCTCTCCGTTTCGCTTTTATAAGGTGCGACAAGCGGTGGCATGTTATATTCCACTTTTACTATTGTACTATTTTCTGTCTTCGGGTCAACCAAAGTCTGGTTAAATTCAGCCTGATATCCGCTCGCACGGAAGCTGTATACCGACAAAATAAATCCGATCAAGATCACGATGGCAAACATGCAGAGTTCAAGCCAGCGCTGTTCCCTGCGCGCGCCCTTGTCTGTTCCGCTAAAGTTAACGGTACGGAGCAAGTGCATCAGGCCGGCGATAAAACCGACCGCAAAAAATGCATCGCCCAGCGCAGCCATGGTTACGTGAATCCCCAGCCAATAGGACTGAAGCGAAGGAATCAGCGGCTGCACCTCCTGCGGAAACACAGCTGCATACGCCATGATCAGAATAGCCAGCGGCAGTGCAAACAATCCGAGCAGCGATTTTTTGTAGATAAAATAAAGTACGAGGAAGGCAATCATGATTGCCATCGACAAGAAGGTCATAAACTCATACATGTTGCTGACAGGCACATGTCCAGAGCCCGCCCATCTCGTAAAGAAGTACAGCAGATGTCCGATCAAACCGATCGATGCCGTTACAAATGCAATCTTCCCCCATTTAGCCAAATGGGCTTCCGGGTCCCGCTTGCGGAACCGTCGTCCCATAACGGCAAGTGCATACATGATAAATGCCGCACAATACAAGGTAAAAGCAACGATAAATGCGTTGCCGCTAAAATCAATTAGATTCATGCTTAGTCCCCCTGTTATTCTCCAATGACTTTTCATCGACTTCGATATTCATTTGCTTGAGGATCGCAGAGATCTCCTTGCGAAGCCCAAACCAGTTCTTGTTCGTATGTGCGCCAAGGGTCAGCGTTTGGTTATCAATACGCAGCCAGATCCGGCGATGGGTGAAATAAAAGCCCATGATCAGGCCGAGCATACCGATAAAACAACCAATCCAAATGAACGGCATGGCTTTATCCACACGAATATTCAGATAAGTCGTAGATTCCGAAAAGTCCACATCGTCCATGCTCCGTACATCCAGTTGTACGAGTGCTTCCCCACCCGCCAGCTGTGCATTGATCGCTTCCTGATTAAAGCGTTCCTTATCAATCTGTTTAGGGAAGTAGAAGTATTGAATGCCTTCCTTCGGCAGTTCAGGCCCCTTAATCAGAAATAAGAATGCAGGCGCATTCGGGTTAGGTGACAGGTTTACCGGTTTGCCGTTATCGCCAAGTCCAAAATCGGTAAAGGATTGTGTAAGCGTTAACGTATATTCTCCCGCCTGATACTCTCTTTGAGGATCGTCGATCGACAATGTGATTTTTCCGTATTCCTTCCCGCTCTTACTGTTAATCAGCACTGGCGAAACCGAACGGAGAATCGGGGTCAGATCATAATCGAATTGATAAGCTTTTAACCCTTTGTAATTGAGAGGATGATTCACCTCAATGTTATGGCGTGTCAATTCCACGAGCTGAGGCTTTTTATCAAAATCGTCGCAATTGGCCTCGCACATATACAGGATCGCCTGGGTTTGGAACTCCTTCGGCAGTACTTTATTCTTGCCTTTAAATTCCTCAGGCATATCGTCCTCGGTGTAGAACTCCACCTTAAAGCCATCGTTCAATAAATAGTAACTGGTGTTCTTGATGTGCACAGGCTCATCTTGAGGGAAAGCCATGTGCTCGTCCATATGCAGTCCAGGAAGATTCCGTCCAAGAACAGCAAGCAGAAAAATAATCAGACCGATATGAAGAACATAGGGGCCCCAGCGGCTGAACCGCTGCTTCTCCGCCAGTAGGGTCCCGCCATCCGTTCGCACGCGGTAGCCCTTCTTCTTAATGATTGGCTTCACCCGTTCAACCCAGTCGGCACCGTCTTCATCAACATGCCCTTGGTATACCACCTTCTGGCGGGTAAGGAAGGACATGTGCTTCGGAATCCGCTGTCTGCTGAGCGCTTTGTACAGGGGCAGGACCCGGTCAAGACTGCAAATGACAAGCGATGCGCCGATCATGACAAGCAGCAGCACGAACCACCAAGACGTGTATGTATGAGACAGCCCGAGCAAGTAATAAATATGCCCCAGCTGTCCGTACTCCTCTTTGTAATAGACAGAGGGGTCAATGTTTAGGAATGTGCTTTCCTGCGGAAAGATGGTCCCTAGCGAGGAGCCAATCAGCGTAAGCAATATCAGATATATTGCTACTTTTACCGAAGAAAAGAAATTCCATACCCGATCGATCATACCGGGGTTTTCTTTCTGTGATCGACGAGCAACGCCGTCATACCGCATTTCCAGAATCGGCTGGGCCTCCGCTTCCTCGGTCAGCGGCTTCCCGCAAGCCTCGCAGAGGACCGTCCCCGTTGGATTCTGGTGTCCACAATCACACTTCGTGTTCTGGATCAAAGGCTTGGAACCTTGACTCATTTCGCATTCACCAACTGTTCAATTTGTTTATCAAGGGTGTTCAAATCCAGTTCGCCTATACGAATATGGTCAATCTTGCCAGAGGCCGTAACAAAAAAGGTGGTTGGCATGGGCCCAACCCCGAAGCTGGCAACAGCATTCCGTTTCGGATCCATTAGTATGGGGAACTTTACGCCGGTTTGAGCAACGAAATTCTCAACGGTCATTTTGTTCTCTCCCACATTAATTCCGATGATCTCAACGCCTTGACTGCTCCATTTCTCCCACTGAGCTTGAAGAGCCGGCATTTCCCGCACGCATGGCGGACAGTAGGTGCCCCAGAAATTAATCACCCTGGCCTTACCCTCGTATTCACTCATGGTATGTACGCCGCCATCCATGCCTAGAAGTTCAAAATCCGCTGCCTTTTGACCCACTTTGGGAACCTCATCAGAGCCGAATACAACGGTTGCAACGGCGTACACTCCAACCAGGATAATGGCAAGCAGAATCACAATCTGTACGCTTTTCCTTGATTTGCCCATAAAGCAGCAGCTTCCTTTCTATGACATTCATCATATCGTATACTATGGGTGTGAACATCCTATGAACAATTATAACGAAATTTGTCATAAACGCCGCTCGCCATTTTGAATATTATGTGTCGGGTTTAACGTTTTCTCTTCGGTTTCCCGCCCGGCTTAGCGGCTTTCGCCATCTGCAAAAGCTGGTTGATTTCATCCGCTGTCAAATGGCGGTACAAGCCCCGTTTTAAATTTTGCAGCAGCAGATCCCCGTAAGATATACGCTTCAATCGCGTTACCGGATGGGAAATCGCTTCGAACATCCTTCTCACTTGACGGTTGCGGCCCTCATGAATGGTAATCGATATGACGGATTGTTTATTATCCGGATCCACATCCTTATACTCCACCTCGGCAGGAGACGTCATGCCGTCTTCCAGCATAATCCCTTGGCGAAGCTTGTCCAGTTCGGTGCCATGCGGCACCCCTTTCACGGTAGCCAAATAAGTCTTGGGTACATGATATTTAGGGTGGCTGAGCAGATTGGCAAATTCGCCGTCATTGGTCAGCAGCAGGAGTCCTTCTGTATCATAGTCCAAACGTCCAATCGGATATACCCGCTCTTTAATGCCCTTGAGATAATCCGATACAATTTTTCGGCCTTCGGGATCAGAAGCGCTTGTAATGACTCCCTTCGGCTTATTCAGCATAATGTATACCTTTTTCTCATTCTTTATCGGTTTGCCTGAAACCGTAATGATATCCTGGGCTGGATCGGCCTTTGTGCCGAGTTCGGTAACGGTCTCTCCGTTTACCTGCACCTTGCCTTCAAGAATCAATTCCTCGCACTTGCGGCGGGAAGCGACTCCGGCCTGTGCCATAATTTTCTGTAATCTCTCCATGTTCGTTAGGTCACCTCATTCCTAATGATAACCATCGACAGGATAAATCACAAGCGCGTTCCATGGAAAATGTGCCCCAGGACAGGTGTCGGAGTGAGGAAACAAGTATAACGGGGAAATATCATGGAGTCTGGATAGCTCCAAAATGATTTTGCTGGCGGTAAAAAGCTGTGTTTTCTGGTCCAGCGACATGGACTGGTAGCCGATATTGAAGTCGCCCTCAAGACAGATGTGAATCTGTCCCGGCTGAACCAGCATGGATGAAGAAGAGACCGAGCCGTCCGGGTGGATTTTAAAATCCCAGTTCCGCGGTTCCCGCTCGCACACGGTATGATGAATAACAAAACCCTCGAATTCCATTTCATCACCCCTACTACAATTTGTAACTGCAGCAGTATATGACGCGATGGAATCGAGGGTATAGGCATACGTCCTGTTACATAGAAAAAACGCTCCGTCTTTCTCAGACCGTTCGAATGATCTCAATTAACCGAACACCAGCAGGCAGACAGCAATCGCCGCAATAAAACCGATCAAATCGGAGAACAGCCCCACCTTCAGCGCATACCGGCCATTGCGGATTCCGACGGCGCCAAAGTAGACGGTCAGTACATACAAGGTCGTATCCGTGCTTCCCTGTATGGTCGACGCGATTCGACCAATCATGGAATCTGGACCGTATGCCCGGATCAGTTCAGTCGTGTAAGCGAGAGAGCCTGTACCCGTCAGCGGTCTGAGAATTCCCAAAGGCAAAATCTCGCTCGGTACCCCTAGCGATTGCAGAAAGGGGCCCGTCCAACCCACAAAAAACTCCAGCGCACCGGAAGACCGAAATACGCTAATGGCGACCATCATGCCGACCAAGTGCGGGATGATCCCAATCGCCGTGGAGAAGCCGTCCTTGGCTCCATCCACAAACGATTCATATACGGGCACTTTGCGCGTATAAGCATAAAGCGGAATGAATGCGATAATAATGGGAATAGACCAGGCGGACACGAGATTAATCCATGATAGCAACGCTCATCACCCCTTCACATCCGGGCTCAGGCTTGTACCGATTCCCGGCGGCTTCTGGCGGCGTATCGTCCGTCTTCGATACCATCGGTCAGCCATAATGGCGGCCGCCGTTGCAATCGCAGTGGCCAAAAGCGTGGTACCAACGATTTCCGAAGGATTGGCGGACTCATAATTTAGCCTGATCGCGATTAGCGTTGTCGGTATCAGCGTAATGCTTGCTGTGTTTAATGCAAGCAGCGTACACATCGCCGGAGAAGCTGTGTCCTTATCCGGGTTTAACTTCTGAAGCTCCTGCATCGCTTTGATTCCCATCGGAGTTGCTGCATTGCCCAGACCGAACAAATTGGCGCTCATGTTAGACAATATATATCCCATAGCGGGATGATTCTTCGGTACATCCGGGAATAGGAAACGGACAACCGGGCCCAGCAGCTTGGCAACCTTCTTCAGCAGGCCAGCATCCTCTGCCAGGCGCATCATGCCAAGCCAGAACACCAGTATGCTGATGAGACCGAAGGAGACAGTCACTCCCGTCTGGGCTCCGTCAAACGCGGCTTTTGTAACACTTTCGATGTTTCCGTTCACTGCCGCAAAGCAAACGCCGATCAGTATCATCCCCATCCAAATCAAATTGATCATCTCTTCGCCCCCGTTTGCTGCCCCGCTGCGTGGAGAATCCACGATCTCTTTAGCGAAGGCTAGTTATGATTTGGCCCTGAACAGATGCCTAAGCACTTCTCCTGCGGACTGCCACAGCGACAACGAACCGAGTGGTCCGGATGTGCTTCTGGACTTCTGCAAGACCTCAGGGACTTCAGGAAGCTTGCTTCCTTCCGCATAGACTGGAACTTTGCCGATGCTGACATTATCCAGCAGCAGTTCAATATGACCCCGCAGTCCGAAAGACAAGTCGGGTGTGCTCGCTTTATGCAGCACCAGTCTCTTCACGAGGCGTGCTTCCTCATCATGAGCGAATGCATACGTAAAGGAACTGCCCGTGACGAGTGAATAGCCCTGGACCTTCTGCCCTTTCTCCGTAACTTTTTTCAGTGGAAAATGAGCAAATCCATAATCCAGCATCTTGGAATGGTCATTCCAATCGTTGCCGTCATTCAGCGTGACCGCCGCGATCTGCTGCCCGTTTCGGGTGGCAGAGCTCACCAGGCAGCGGAATGCTTTTTTGGTGTAACCGGTTTTGACGCCGTCCGCTCCCTCGTAGAAACGAAGCATCTTGTTTTTGTTATCCCATTTGTAGTCCCACGCTTCATTCGGATTGGGCGCTTTCTTCGTCGGGGTTTTGACAATCTCGCTAAAGATAGGGTTCTTGAGGGCATACGCCGTCAGTTTGGCTACGTCATTAGCAGAAGAGTAATGTTCATCATGATCCAGTCCATGTGGATTCATAAAATGCGAGTTCGTCAAGCCGAGCCCGGCAGCCTTCTCGTTCATCAGCAACACAAAGCCTTCTTCCGTCCCCCCGACATGTTCGGCAATCGCTGTCGCGGCATCGTTGCCTGATCGCAGCATTAAGCCGTACAGCAAATTCTCAAGCGTCATCTCCTCACCAAGCTTCAGGAAGAGTGAGGAGCCCTCTTTGGCAAAAGCATTTTTGGAGATCTTGACGCGATCGTCCAGCTTGCCGTGTTCAATTGCCACGATAGCTGTCATGATCTTGGTCAGGCTTGCGATTCTTAAACGCTCGTCCCCGTTCTTACTGTACAGCACTCTACCGGAAGTGACATCAATCAGTGCAGCTGCCTGCGCATGATTGGTGGGGCCATTCTCATGATCTGCATGCACGGGGACAGCCGTAACCAGCAAGCAGCTTATGACCATCAACATGGATAACAAAGACTTGCAGTTCGTCCATTTCATTTTCATCATTTTATCCTCCGGTGTTAAGAAATCTTGTACAAGTATATGTCGTTTACGCTAAAGGTATGTCCATTTCGCAATAGAAACGTCTGTTGACGTACTTTTACCAAGACCGACCCCGTTAAAGTGAAGTTACTCCAGCAATGATCGGTTTAAGTTAGCTTCGGCTGAAAGCTTATAAATTCACTAATCTTCACAGCAAAAATCCCTTTCGTTAAGAACGAAAGGGATTTGCTTGCTCCGTCAGTACGCAGGCGGAGGCGTGGTGTCGTTCGCGGCATTGCTGCCTGATTGAAACATCGACTGGATTTGATCGAGTAAATACGGAGTCGCATCAATAATCCGTTCAAACAGATGGGTTTGATTGTCGAGCGGCACGATGTGCACGCCTTCTTTACCCACGACCAGGAAAGCAATCGGCCGAATGGACACGCCACCGCCGCTGCCGCCGCCAAAAGGAAGGGCACTATGATCGTTATGCGTCCCGTTAGTGGTAGTTGAGTGTGTTCCTCCCGCCTCAACGTTGTAGTCGCTACCGCCGGCAGCGAAACCAAAAGCCACTTTACTGATTGGCAGGATAACGCTGCCGTCAGGCGTATTCACCGGGTCGCCTACAATCGTATTAACGTCCACCATTCCCTTGATGTTTTCCATAGCCGTTTGCATCAAGCCTTGAATAGGGTGTTCTGCCATGATCTAATTCCTCCTTTCACCTTTAACACGCGAACTATAAGTACCAGTCCAGCATACATAGCTTTTCCGCAGGAGATTTTCGCTATGCAGTTTAGCTCTGTGGAAATTTGCGGCGGACCGTTAAAGATTGGCACCACATCGATTTGGGGCATCTCTTCCATGATCAGGCGATACGACATCCATCCCAGAAGTGTATGCTTTATGCCATGCAGCAGCCCGGTCGCTACCGCCGTATCGGCCGCATGCTCAAGCGCAATCCGGGTTGACCAGCGCACATCCATGAGATGAACGGCCGCCATCGTCTGCCTCGTCCATTTTTTGAACCCTTTTGTAGACCACAATACCCGCGCATAGTCTCTGTATCGAATGGTTCTGCTTGAAGAATCCTCCTGCTCTTTCGAACGGAGTGGAATCCCCTGCTCTACGGGAACGGTTTCCTTCTTAAACTCGATCCCACCGTTCGCCAGGTGAAAGGGGACTGTATATTTGCGCGTAATCAATCCGAAGATCATTTTAATTTCCGCCAACAGTTTATATTCATCTTTTCTTAGAACCACATCCAGCTTAATCGTTACCTTGGAGCTAAGCACAACGACCAGCAATACGATGAGGAGAACGACCAAACCGACCGCCAGAAAGATCCATACCCTCACGAAGTAACCCCCAAGACGTACTTAGTAAAATGTTATCCGCTTGGCTTAGTATGGCAAAAACGCCCCCAAATGATGCGAAACGATTCCAAGTCCCTGATTTCAAATTTTCGCAAGTGACATTAAAAAATCCCGGACAGTGGATTTCTCCACGCCCAGGATTCTATTACAAGCCAATGTGTTGTATAATGGCTAACTTTCCTCTACATCATCGAACGTAAGCTGACGACCATCAAGCTTATCGAACAACAGCTGCGTTTCCTCTTCCAAATTATCATTATCCTCAAATTGCGACGGCTCCGGTAAATCCTTGATATTGGCAAGTCCGAAATATTCCAGGAAAGACTTGGTTGTTCCATACAAAATCGGTCTGCCAATCGCCTCGGCCCGTCCGACTTCTTCGATCAATCCTTTGCTTACCAGCGTATGGATCGCCCGTTCGGCCTTGACGCCGCGGATGTCTTCAATCTCAACGCGCGTAATCGGTTGACGATAAGCAACGATGGAGAGTGTTTCGAGTGCGGCTTGCGACAAGGAGGAACGGGAAGGCGAATACGCCAGGCGCTCGAAATACGGAGCATGTTCGGCCAGCGTAGCGATTTTGTAACTCCCCGCAATCTGTACGATCTGAATCCCCCGCTCATAACGCTCCCATTCTTCCTTCATGTCCTCAAGCGCTTCGCCAACCAGGCCATCCGACTGCTCGGTGATCTCAGCAATTTGCCTAACCGACAAGCCCTCTTCTCCCGACAGGAACAGAAGCCCCTCAATAATCGATTTCAGCTTCGGATAATCCATCAATGCGTCCTTCCCCTCTCCACTCCATGACGATATCTTCAAACAACTTCTCTTGGTAGCACAAAATTTGCTTCATTTTCATCAGTTCCAAAATGGCCAGGAAGGTTACCACGATTTCATGCCGTACCATTTCTTCGTGAAGCAGCTTGGAGAACAGGATCCTGCCTCCTGGCCCAACCTCCTCCAGGGCATCCATGACCTGACGGATCCGGTCCTTAACCGATATTTCATCCCGCTGAATGCGGGCATACGATGTGCGTTTGACTGCTTTGCTTAATGCTTTTTGAAAAGCAGCGATCAAATCCGAAATATGTAATCCCTGCACCGGATTCTCTTCCACTTCCGGCATGTAAGGCGTGAGGTCTTCGGCTTCCTTGGAATAAATTAAACTGCGTTCCCATTCCTTCTCATGCAAATGGCGGGCGATGCCTTTGTACTTGCGGTATTCGATCAGCTTGGCAATGAGCTCTGCTCTCGGATCCATGTCATCTTCTTCATAAAAATCAAACTCGTCCATCTCGATAACCGGAGGCTTCGGAAGCAATAACTTGCTTTTTATAGACAGCAGCGTTGCAGCCATCACCAGAAACTCACTCGTAATTTCCAGCTCCAGCTCCTGCATGTTGTGCAAATAGGCCATGTATTGTTCGGTAATCTCGCTGACGGGAATATCCTGGATGTCGATTTCCGCTTTATCAATCAAATGCAGCAGCAGATCGAGCGGTCCTTCAAACGTTTCCAGCTTGTATAATACGGTCACGGTGAATCCTCCCGCCAAAAAATAAAATGCAGTGCTCTAAAAAAAGAGCACTACATTAAATAAGCACTATTTTAGGCTTTTCGTCAAGTTCGCCATCTCGATGGCAGCCATCGCGGAATCCCAGCCTTTATTGCCGGCCTTCGTTCCCGCACGCTCCACGGCCTGTTCGATATTCTCCGTCGTGACGACACCGAAAATCGTTGGTACACCGGTCTTCAGGTTAATTGCGGATACCCCCTTGGCCACTTCGTTGCACACATAATCATAATGCGTGGTAGAGCCGCGAATGACGGTTCCCAAGGTGATGATTGCATCGTATTTGCCGCTCTCTGCCATTTTTTGGGCAATGAGCGGGATTTCAAACGCGCCAGGCACCCACGCGACATCCACTTCGTTCTCCTGTGCGCCGTGTCGCTTCAATGCGTCCAGTGCGCCGCTCAGCAGCTTGCTGGTGATGAACTCGTTGAAACGACCTACGACGATACCGTACTTTAATCCCTCGGATACTAATTTACCTTCAAATATAGTTGCCATGATGGAAAACTTCCTTTCGGTTTGGAGTTTATATAAGGTCATGGTGGGAATGACTTCGATGCTTGTTGCCCGCTGCGCTGACGGCTGCTGCTTCCGATCACTGTTAAATCCTGATTTCATGATCTATGATTACAAGGTAGAAATCAGGATTTAAAGGCGACCGCTACCGCTTCTCCAGCAGCATTCCGTCCTCTTCGCTGGGCCATACTAAGAAGCAAACCACCCCACAGGATTGACCTTTTGTTATGTGGTGATTAGTTGGTGCTTTCGTTCTGCTCGATATCGTTGAATTTCAGCATATGACCGAGCTTGGCTTGCTTGGTATGCAGGTAGCCCGTGTTATCCTCGTTCTCCGGCATTTGGATCGGAACGCGCTCAACCACCTCCAGGCCGTATCCTTCGAGGCCTTTGATTTTGCGTGGATTGTTTGTCAGCAAGCGAATTTTTCTGATCCCCAAATCCTTCAGGATCTGGGCTCCGATGCCGTAATCACGCAGATCCGCCGCAAAACCGAGCTTCAGGTTGGCGTCTACAGTGTCGAGTCCCTCTTCCTGGAGCTTGTAGGCTTTCAGTTTGTTGATTAAGCCGATGCCTCGCCCCTCCTGGCGCATGTAGAGAAGAACGCCTCTGCCCGCTTCATCGATTTGGCGGAGGGCCGCCTCGAATTGGGGACCGCAATCGCAGCGATGGGAGTGGAACACATCTCCTGTCAGGCACTCGGAATGCACGCGTACGAGGACAGGCTCATTCCCATCGATCTCCCCTTTTACCAAAGCTACATGCTCTTTATTGTCCACGTCGTTGGTATAGGCGACTGCCTGAAATACGCCGAAGTCGGTCGGCATCCGCACAGCTACCTCTCGCTGGACAAGCTTTTCTTTTTCATTGCGGTAATGAATCAGATCCTTGATGCTGATCAGCTTCAGATCATGCTTCTTCGCAATCTCCACAAGGTCCGGCAGCCGTGCCATTGTGCCGTCTTCCTTGATCACCTCGCAGATGACGCCGGCCGGATAGGACCCGCTCAATCTGGCAAGATCGACAGCGGCCTCCGTATGCCCTGCCCGGCGCAGGACGCCTCCATCTTTTGCGATCAGTGGGAACATATGACCCGGTCTTCGGAAATCGGATGCAGATGCATTCGAATCCAAGATACCTTTGACGGTGATGGACCGCTCATAGGCCGAGATGCCTGTCGTCGTATCCTTATGATCAATGGAGACCGTAAAGGCCGTTCCATGATAATCCGTATTTTGGGTAACCATCGGTTTGAGGTCGAGCTCCTGAGCTCTGGCCTGCGTCATGGGCAAACATACCAACCCTCTGCCTTCGGTGATCATAAAATTAATGACCTCCGGAGTTGCCATATCAGCTAATGCGATAAAATCGCCCTCATTCTCACGGTCTTCATCGTCTACGACAATGACGACTTTGCCTTCCTTCAAATCGGTTAACGCCTCTTCGATTGTATGAAATGAAAAACGCTCATCCATCGCTACTCCTCCTTCTTCTCATGGAGACTCTATGTGAAGCACTCGGCTTAGGCAAATCCATGCTCTGCAAGATAATCCCTGCTGATTCCCGGTTTTGTCCCGCCTCTGCTCCCGGCCCCTTCTGAGCCGTAATGCAGCAGGTGATCCACATATTTCCCTAAAATGTCGCATTCGATATTAATCGTATCCCCTGCTTTTTTATATGCCAGCACCGTTTCCGCCAGCGTATGGGGGATGATCGATACCGTAAAGGAGGAATCTGTTGTTTTGACAACGGTCAAGCTGATTCCATCCAGTGTGACGGAGCCCTTCGGAATGATATATTTGAATACATCCCCACTCGCGGGCGCAATCTCGTATACCACGGCATTCTGATCTGCCTGCACATTCCGAATGACGCCGACGCCATCCACATGCCCCTGAACGATATGGCCTCCAAATCGACCTCCGGCCGCCATTGCCCGTTCCAGATTCACCTTTCCGCCTGGCTGCAGCTCCTTAAGATTAGTATTTCTATAGGTTTCCGGCATCACATCGACCGTAAATATTCCTTTGTCAATCGTTGTGGCTGTCAAACAGACGCCATTAACGGATACGCTGTCCCCCAGCTTTAAATCATCCATGATCCGGCTAGCGGAAATGCTCAGCAGCATGGCTTCGCCTTTCCGTCCGATACGCCTCATTTCGCCGATCTCCTCAACCAATCCAGTAAACACAGGCTTCCCTCCTTTCTTTCTACTTATTTCCAGACCGGAATCCCGGTGACATAAATATTGTCGCCCAGTCTTTCCGTCTCAAGTCCTGTAAGCATAATCGCTTGGTCCATCTGTTCATATCCGCTGAACATGTAATTTCCAGGTGCATCATACCCGCCGATAATCTTAGGGGCGATAAACTGGATGAGGCGATCCACCAGCTTCTGTTCCAGCATCGAGCCATTTAGAGTACCGCCACCTTCCAGCAAAATGGAGGCAATCCCCTTCTGTCCGAGCTTCGCCAGCGCAGCCTTCAGATCCACACGTGGACCTGGCCCGCAGGGGATGACCTGAACGCCCAGCTCTTCCAGCCCGATCCGCTTCGTCTCATCGGCCTTCTCCGTGGTCAAGATCCACGTTGGCGCCAATCCGTCTGTCACGACATGGCTGTCGGGCGGGATTCGCAGGCTGGAATCCACGATGATCCTAATCGGATGCAAACCTTTCACGCCAAGTCTCGTTGTCAGGCTCGGATTATCCGCGATAACTGTTGACACGCCAACCATGATGCCTTGATGGCGATGACGCAGCGTATGCACAAGCTCTCTTGATTCTTCATTGGATATCCACTTGCTATCGCCGGTTTTTGATGCGATTTTGCCGTCCAGCGTGCTGGCTGTCTTTAACGTTACGAAGGGCTGACCCGTCGTAATGAACTTAATGAAGGTTTCGTTCAAGCGAAGCGCACGTTCCTTAAGGACACCGGTCTCAACCCGAATTCCCGCTGCGCGCAGCATTTGAATCCCTTTGCCCGCAACCAGAGGATTAGGGTCCTCGCAAGCAACAACCACTCGCTGAACACCCTCGGCAATCAGCCTCTCGCTGCAGGGCGGCGTCGTACCATAGTGACTGCAGGGCTCCAGTGTCACGTACACCGTACTTCCCGCCGCTTTGTTGCCAGCCATATTCAGGGCATGAACCTCAGCGTGCGGTGTTCCGCGCTCCAAATGTGTTCCCACCCCTGCAAGCGCGCCATCCTTAACAACGACACAGCCAACAACCGGATTTATCCCAGTTTGACCCTGAGCACGTTCAGCCAGGTCCAGCGCAAGTGACATATAGAATTCATCGTTGACGATATCCATGGTAAACATGCCCCTTTCCCAATGTTCACATAAAAAAGCCCTGCCAAAGATTCGGGGAATCCTTAACAGGGCTTGATGGAAGTTAATCATTGACACACTAAATAACCGTCATCAATGCAGGTTTTGCCTATAACAAACGACCCGAATCCGTTACCGGCGACATCCAATCATCGCAAGCACAGATTTGAATTGCATGTGAAAACCTGCACAAAACGTCACGTTGTGTGCGTAGACACAAATAGTACATGTTGCTTATGTGTCTCTCACTCCTTCTCCCATCCAGACTATACTGTCGGTCCCGGATTTTCACCAGGTCCACCGCATACGGTGTGTAACAACACACGCGTATCCGGGTCACGGACTAAGACACAGCCATCTGCTTTCAAAAGCTCAATCACTGCGTTCATCACCGCCGGTAGGGAATTTCACCCTGCCCCGAAGGATAAAACATATGAAATTGTTTGATCTTATGAAGAATCTTATCACCACCTTTTGATAATTGCAAGGAAAAACAACTAACTTTTTTAAAGTTTATAACTTTAATACCAATAAATGCGTTAACTATTGAAGGAGAATACTCCCCCAAGGGAGAACAGTTAAACAAGATAAATACGGGAACTAGTTATAGTTAAAAAGGAGCGCTCTACGATGAAAACTTCGCTGGACATTATCGTCCGTCCTACGGAAATCGACGTGAACGGACATGTAAACAACGCCAAATACCTGGAATATCTGGAGTGGGGCCGTGAGGAATGGTATGAAGCAGGAGGTCTTCAATATGATATGCTGAAACGGCTTGGCGTCCAGACCGTTACCGTCAATATCAACATCAATTACCGCAAGGAGTGTGGCCAAGGCGAACGGCTGACCATCGTGACCGAACCGCATTCTATGGGTCGTACGAGTTATGTGCTGATTCAGGAGATTTACAACAAACAGGAAGAGCTTTGCGCGGATGCCGCCGTTACCAGTGTGGCGATGGATGTACATACTCGTAAAAGCCGGCCTGTTCCGGAAGAGCTTCGTCAATTATTTCCCGACCCTGCGTAACCCCTACCGGAATAACAATAAAAACAGGCTCACCCTTAAGAGTGAGCCTGCCCTGAACAGAAGCTATTTTTATGCTTCGTATACTTCTACTTTTTCCATTTTATCACGGCCTTTGAATGCATCCACGTACTCCATGCCCTCAACAACTTTGCCAAACACCGTATGTTGTCCGTCCAAATGCGGCTGCGGCTCGTAGCAAACATAGAACTGGCTTCCGCCCGTGTTGCGGCCAGCATGCGCCATGGCCAAGCTTCCACGCTCATGCTTGTTAGGGTTGATCTCGCAGTTGATGGTATAGCCAGGACCGCCTGTTCCCGTTCCCTGTGGGCAACCGCCTTGAGCCACGAACCCAGGGATTACGCGATGGAATACAAGACCGTTATAAAACCCGGAGTTTGCCAATTTCTCAAAATTAGCTACCGTGTTCGGTGCATCATTCTCAAACAGATCCAGCACTACCTCTTTGCCGTTCTCCAATGTGATCTTTGCTTTTTTAGCCATATGTGTTATCTCCTTCCGTTATTAGAACGCTTCAATCGATTTTTTTACAATGCATTCTATAGTTTACTATGAATTGAGCCTCGAAGCAAAATGATCTTGTCCCCGTTTGCACATTCCATACCAAGTCCAAGGCATGCCAAAGAGCCCTGACCGCAGCTGGTGGCATTGGCGGGCCCTCTAGGATATTAGAGCCGTAAAACAAACATCCGTTTAGTTCGTTACGGTTTCTTTGGTTACACTTGCCGGCACTACATCGTGGCTGATGATGTCCGCAAGCGACTCGCGGCGTACCACCAGCTTGCTCTGTCCGTCCTTTACGAATACAACCGCAGGTTTGCGGATCCGGTTGTAGTTGCTAGCCATGGAATAGTTGTATGCGCCTGTGCAGGATACGGCCAGCAAATCGCCTGTTGCTACCTTCGGAAGCTCCAGATCCCAGATCAGCATGTCTCCGCTCTCACAGCATTTGCCGGCAATCGAAACCGTCTCCTCCGGCTTCTCGTTTGCACGGTTGGCAAGCAACGCTTCATATTTCGATTCGTACAGCGCCGGACGCGGGTTGTCCGTCATTCCGCCGTCTACGGCAACGTATTTACGGACTCCGGGAATATCCTTGCTTGTGCCCACCGTATAAAGGGTGGTGCCTGCTTCACCGACAATACTGCGCCCCGGCTCTACCCAAATTTCAGGGAGCGTGCTGTCAATGCCGGCGAAGTGGGTCTTCACCGCATCCGTAATCGCTTTTACGTAGTCGGATACATGAAGCGGAGTGTCCCCGTCCACATATCGGATTCCAAATCCGCCGCCAAGATTTACAACCTCGAACGTGATGCCGAGTCCCGCCTTGACCTTGGCCGCAAATTCTGCAACGCGTGAAACAGCCATCTGAAACCCTTCTACCTCAAAAATCTGGGAGCCGATATGGGAATGAATGCCCATCAAATGAATATTCGCTTGAGCCTCGGCAAGCTTTACCGCTTCATAAGCGGAGCCGTTGCCGATATCGAAACCGAATTTCGAATCCGTTTGGCCTGTTGAAATATACTCATGCGTATGAGCCTCAACTCCCGGTGTCACGCGAAGCAAAATGTTGACCTTCTGATTCTTCTCGGCAGCAATCGCTTGCAGCATATGCAGTTCAACTACGTTATCGACAACGAAACAGCCGATTTCCGCATCCAGCGCCATCTCAATCTCTTCCGGCGTTTTATTATTTCCGTGGAAATGAATCCGTTCCGCTGGGAATCCGGCCTCAAGTGCAGTGTACAGCTCTCCGTCGGAAACAACGTCAAGCGACATCCCTTCCTGGTCAGCCAATTGACACATAGCCATCACGCAAAACGCCTTACTGGCATACGCGACTTGGAACTTCAAACCGGACGCCTTGAAGGCCTCGATGTATTCCCGGCAGCGATTACGGACCGACTGCTCGTCTACAATATATAGTGGTGTTCCATATTGAGCTTTTAAATCGGATGTGTCACACCCGCCGATTTCCAAATGCCCCTGATCGTTAATCTTGCTAGTACCGTGTAAAAACATGCTTACAATTCCTCCGATCCATTGATTCAAAATAGGGTAATCGAATAATTGTTCACAGTATAGCAGACAACGGAAGGTAATCAAAATGGATTTTTCAACACAACATTTGTGTTATTGTTAATGCTCGCCTCTCGGATTCATTTCAGGGCCCATCTTCGTGTTATCACGTGTTTTGTTGAGAGCCGGACGTCTTCTTGACATGAGCAGCGGTTTGCGAAACAAAATTTCGCCCATCGCTTTTGCACTAAATGGTATAAACGGCCACAAATAAGATGAGTTATAGGAACGGTGGGTTGTCAGGAGCAGAATCAGAAGCGTCGTCCCGATGACAAAGCCCTTCACCGCGAATAAAGCTGTGGCGAGCAGTAGAATTAGTCTGACAATCCGGTTGGCAAGTCCCAGCTCATAACTCGGGGTCGCGTACATCCCAATGGACGCAACCGCCATATACAGGACGACCTCGTTGACAAACAATCCGGTCTTAACAGCGATATCGCCGATCAAAATCGCAGCGATCAACCCCATCGCCGATGCAAGCGGTGTCGGTGTATGAACGGCAGCCAAACGGAGCAGATCCACGCCGAATTCAACGATCAGAAACTGCAGGATAATCGGAATTTTAGCGTTCTCATGCGGACCGATGATATCGAGTCCCGGCGGCTTCAGTTCAGGATGGACAACCAGCAGCATCCACAGCGGGAGCAGGAACATGGATGCAAAAATACCTATAAAACGTATCCAACGGAGATAAGTCCCCATAAACGGAGTCTGGCGATTCTCCTCGGCATGCTGACAGAGATCCAAAAACGTAGTGGGCATAATCATCACACTCGGCGAAGTATCTACCATGATCACAATTCGGCCTTCGAGCAGATGGGAGGATACAACATCCGGCCGTTCGGAATATCTAACCAGCGGAAAAGGGTGCCAGCCTTTATTCACAATAGCTTCCTCGAGCTGCTTATCACCGAGAGGAAGCCCCTCTAAATCCACTTCCTGGATTTTGCTGCGAATTGCCTCAACCTGGGTGCGGTCCGCGATGTCATCAATGAAAACCAGGCACACATCCGTTCTCGTCCGCCTTCCAACCTTCATGACCTCTACATGCAGTCCCGGATCACGAACTCGTCTTCGCACCAGGTTCACGTTGGTAACGAGTGTCTCCGTAAACCCGTCCCTTGCCCCGCGAACCACGCGTTCCACCGCAGGCTCCTCGAGCCCACGCACAGGATATTTCCGGGTATCCAACAAAATGGCGGAATGCGCGTCTTCAATGAACAGGGCACATATACCGGAAAGCACTTCGTTAATCACTTTGCTTAGTCTTTTATCCTGCTCCACTTGGACATGTGGAATATAGCGGGTCATCATCTCGGTAAGTGCCTGGTTGCTCACATCCTCCGGGGTCAGGTACGTCAGCCTTGTCAATATATCCGTCACCACGACATCATTCGTGAAGCCGTTTAAGAAGAGAAGCCCTGCATTTCTGCCGGCAAAGTTCATTTCACGGAATACCACATCAAAAGAAACCCCAAGACCGATAACTTCCTTAAGCACTTTTTTCAGGTCACTCAGCTTCGCGGGGACATGGTCGGTTTGCTGCCAGTAGATGACGGATTCCTCAGTGCTGTTGGAGGTTTCGGCCTCTCTTTTCTCCTTCAGCTCTTGTTCCCCCAACGCTTTGATGGGAATGACCGGAATATCGCTATCCAGTTCGCCGCTATGTGTTGTTTTATCGTCCATAACCTACCTCCTAGCCATTACTATCACTTGCTGTAAACAAACCAATCGAACAGAGAGCCCGCCACCTTACCTGCCACCATGGCCATAAGAAGACCAAACAAATACCCCGTCAATCGGAGCCGCTTGGCCAGAATCGGCAATACGTTCAATACTTCTGTCAATGCAGCTGCCAGCATGCCGATGAATATCCCGCACATTAATCCGATCACGGTACTCACAACCGGTCCCAATGGAATGGACCATCTCCAGAAATCGGCCACCGTGCCGATGAAAGATCCCGCTATTAAAGCCCCTTCATACCAATGGACCCGGCTGTAAGTTTCCGTCAGTTGGGACAATCTCGGGATGATGTCCAGTACGATGATGAGCGCTATGACTCCGCCGCCGACGGCGATGCCCCCTGCTACGCCAAGAAAACAGATGAATATCCCTTGCAGAATGGACAATATCATGGTTCCTTACCTGTCGTATCGGCGCTGGCGTTCATTTTCCGATATTCTTCGGCGACCACGAACTGATCCAGATTTTCCTGATAGAGGTACATTTCCACCTCAAGCGGTGTCGGCTCTTCATTCCATTTTTTCTTGAACAAATGATTGAAGAACACCGTCATGCCAAATCCGAGCCCCAGCGAGTATGCAATCTGGAACAAATAGGGATGCTCGTCTCTTTTCCCCGTCACCATTTCAACGATTCGGATATGAACCTCAAGCATGTTGACATCGGCATGGAAGTTCATAATGGTCAGTGCGGAACCGAAAAACAAGAGCAGCCAAATGAGCGGGAACCACAACTTTGACCGCTTGCTCTCCGGACCGACAAGCTCCACCAAGGTATGATGGTTTCCCATCGGTTCGATATGGGCGCCAGGAATCAACGCTTGAATCCTCGGGATGATTTGAATCAGATCCATGACAAGGCGGTTGCCATCGAGATCCTTCGGCTGCGTAAGCGGCAGGGCTCTAAGCCGTATCTCCCAGTCGGGATCGCAGACAATGAAGGCGACATCACCTAGTTTGACGGTCTGGTCTCTTGGTAACCGTATGCGGCTCCTTAGCTGCAGAAACACCGTCGGAGTGGGATTAACCTTCATCCGAAACACTCCTTTACTGCTAAATTACCGTTAGTATGGGAAATCTCTCTCCTTTCTACTCGGATTTACCATACTTTCTTATCTGCCAAACGACCAAAAGGTTTTCTAAAAAATGAAAAAACGCCGTCCTCTAAGGGCGGCGTTAAGTTTGAGCAGACTTTCGAATAACGGCTGAGGCCCGCTACTGCGCGATCTCGTTCCGTATGCTCTGCAATATTTTTTTCTCAAGTCGCGATACCTGCACCTGGGATATGCCCAGCCGGCTGGCAACTTCCGACTGCGTCTGATCCCGGTAATACCGCAGATAAACTATGAGCCGCTCCCGTTCGGTCAAGCCTCCTATTGCTTCATTCAAGGCCAGCTTGTCGAACCAGCGTTCTTGCGATTCATCAGCTATCTGATCCATTAGCGTTATGGGATCCCCGTCATTTTCAAATACGGTCTCATGAATTGAGGTTGGCGGTTTATTCGCCTCCTGGGCAAACACCACTTCCTCGGGGGTTACCCCAAGCTCTTCGGCAACCTCTTTCACCGTTGGAAGACGATCGAGCTGCTTGGACAGCTCGTCCCGCTTCTTCCTGACTTTGTTGGCCATTTCCTTAAGCGATCGACTGACCTTCAGGGTCCCGTCATCTCTTAAGAAACGCTGAATTTCTCCGATGATCATCGGTACGGCATAGGTCGAGAACTTTACGTCATAACTGAGATCGAACTTGTCCACGGATTTGAGGAGACCGATACAGCCGATCTGAAACAGATCATCAGGCTCATACCCCCGGTTCATAAACCGCTGAACGACAGACCAGACAAGACGAATATTACAGTTGACGAGCGTGTCCCGGGCGACATTATCCCCGCTTTGGCTAAGTGCAATGAGTCGTTTGACCTCCGCGTCGTCCAAATAAGTCTGCGAAGTTTTCTTCACATCGGCATCCATTTGTCCAACCCCTAATTATATAAAGCTTTCTTAGATTCGATCCTCTTTTTCATTTTGATCGACGTACCGTTGCCTGGTTCGCTGACCACTTCAAATTCGTCCATGAAATTTTCCATGATGGTGAATCCCATGCCGGATCGCTCCAGCTCTGGCTTTGATGTATAGAGTGGCTGCTTGGCCATTTCCAAGTCTTCGATCCCATGGCCGGAATCTTCAATGCACAGCGTAATCATATCCCCGTCTATGGAGGCTTCAATCTTGACAATCCCTTCCGAATCACTATCGTACCCGTGGATAATGCTGTTTGTGACCGCTTCAGAGACTACCGTTTTCAGATCACTCAGCTCATCCATGTTGGGATCCATCTGGGAGATGAACGCAGCCACGGCGACACGGGCAAAGGATTCGTTTTCCGACTTTGCGGCAAACTGCAGAGTCATAAAATTATGCTGTGCTTTTCCTTCATTCATGACACTACCTCCAAACCCGAGAGTGCCGTGCCCTCGTTCTCATATATCGGCATGATCTTGAACAGCCCCGACATTTCAAGCAAGCGGTAAACCTGCGGCTTGACATCGCATACCGCCATCTTTCCGCCCTTTTGCTTGATGAATTTATAGCGTCCCAGGATGACCCCAAGTCCTGAGCTGTCCATAAAGTCCAAGTCCTTTAAGCTCAGTACCAAGTGCTCTGTTTGACGTCTCTGAATAGCTTCATCCAGCTGCATCCGGACATGATCGGCCGTATGATGATCCAGTTCCCCGGACAGTCGGACGATCAGTACATGCCTGTGATGCTCCATATCAACATGCAGATTCATGTTTGCTCACTCTCCTCCCTGACATGAACAAAGATTTCTACATTTGAAAAAGACATTCCTGCATCCCGACAAAACTAGAAGAAAACTCCTATGAATCTACATGAAACAACTTGCCGGTTGTCCGCTTGAACAGCTTCCAGAACCCGGCCTTCTTCACCTCGACAGGAGATGTCAGCTCGAACTCCTTCACCACGTGTTCACCTTGATAGACGGTTAGCTTGCCGACAACTTGTCCGGCGGCTACCGGCGCCTTCAAATTCCGGTCCATCTGGATTTCATGACGGATATCCGGACTTTTTACGCCCTTCTTAACCAGCACGCTGTAATCTTTATCCGCTTGAATCGAAATCTCGGGCACGGTTCCCTTCTGTACCTTCACGATACCCAACACTTCACCCGGTTTATAGATGGAATGCATCGAATACTGGGAAAAGGCATAGTCAAACATGCGAGAAACTTCAGTGTTCCGCGTCTTGGTATCCGAAGCTCCCATAACTACAGCAACAGCGCGCAGTCCGTCCCGCTTGGCCGTTGCCGACAGACAGAACTTGGCCTCTGATGTATATCCGGTTTTCAATCCGTCAGCGCCTGTGTAGAATCGAACCAGCTTGTTCGTATTGACCAGCCAGAACGGTTTGTCCGAATCTTTACGCAAATAATCCTGATAGGCGCCTGTATATTTGGTGATCTGGTCGTATTTCAGCAGTTCCCGGCTCATGACCGCAATGTCGTGGGCCGAAGTATAATGATTCTCAGCAGGAAGGCCGTTGCAGTTCACAAAATGTGTATCCTTCATTCCCAGCTCGGCTGCTTTCTCATTCATCAGCTTCACAAAGGCTTCCTCCGAGCCGGCAATTTTCTCCGCCACTGCGACGGAAGCATCATTGCCTGATGCCATGGCAATGCCTTTGAGCATCTCGTCCACCGTCATTTCTTCACCAGGCTCAAGAAAGATCTGGGATCCGCCCATGGAGGCCGCATATTCGCTGGTACGCACCTTATCTGTCCACTGCAATTGTCCTTCGTCGATGGCCTCCATCGTAAGCAACATCGTCATGATCTTGGTGATGCTCGCCGGAGGCAGCTTATCATGGCTGTTTTTCTCGTAAATAATGGTTCCGGTATCCGCATCCAGCAATATAGCAGAACGAGCACCTGGTGCCAGTTCCTCTTGAGATGATCCTTCGCCGGGTTTGCTATTTTCTGCATAACTTGGTACAGCTACACTGGACAACCATACAAATAGAACCAGAAATCCAGCGATTAACGCTTTTTTCACTTCCATCCCCTCCTGACATTCGTAATGGCATCCCGAAAAGAAACGGGTCTGTTATTCATTGTCGTCAGGATGAAAACAAATTATTCCAGTTTTTACGGAAATATTATCGCCTTGAACTTAAGGGAACATAGAATAGCCCCACAAAGTGGAGCCTATGCTTCGATGCTTATTCCAAATACTTTGCGGGGACCCCAAAAACATATAAATGCGAATAGCTTCGCTGAAAACCTATACATTCTAGAATCTTAAGCAAAAAGGGGGTGTCCCAAAAGATCTTAGATCTGGCGGAATGCCCCCTTTTTCTGTGAGAAGACGCTCCGTGTACGAATCGATCCTCCCATCGCTGTTGCCCCCAAATTTCTTGAAATGGTACTAGGCAAGGATGAAATTCGGGGGCAAAGGCGACCGCTCTCGCTTGTCCGGAATCGTTTCGTCCTCTCCGCTACGTTGTGCGAAAACATACTCTAGACATACGAAAAGAAACCGTTTCTTGGTAAAATGGAAGTGCGACCCACCATCTACGAAAGGAACGATTTCTTTGTACATTCAATATACCATGGACCAACTTTATCTGCCAATGGACTTGGAGGATGACATTCCTCCTTATCATCTTGTTCGCATCGTCAATGAATCGGTCAACCGCTTGGACGACCGCATCTTTTCAGCTGCCTATCCCGGCGGCGGACGAGACAGCTACCATCCCAAGATGCTGACCAAAGTCATCATTTACGCCTATACGCAGCGAATCTACTCCTGTCGTCAGATCGCCAAAGCCGTCCGTGAGAATGTCATGTTCATGTGGCTTGCTGGGAGACAGCGCCCGGACTTCCGCACCATCAATCGTTTTCGTTCCGAGCGTATGAAAGATGTGCTGGAGATCGTCTTCACGAGCGTGCTTCAGTTTCTTGCCCAGGAAAAGTACGTCAATCTGGAACACTATTTTGTCGACGGCACCAAGATCGAAGCCAATGCCAACCGCTACACGTTCGTATGGGGCAAAGCGGTCGTCAAGCACAAGGCGAAGCTGCAGGAGAAAGTCCAGACGTTGTTTTCAACTATCGAAGAGGCCGAGAAACAAGAAGAAGATGAACGAGTGGGACAAGACCTCGCCGAACTCGGCGAGTCGTCCGCGTGGACCAGCGAAACGCTGGAAGTTGCTGTTCAGCAGTTGGAAACGAAACTGCAATTCCGGCCCACGTTCATGCGAATGAACTTAAACCAGGCTACAATGTGCAGATCGGGACGGAAAATCAGTTTATTATCGGTTACAGCTTACATCAACGTCCGACGGACACGCGTTGTCTAAAGCCACATTTAGAGAAGGTCAAAGCCGCTCTGGGAACACTTCCGAAAACGGTGGTCGCGGATGCAGGATACGGCGGGGAAGAAAATTACGCTTACTTGGAAAGCGAGGAACTGGAAGCGTTAGTCAAGTACAGCACGTATCATAAGGAAAAATCAAAGAAGTGGCAACAAGATATCAGCAAGCTAGACAACTGGCAGTACGACGAAGCGGAAGATACATGGACGTGTGCGGCTGGGCGAAAGCTGCGGTTTCGCTATGAAAGTAAGGAAACGACGGAAAGCGGATATGAAATACGGAAGCGACACTACCGAAGCGTGAGCTGCGAAGGGTGTTCATTCAAAGCAGCTTGCACGAAAGCCCAAGGGAACCGGGAAATCAGCGTAAGTCTCAGGTATCTTCGTTACAAGCAGCAAGTGAGAGAGAAACTTCGAAGTGAGGAAGGCTATGCGTTGTCGGTGCGGCGAATGGTCGAACCGGAGAGTGTGTTTGGGCAGTTGAAGAATAACCGGGGATTCCGGCGATTTCTGCTTCGAGGACTGACGAAAGTGAGCCTAGAGGTCGGATGGCTTTCGCTTGCCCATAATCTGCTCAAGCAAGAGGCAACGGACCGAAAAGCAAGAAATGGCGGTGCAAGGAGATAACATCCTGAGCACCGCCATTTCTTTATTTGACACATTTTTTAATCGGACGAACCGTCCGTCAAGTGAGCAAACCTACTTATGAGACAGCTCCCCAGTACTAGAATGATGTTACATTTTTGGGATAATGGCCATGACAAGCGCAAGGAATTTCTCCCGGACCTTCTCCGCTGTCTCCATAACCTCGTCATGGGATAGCGGTTGATCCAATATGCCGGCTGCCATGTTGCTGATGCAAGAGATGCCCAGCACTTCAAGACCGGCATGTCTGGCCACAATGACCTCAGACACGGTGGACATACCAACCGCATCCGCACCGAGCGTACGCAGCATGACGATCTCGGCAGGTGTTTCATAGGTTGGTCCGAGCAAACCTGCATAGACTCCTTCTCTCAGCGCAACCCCTTGACCCACGGCAACTTCTTTTGCCAATTGGCGAAGCTGACGGCTGTAAGCCTGGGACATATCCGGGAATCGCACGCCCAGATCCGGATCATTCGGCCCGATTAACGGGTTGGTGCCTGTCATGTTCAGATGATCGGAGATCAGCATGAGGTCACCCGGCTCGAAGGACGTGTTGATACCGCCGGCCGCATTGGTAACCAGCAGACTCTTCACACCGAGCTCTTTCATGACGCGCACCGGGAAAGCAGTCACTTCCGGACCATAGCCTTCGTACATATGGAACCGGCCCTTCATCAGAACGACAGGTCGATTGTGAATGGTGCCCAGCAGCAATTCTCCTTCATGGCCTTCTACAGTCGATACAGGAAAATGAGGAATGTCCGTGTACGGGATCGAGACCGGATTCTCAATCAATTCCGCCAGCACGCCGAGTCCTGAACCCAAAATCAGGCCGACCTCGGGCTCGACACCCTTCTGCCCGCGTATGTATGCCGCTGCTTCCTTAATGCTTTGCTGATGAATTGAACTCATGTTCATACCTCTCCTAACTGAGAATAAGTTGTAGATCCTAGTAGAGTAGGTCCCGACTAAGATCTCGGGTGATAATGATCGTATACTTCCTTCATGCTTTTCTTGGTGGATTGATACATGCCGGTGGTGGATAATGCCGAGTGACCCAGCATCTCCTGAACCGAACGTAAGTCGGCACCGTTCTGCAGCAAATGAATGGCAAACGAATGACGAAGGGTATGCGGTGTGATCTCCTCATCGATTTCGGCCAGCTTGCCATACTTTTTAATAATTTTCCAAAATCCCTGCCGTGTCAAGCGCGTACCGAGTGAATTCAGGAATAATGCATCCGCATCCGCATCAGCATCTCGAATCAGCTTGTCCCGCATATCTTGCATATAAAAAGCCACACTCTCGGCTGCGATCTGAGTAATCGGAAGAATTCGCTCCTTCCCTCCGGAAACGGCACAGCGCAGGAAGCGCATCTCCATGTTGATGTCATGCGTGCTCAAGTTCACCAGTTCCGATACCTTGATGCCTGAAGCATACAGCAGCTCCAGCATCGCTTTGTCCCGGGCCCCCTGAGGGGTTCCGGAATCCGGGGCCGACAGCAGCTTGTCCACCTGCTCAACGGATAGCGACTTGGGCGGCTTACGTTCCGGCTTCGGATTCTCCAGCAGTTGGGTCGGATCTTGTCCTATAACGGCTTGACGAACCAAATATTGAAAAAAGGAACGCAAGGACGCCGTGCAGCGAAGCAGACTCGATGCCGCCTTGCCCTGCTGCCTCAGTCTTCCCATGTATAATCCAAGCATGGTTCGTGTTACTTCCTGCGGATGGATAACGTCTCTATCCGCGGCAAAAGCCATGAATCCTTGTAAGTCGGCCCGGTACGATTCAATCGTACTTCGGGACAGTCCCTTCACGTCTTCCAGATAGGTTACATATTCGTCCAGATATTGTTTCATAATCTTTTTGCTCCTATTCCCGTGTGCCCTTTACAAGCACGATCACTCCCCATACCAGTAGTACAATCGCAGACGTTCCGCCGGCGAATATCGGGAGTCCATGGTGCTTTCGGGCTGAAAAGCCTTAACCGCTTGACCGGAAGGTGCACGATAAGGATCCATTGGGGTCAGCCAATCTCCCACCCATCCCAGCACGAAGTAAAAAAACATCGTCAGAACGGCAAACATCGTAATAAATCGGATCAGTGAGCCTATTTTTCGGATCGATATAATCACTGGCAGCGCCTCTCTTTCATCTTTGCAATGATCACCAAATGAAAGTGGATATTACAGGTATCACTTCACGTAAAGCCTATGATACAAGCTGCAGGATTATGACGGATTTCACTGATCGTTCTTTAGTCATTAGACTTGACCGTTATTGGGATAGAATAAAAAAAACGTCTTCTCGACGTACGTTGATGATGTAGAAAGCTAGATTGTTCTTGCGTGAACGGTACGGATTCGTGCATGTTCCATCTATATTAGGTTACCATCTAAAAAACCCTCCCGGCTTACCGCCGTAGAGGGCTTGCCGCGATGGTCATCACTGCGGTTTGTTGCATGATATAAATTTATGATTTGTCCTGGTCATTCTTGCCCTTCTCTTTGCAACGGTAGCATATACCATGGAAATCAAGCCGATGGTCATGAACGGTAAAGTTGAACTCTCGCTCTAACCGCTCTTCCAATGGACCGAGCCAATCCTCGCGTATCTCATCCATGCTTCCACATTGAGTACATATCAAATGATGATGGTGATGCTTCGAAGTATCCGTCCGCAAGTCATAACGGGCGACACCATCGCCAAAATTTATCTTCTCGACAACATGAAGCTCACTGAGCAGCTCTAGGGTACGGTACACGGTTGCCAGACCGATCTCCGGAGCCTTCTCTTTCACGAGCATAAATACATCCTCTGCGCTAAGGTGGTCGTCTTCATTTTCCAACAATACGCTTACCGTGGCTTCCCGTTGGGGCGTTAATTTGTATCCTTGGGATTGTAGCTGCTGCTTAATTTTGTCGATCCGCGCTTCCATCGTTTCCCTCCCCCTTGGAAATCACTGCACGTTATTGTTCACTTCCTTCATTATAGGGGGATTTGACAAACAAAGTCAAACGGTTTTGCTTTATGGAAAAATTCGCGGATTATAGCAACATTGGCGTGACCCAGCGCATCATGGCCGGGGTTACCCAGGTTTCAAATGAAGCGACTCCGAGCGTTAACAGGACCATGAAAAAGGTCAGCATCGCATACGAAGCAAAGGGCTTTACCATGCTCCCGCCCCGATTCATAATAAATCGGTCCCTGATGATGTATAGAGAGAAGGTTATCGCCGCTACACTGCACATCATGAGCACGGGGATGATGAGCAAATTTTGCGGCGCAATCGACACCAGGGCGAACAGCAGGCCTTTCCAAGAATACTGTCCGACCAAGTAACCGACCGTAAACCCAATAAGCACTCCTTTTAAGAAGTCCAATATCAATATTCCCGGAAGCCCGATGACGGACAATCCCAGAATCCATATCAAACCAATCCATTTCAGATGAAGGGCTGCGATGCTCCAGTAAGAAGACTGACTCATGGTTTCTCCACCATCCTGCACGTTTACAAAAAAGTGGTTTAAATATCGGGCCATTTCTTGCTGCTGCTCCAATGAAAGTGCATTGACCATTAACGCTCCAAACAGCACCCCAACTAAAAACAAGACGCCAACGAATACATAGAGCATGGTCTGATCCTTAAAGGCTTGGCGGAATGATTGCATAGAATAGAGTCTCCTTTCTGTGTCTCTACTCTACTCTATGACCATCACCCTCCTTGTATGACCTGCGATTGAAAGAGTTGATTGATTTACCGGAGAACCTTTCCGTAAGAGCCTCCGCCGCCATCCGATAAGGACAATGTACCGTTTCGGGCCATCACAATGCTTGCAGCAAGCCCCTCTCCGGCAACAGCGGCAAGCTCCGCTTCCGTAGCCTGGTGAAGGATTTTCATTTCGGTACCGAAAGCCCCCAGCAGCTTCGCCATCGCCGATTTGCCCAGGCCCGGAATGAACTCTAGCGGAACCTGATAGTGATATGCCGGTCGGCTTTCCGGTACAACGGGCTCTTTGCGGTCCGCGATGTTCAGAATCCGATCAAACACGCCCTGTACCAGCTTGGTACTGCCGCAGAATGGACATCGCACCAATTCATGTATATCGCTGCCCTCCTCCAGTATGCTGTCGCAGCCGCTGCAGTAAGAACGATGGTATTTTCCAAGTCTGGGATTCAGCCCGTAGTTCGCGCTGATTCTTCTGCCGTTTCTTGTTCCAAGCGCCTGGCGAAATTCTGCAAATGAAGGCTTTGCCATATCGATTCGGTTGTATTCCCTGCCGATTTTCCCAAGCGAATGCGCATCCGAATTGGTCAGAAAGGAGTAGGCGTCCAGTTCGCTTATCCGCCCTGCCATCGAGGAGTCGGCACTGAGCCCAAGCTCTATACCCGCAATACCGTTCAGGTCCAGCACTTCGCTCATTCGATCCGCCATGTTGCCGTACAGTCCTTTATGAGGCGTAAAGACATGGGCGGGTATCAACAGCCCGCCGCGGTCTAGTATCTCCTGCTGCAGCTCACGGGGGCTGACATAGATACGCTGCGAACTAAGCTGCACGTTCTTCATATATTTTGCCATCCAGGCAGTGAACTCCTGAATGGTGTTCAGGTCAGGGAAATAGGCCAGTACATGGGCTGCACCACGGCCGCTTTCGCGAATTTCAATCTCGCTTCCAAGCAGGATCACCGTATCCTGATACGCGATTCCGCCCCCATCTATCTCCTGCATGACGCCGCTGTCCAAACATTGGAGAATATCGTGCTGTACCGAAGGAGAATGGCAATCGATGATGCCAATCATTTGAATGCCTTTCCGCTCCGAGGCCTCCACGGCTATATTTTCAAAGGTCAAATTGTTACTTGCGCTAATTTTCACAGCTTGTCCGCTGCTTGTGCGCCCTATGTGAATATGCATGTCGCAATAATAGGACTGAAGCTTCTGCTCGGTTGACATGTTCTTTTCAGGCTGCAGCATATCAGATCTTTCCTGTCAGGCTATACATATTCCAAGCATAAACGGCGAGAATAGTCTTCGCATCGCTGATTCTCTCTTCTTGGATGAGCGAATACGCCTCTTCCAGCGAGATTTCCATCATCTCTATAAATTCATCCTCGTCCGGGTTCATGTCACCGCTGACCAGATCCTCTGCCAAATATAAGTGAATAATCTCATCCGCAAACCCCGGGGATGTATAAAAGGAGTGCAGCTTACGAATGGAACCGCAAGTATAACCTGTTTCTTCCTGTAGTTCGCGCTTCGCGGCTTCCAGCGGATCTTCTCCCCGCTCCAGCTTGCCTGCAGGGATTTCAACCTCACAGCGCCCAAGCGGCTGTCGAAATTGATTTACGGCCAACATTTTGTCGCCTTTTAAGGCGAGCACTGCTACTGCACCAGGATGTCTGACAACTTCACGTTTCGCGGTCTGCCCATTTGGCAGCTTCACCGTATCGACCTGCAGTGAAATAATCTTCCCTTCAAAAATCGATTGGGTAGATAGTGTGGTTTCTTCCAGCAATTTATCCGAGGCTTCTCGGTTCTTACTGCCGATATCGCTCACAAAATGACCTCCTCTGTTTAAAAACGGCATGACTGACCATGCGATTGCATAAGGTGTATTATATCAAAATTTCCAAGAAAGAAGGAACTGCCCATGAAAAGCTACAAAGGGGATCATTCAATACATATGGTAGGACAGGCCTGGCAGATACGGATCATGCTGAAACAGTGGCAACAGCAATGGGGCCCGGAAACGAAGATTATGGATATTATTTCTAACTCTTCTAAAAATATTTGCGAAAACAGGATGTGAAATTAGGTCTTTAGACTTGTTTTTCGACTTTTTTCTATTTTTTTCGAATATGGACCATGACCTTTACACCTATACGGGTGTTATATCATTGGGAGGCTTCGACATGCGACATATACCTATTATTGAAACCGAACCAATTACTAATCCACCTTCAACTGAATATGAGCGCGGAAAATGGTACAAAAGACGCGGGTATCTTGAGAAGGCGCTAAGGAGCTTCAAGGAAGCTGCACAATCCGCTCCAACCGACAAGACGAGCTCGGGATGGAAGGAAGTTGATCTAAGCTGGCTCGAATACGGGTTATTGAGCATGCGGATGCGCTCCTTCGGCAAATCGGAGGAAGCTTTCAGAACCGTCGTACAGCATTCCGGTACCTACGTCCAAGAGGCGCTGAATCAATGGGCCGCACTCTTGCACATGCAGGGGATTTCGGATCAAACGATTGGTGAACGCCTCCTAGACGAAACGCGGAACTTTCCATCTTCCAATATCATGGTTGGCAGGTCACTATTCTACATAGGAGCTTATACATATGCTGCCCATTGTTTTGCAAAACAGGGGAGTTTATATCCAGATACCTGCATTCAATATGTGACTTGCTTGATCATGACGGGTCAAGTATTGGAAGCCTTGCCGTTCATCGACAGCTACCTTCGCGATTTGACACACCACCTGCGCGAATTGCCTCGACCAAGAACATTTGAAGGGGCTCAGTTGGCCAGAATCAGGCAGCTCTGCGAGTGGAACATAAAGAATTCAATTCCTGACCGATTTATCGTCATGTCGGAAACTTTAGAATTAGCACGCGCTGCTGTATCACTAAATATGATTTCCATAGCCGAACATCTGCTAACCAATAGCGGCGACCATGCTTATTATGCTCTGATCTGTTTTCTTTATGATGAAGGCCACAGAGGTCTCGCGATTTCAAAATTAAACCAATTGGAAGCGCTGCCGCTTCAAGAGCAAGACAGCCACAGTCTGAAAGTATGCTTTATAGCCGCGGAGAATTTATATGATCAAGGGAGATATGATGAGGCTGCATCTCTGCTCGAGCAGCTTAGACTGGCTTACCCCGGGCGTACAGAGATACGATTCGGCGAAGCCGCTTGTTATTTACAGTCAGCCTTGATCTCCCTCTCTGCCCGCCTTGAGGAGCAATATGCCTCAGCAACGGCGAGGAAAGAGATCGAACAATACCTGGACAACATCAATGCCGCATTGCATGTGGTCGAGAACACAAACTGGCATACCTCCTGGTCGCCTGCCCAAAAAAGACGGGAGAACCACTCGCCCTTGTCATCCTTGAATTAATAAACAAATCTAAAAGCCCGCAGCGGATGTAGAACGTCCGCTGCGGGCTTTATGCATTTTCATATGATCTAATGATCGACTAAGCCTTAGCCGTTTCCTGGATGATCCCCACCACGATCTGCGCAGCCTTGATCAAATCAGAAGCTTGAATACGCTCTTTCGTGGTGTGAATGTCTTGATATCCAATTGCCAAATTGACGGTTGGAATTCCAAGGCCGTTAAAAATGTTGGCGTCACTACCGCCTCCGGACCGGAACGTGCGGGTTGGCAAGCCCAAGCCGCCGATGGCCCGCTGCGCAAGCTGAACAACCTCATCATGTTCGTTAAAACTGAAGGCAGGGTATACGATTTCGCTAATAAACTCACAATTGGCGTTGTACTCACGAACGGTGGTTTCGAGCGCCTCACGCATATCGTTCACTTGCTTATCTACTTTCTCTTGAACGATACTGCGTGCTTCAGCATCAATCTGAACATGGTCACAGACGATGTTGGTTGCGCCCCCGCCCTGGAACTTGCCGATATTTGCCGTGGTTTCTTTGTCGATGCGTCCCAACTTCATTTTGGCTATCGCTTTAGAAGCGACCTGGATGGCACTGATGCCATCCTCCGGATTCACACCGGCATGAGCTGACTTGCCTTTGATAATCATTTTGATTTTCGCTTGGGTCGGTGCGGCGACTGCGATAGATCCTAATTCACCATTGGAATCCAGGGCAAAACCGAGATCCGCATCCAAAACATCAGGGTCAAGCGCCCGAGCTCCCACCAGACCCGACTCCTCACCTACTGTAATGACAAATTGGACTTGTCCATGAGGGATGTTATTTTCCTGGATGACCCGAATACCTTCCAGCAATGCCGCGACGCCCGCTTTGTCATCCGCACCAAGGATGGTCGTTCCGTCACTTCGAATCCAGCCGTCATCACCTAGCGTCGGCTTAATGCCTTTACCCGGCGTTACGGTATCCATATGGCAGGTAAATAGCAGCTTAGGCGCTTGCTGGGCCGCCTCGTCCGCTTTCCAGGTAATAATCAGGTTCCCTGCTCCGTGTCCTGTCTTTTCTTTGGCATCATCTTCAATGACATCAAAACCAAGACTGGAAAATTTATGTTTGAGAACGTTGGAGATCTCCTCTTCATGCTTGGTTTCGCTATCGACCTGAACCAATTCCATAAACTCTTGGATGATACGCTCTTCTGAGATCACTGGACTTCCCTCTCTTTCGCAGATACGATACAATGTCTTTATATCTATATCTCAACTAAATGATGCTGCTGCATGTATGTTCATCATTAAACCTATTTCAAAGGAGTTACACAATGCAACGTAAAAAGTGGTTTCGAATTGTTATCTATCTCATGCTGATTGCCATGGTCGGATCAACACTGCTGGTTATCCTTGAGCCATTGTTCTTTCGCTGATCCCCTGCATTTACGAGCGCCTGAAGTTACAACCAACGAGCCTCATATGGAAATACCCGGGTGAAGAAAGGCACGATCTCCCGGGCTACTTCCTCTACATCAAAAACCCGCCCCGTGCAGTCCTCCAATGAAGTTACACCGTATTCCTGTATACCGCAAGGAATGATGCCTGCAAATCCCGCGTCTGCGATTCCGGATTTAATATTAAACGCAAACCCATGGCTCGTCACAAATCCGCGATGCTGGCGACCTTTATTGAATTTAACGCCGATGGCGCAAATTTTCAAATCCCCTACCCATACCCCGGTGTACTCGGGTTTGCGGCCGGCTTCGATGTTGTATGATGCCAGGTAATCGATGATGACCTGCTCCACATCGCGCAGAAATCCGTGCAGATTCAAATTTTTGCCGCCATCCAGCAGTAACAGCGGATACCCGACAAGCTGCCCTGGACCATGATATGTAATGTCTCCGCCACGATCGATTTCAAACAGGCCGATGCCCTGTTTTTCCAATTCCTCTTTACTTAGGAGCAAGTGCTCCGGATGACGCTGTGACCCCATGGTATAGGTCGGAGGATGTTGGAGGAGCATCAATCGCTCGTGCTGCTCTCCCTGATCGATGGCGGAAACATGTTTTTTCTGAAGCTCCCAAGCCATGCCATAATCTACAATCGGCGTGTACGATACATCTAACGGTTTATTCATGTGCTAACGCCTTCTTTCATAGGGTTCCCACTAACCAATGAATGTCCTGCGATTGACTTCGGTATGAATGACGTCTGCGAACCTTCTTCCGAAGAATCAGGTCCGCAGATCATAGACGAAATTAATAAAGCTTCGTATCCAGGGTATAACCTTCCAGGTTATCTTTAACCCGCTGCAGGAATCTTCCGCAGATTACCCCATCCAAAATCCGATGGTCCAGAGATAAACACAGATTCGCCATCGAACGGACAGCGATCATGTCATTGATGACCACCGGCTTTTTGACAATCGATTCAAACGTCAGAATCGCAGCCTGCGGATAGTTGATGATCGGATAGGACAGAATCGAACCGAAGGATCCCGTATTGTTCACCGTAAAGGTACCGCCCTGCATGTCGTCTAGTTTCAGCTTGCCTTCACGGGTCTTCCGTGCAAGCTCCTCGATCTCTCTTGCCAAGCCGGCAATATTCTTCTGATCGGCACGGTGGATGACCGGCGTCAGCACGGAATCCTCTGTTCCGACAGCCAGGGACAGATTGATATCGCGCTTCACCACGATTTTATCCACGGCCCAGAACGAATTCATGATCGGATAATCTTTAATTGCGTTCACAACGGCTTTCAGCAAAAAGGCCAGGTAGGTCAGATTAACGCCTTCCTTGCGCTTGAACTCATCCTTCAACTGATTACGCAGCAGCACGATGTTGGTCACATCGACCTCAATCATCGTCCATGCATGCGGAATTTCCGTAACGCTCTGACGCATGTTTCTGGCAATGGCATTACGCATCGGGGTAACATCAATAAAGTATTCCGATCTTCCGCCTTCCATTCCTTCCACTTCGATGGTCGGAATTTTCGGTGATTCCGTCAAATGCAGCCCGGAATGACGCACATTCGGAATGGCTGTGCCGAGAGGAGGCGACGGTTCCGCAGTCGTTTGATGCTGCAGCCCTTGAAACGGCGAATTTCCGCTCGGCTGTACCGCTTCCTTCGGCGCTTGGGCGCTCTGGGCAGGTGCTGCTCCGGCAGGAGTGCCTTGGCCTTGGCCTGCCCCTCCCTTTTCAATATAAGCCAGTACGTCCTTACGGGTGATTCTGCCGCCCATGCCTGATCCCTGTACTTGCGAAAGGTCAATCTGATGCTCGGCTGCCAGCGTCTGCACAGCAGGCGAATACCGGAAACGCATCGAACCCTCTTCGCTGCCGCTTCCCTGATGCTGACTCACGGGAGCACTTGCAGCCGCCTGTGGCGAAGGGTCTGCACCTTGACCGGAAGCCACAGAGATCCGGCAAATGATCTCGCCAACATTGACGGTCTGGCCCTCCTGGGCAAGAATCTCTCCCATGACGCCATCCAAGGTGGATGGAATCTCGGCATTGACTTTGTCGGTAATGACTTCACAGATCGGTTCGTACTGCTCGATGGCATCCCCCGGCTTCTTCAGCCACTTGGCAATGGTCGCCGAAACAAGGGATTCCGCCAGCTGAGGCATCGTAACATCGGTCAATTTCTGATTTTCGGACATGCTCACACTCCCTGTTCTTAATAAAGCGCCAATTGACGCATGGATTCTTTGACTTTGTCCTTGTTAAGCATGAAGAATTTCTCCATCGGTGGACTGATTGGCATAGCCGGTACATCCGGACCGCACAAGCGCATGATCGGGGCATCCAGATCATAGAGGCAGTGCTCGGCAATAATCGCGGATACTTCCCCGCCGACGCCGCCGGTTTTATTATCTTCATGAACGATCAGCACTTTACCCGTTGCACGGGCCGCTTCAATAATCGATTCCCGGTCAAGCGGCTGTATGGTACGCAGATCCAGTACATGCGCGCTAATGCCTTCTTCCTTCTCTAGCTCTTCAGCAGCCTGCATCACAAAGTGCAGCGGCATACTGTAGCTGATCACCGTAATATCCGATCCTTCGCGCAGCAGATTCGCCTTGCCGATCGGTACAACGTAATCATCGTCCGGTACATCGCCAGTAATCAGCTTGTAGCATTTTTTGTTCTCAAAGAACAATACCGGATCCGGGTCGCGTATCGCGGCTTTCAGCAGCCCCTTGGCATCATAGGCAGAGTACGGCGCAACGATTTTTAGTCCCGGTGTTCCGAAGAACACCGATTCCGGGCACTGCGAATGGTACAACCCCCCGAATATTCCGCCGCCAATCGGTGCACGAATGACGACAGGACAACTCCAATCGTTATTGGAACGATAGCGGATTTTCGCTGCTTCGCTAATAATCTGATTGGTTGCCGGGAACATAAAGTCCGAATATTGCATCTCGGCAATCGGCTTCATGCCATACATAGCTGCGCCGATAGCCACACCGGCAATCGCGGACTCCGCGAGCGGGGTATCGAGCACCCTCATTTCGCCGAACTGATCCATCAAACCCTTGGTGGTTGTAAATACGCCGCCTTTGACGCCTACATCCTCGCCTAACACAAATACGGACTCGTCACGCTCCATCTCTTCCTTCATGGCCAGACGAATTGCATCGATATATTCCATTACTGCCATCCTTTACACGCTCCCTTCGTCATCGGCATATACGTGAAGAAGCGTATCTTCTGGCTTCGGAAATGGAGCCAAGTCTGCAGATTCCGTCGCTTCTTTGATCTCCAGGTTTAATTGTGCGATCAAATCCTGATCGCGTGCTTCGTCCCAGAGCCCGCAGTCGACCAAATAATTCTTAAAGCGGGCGACGCCGTCTTTCTTCCAATTCTCTTCGACCTCTTCTTTTGTCCGGTACGCCAAATCGTTATCCGATGTGGAGTGCGGAGACAAACGGTACATCATGGATTCGATCAGCGTCGGGCCTTCTCCGCGAATCGCACGTTCACGCGCTTCCTTCACGGCCGCATAAACCTCAAGCGCATCGTTGCCGTCTACTCGAATGCCCGGGAATCCATACCCCAGAGCGCGGTCGCTTACCTTCCCGCTAATCTGTTTATGAAGCGGCACCGAAATGGCATATTGGTTATTCTCGCACATGATAATGACAGGGAGCTTGTGAACGCCCGCAAAGTTGCAGCCCTCATGAAAATCCCCCTGATTGCTCGAGCCTTCGCCAAACGTAACAAACGATACAAAGTCCTTCTTCTGCATCTTCGCCGCCAGCGCGATACCCACTGCATGCGGAAGCTGTGTTGTTACAGGGCTGGAGCCGGTCACAATTCGCAGTCGTTTACTACCAAAGTGTCCCGGCATCTGCCGTCCGCCGCTATTCGGATCTTCAGCCTTGGCAAAAGCCGACAGCATCAGTTCGCGAGGCGTCATGCCCACTGTCAATACGAATCCATAGTCGCGGTAATAGGGTAAAAAGTAATCCTTCTCCCGGTCAAGGGCAAAAGCAGCAGCAACCTGACATGCTTCCTGCCCGATACCGGATACGTGAAAATTAATTTTGCCCGCACGCTGCAGCAGCAAGTTGCGCTCATCGAATTTTCGCGCCAGCACCATATATTTGTACATGTCTAGCACTTGTCCGTCGGTCAGTCCAAGCTGCTCATGCCTATTGTTGTTTGCCGTAACCGTTTCATGTTCTTTCATGGAGATCCCTCCTTTATGTGAGCCATGACTTCAGGCTTGATCATCGGCCTCGTAACATGAGGTTAAAGGGCGTGTTTGATCAAGTATTAAAACCTGGTACTAAGACTTGGCTTAATGTTATTATAATCCCTTTCTCGGCAAAAAGAAATGAGGGATTCCACAAAAGGATGTTCAAATCCTTACAAACCGATGGCTCCTCCATCCACCGCAAGCATCGCTTCGCCGATGATTTCGGATAATGATGGATGGGCATGCACTGCCGCTCCCACTTCCCATGGAGTTGCATCCAGTACTTGTGCCAGCGCCGCTTCGCCGATCAGCTCGGTTACATGCGGTCCAATCATATGCACGCCCAGAATATCCTGCGTCTTCTGATCGGCAATGACCTTCACGAACCCCTCCTTCGTTCCGTGGATCAACGATTTGCCAATCGCCGAGAACGGGAATTTACCGATTCTGATCTCATGTCCGCGTTCTCTGGCCTGCTTCTCCGTCAGTCCGACGCTCGCTACCTCATGCCTTGTATAGATACAGCGAGGAATCCATTCACTGCGGTAGGCTTCTGTCTTCTCGCCAGCCAAATGGTTCACGGCTGCAATCCCTTCGTGGCTTGCCGCATGGGCAAGCTGAAGACCCCCGATGCAATCGCCGATCGCGTAAATATGGGGCTCCGTTGTTTGCATATGGGCATTCACCACAATGACGCCATTTGCAACCTGAACGTCGGTATTCTCAAGCCCGATATTTTCAGTATTGCCGATTCTTCCGACAGAGAGTAACAGCTTGTCCGCTGACAATGTTCTTGTATCGCCCTTTTGCTCGATCGTGACGGACACGCTTTGATTCCGAATCTCACAGCTGTCGGTTTGAAGTGATACGTTGGTGAGCACCTCTACGCCTCTGGCGGTGAGCATCTTTGTCAGCTCACGTCCAATCTCCTCGTCTTCGGCTGGCAGCAGATGGGACGAAGCTTCCACAATCGTGACCTGAACGCCAAAATCATTCAGCATCGAAGCCCATTCCACGCCGATTACGCCGCCGCCTACGATGATGATGGATGCAGGAAGCTCATCCAGCTGAAGCGCATGGTCGCTTGTTAGTATATGTATGCCGTCAGGCTCAAGCCCCGGTAAGTGACGCGGACGCGAGCCGGTCGCGATGATCAGATGAGTGGGAACCACCGTTTCCATCTCGCCATCCGGAAGCTCAACCGCTACGGCCCCGCTGCGCGGAGAGAAGATGGACGGGCCAATGACTCTCCCTTTGCCCTGCACGACGGTAATTTTATTTTTGCGCATCAAATATTGAACGCCCTGGTACAGCTTATCGACGATACCGTCTTTCCGCTTCTGCACTTTGTCAAACGATAGCCGGACCCCGTCCGTCTCGATTCCATAGCTCTCGCTATCCTTCATTTCTGAATACAGTTCGGCACTCCGAAGCAATGATTTGCTCGGAATACAGCCGCGGTGCAAGCAGGTTCCCCCCAGTTTGTCCTGCTCGATGATGACCACATTTTTACCGAGCTGGGCTGCACGGATGGCCGCAACATATCCACCGGTTCCCCCGCCAAGAATTGCTACATCACATGTTATCGCCACTAACGGCACCTCCATAATAAGTCCAATTATACCCTTTCATTGTACTCTCTTTTTTTCGGATTACAAAATCATCACCCATAATCGAAATAGACATTACCCTATGAAAAAGGTATGATAAACGGTAGTTCATTACATCAGTCGCAGGAAGGAATCTTCTATGAAAATGTTAATTTCCCGCTTTATTGCCATCTTGATTTTGGTTATCCCGGGTTTTATGGCAATGATGGGTTTCTTAATGATGAAAGATGCGGTTTTTCTATATATTTCCGTTCATGGGGATGACAGTGTGGCAAACCCCGCTTTCGGTTGGTTATCTTTTCTAGGCGGGCTGGCGCTGTTTGTCATCGGTATCGGATTCTTGGGCGGCTGGATTCTGTTCCGGGACCGCAAGCGAAATTACGTTGGACCAAGATTCAAAAAGAAGCGCCAGGCGCCGAAGTCAGGAACATCATCTAAAAACTAATTCATAAGAAAAATGTCTATCGACGTACTTCAAAGAAGACAGACCGCGGTTAGCTGTAATTTTTCTTGCGATATCAGGAAGCCCATGCTTCGTATGTTTACACTTTATGATATCTTCCAAAAAAACACCGGGGAGCCTCCCCGGTGTTTATCATATGTTCTGGACTCCGCCGTTTATTCCATCAGTGCGTCCTTCAGTTTACTCGACATTCTTGTTTCTCTGGACGTCGCTTTCAGTGCGGTTTTCCGCAGATTGAAATTTTGCTTCGTCAAAGCTTCCAGCTCTTCATACATAGCATGGATTAACGTTAGGGCTTCCGGAGATAAGTCTCCATTGGATTCTACCTTTCGAATACGCTCTTTCCATGCTTCCATCTTGTCGCTCATGCTGATCTTCCTTTCAGGGCACTTCCCTCTTATCTTTCTTCAAATGATAACAATCCTGCCACTTTCGCTAGCGAACCTTTAAATCGGCGGACAATTCCGCAATCAATTTCGGCATCCAGTCGTGCAAATCCCAGAATTTAAACCCGGCAGCTGCCGCTTTGCCATGATCCATCGTCCAATCTCCCGGAATTCCGAACGGAGACATGTGATCAGGTGCTGCTGAAGACTGCAGGGGTGCCGCGCTACCAATTTCCTGCTGAATCAAGTTCATCATTTCTCGGACCGAAATCGTTCCGCTGGAGCAAGCATTTACAGGACCTTCCAATTGCACTTGACCTGCCCATTCCAGAAACTCCGCTGCTTCCTCGGCATGCACAAACGAGATTTGTGCGTCTGGATCAGGCAATCCAATCGCTTCTCCTTGCGCTGCATGCTCAATATGAAAAAGCAGTCTTCGCGTGTAATCATCCGGTCCCAGCACAATCGGCAACCTGACAGCCGTAACGTTCAGATTATGGCGACCGAATAATACCGCCTCTGCCTGGCGTTTGCCTTCCTTATAGCTGTAGTCCCTGCTTTCGTTCGTCATAACAGGGTATCTGTAGGGATCAAACTCCTCTTCCCTCACCGGATGATCCGCAAAATCATATACCGATAACGTGGAGGTCAGCACGTATTGTCCAATTCGTCCGGCAAAGATGTCTGCAGCTTGTCCCGCTTCTTCCGGAGTATAACATATATTATCATATACGATATCAAAGTCCTGGCTTCCCACTGCCTGTTTTAAGCTTTCCGGGTCCTTCCGATCCACGGCAAGCCGCGCAACGGCACCTCCGAAAGAATCCTGGTGATGTCCACGCGTCAAAATCGTAACGGCATCGCCTTTAGCCAGCAGCCGGTTAACCAGCCTTTTTCCGAAAAAGCGGGTCCCGCCCAATACTAATATCTTTGCCATTTATAATTCCTCCTTACCAGGAAATAAGAATATGTTAATTAGAACTACGCTTAATACATCCTTAACCATCTCATAAATCGATCTGTCCTTTTTTCTCCATCCATATCGAAGACTCCTTCTTTTTTCCTACTTTATATTATGCTCCTTACCTCCTAAAATGTAAAAAACCGACCAAGCTGTTAAGCTCAGTCGGTCTGATGTTTGCAAATCCATCCGGTCTCAACCCCAATTACAAAGTCGGCATCATGGCTTGGAGACCGGTTCATGATCCGCTCTTGGCACCCCAAAATTCGGTGTTCCGTCTTCGTTCCACCCGATCACCTGTACTCGCGTATGACGGTTCGGATCATATAGTGGATCTCCCACGATCTCCTTGTAACTTCTTGCATGGTACACCAGCATGTCCTGCGAGCCGTCCTCGGAAATCGTGAAGCTGTTGTGCCCCGGCCCATATTGGCCATTGACCTCAGATGTCTTAAATACGGGTACAGACGATTTAACCCAGGAGCTCGGATTCAGCAAATCACTGTCCTCATCGGCTGTCAACAGCCCCATCGCATAGTTGTGGTCCGTGGCGCTCGCGGAATAAGTCATGAATATGCGCCCGTTGCGCTTAAGAACGGCGGCCCCTTCATTTACAAGATACCCGATCTTCTCCCAGTCATACTCGGGAATCGATATGCATACCTGTTCCCCTGTCAAGGTCCAGGGATTCTCCATCAATGAGATGTATAGATTGGAATTGCCTGGAATGCCCGGATCTTTCTGAGCCCATACATAATACCGTTTGCCTTTATGCTCAAACGTTGTTGCGTCCAAGGCGAAAGATTCCCACTTCGTGATCACTTGCCCCTTCTCTACCCATTCCCCTTCAAGCGGGTTCGCCGAAGCGTTCTCCAGTACGAACATGCGATGATCGAACAATCCGTCTCTCGTTTCTGAAGTATGGGCAGCGGCGTAATACACATACCATTTGCCATCCATATAATGAATCTCGGGTGCCCATATGTTGGCACTCATCAGGCCTGACTCATGCTTGCGCCAGATCGTAATTCCTTCGGCATCCGCAAGCCCTTGAATCGTTTGCGAGCGTCTAAGCTCAATTCGGTCGTACTCCGGCACGGAACCGGTAAAGTAATAATAACCATCGGTATGTTTATAGAGCCAGGGATCTGCCCGCTGTTCGATCAGGGGGTTTTTTATATATATTTCAGTCATGGTGACGACTCCTATACCTTATAGTTTGACTTCCGCTAGCTTTCTATTTTTACTCGACTTTTTGAATCCAATCTTCTTGCTATCCTTTGATGCCTGCGTTTAAGTTGATCGACTGCACAAAATATTTCTGGGCAAACAGGAACAACAGCAGCGTCGGAATGATGGCCAGGATCGCAGAACCCATCAATTGTCCGATCATGCGGTAATTGCCGTAAATGTCCTGTAACAACAGCAGTCCTGCTGTAACCGGCATCTTCTCCACATCCGTATACACGATGACGGGCCAAAGGAAATCATTCCAGGAACCCGTAAATGAAAACAGGCCGCATACAATCAATACAGGTTTCATGAGCGGCAAAATAATAGAGGAATAGATTCTAAAATCTCCCGCTCCATCCACGCGCGCCGATTCATCCAAATCCTTGGGAACGCCCATCATGAATTGTCTGACCAAAAAAATATTCCCCATCCCGGCCAAACCTGGAATGATCATCGCCCAAGACGTATTCACCCATCCCAGCGCATCAATGATTTTATAAGATGGGATCAGATTCACTACCCCAGGAAAGAATGAAATCCCAAGCAAGGTAAAGAACAATGTGTCCCTTCCTTTAAAGTTCATGCGCGAGTATCCATAACCGGTAATGGAAATGACAACGATCACGAGCAGCGTATGCATCGTTGCAATAAACACGGAGTTCATCAACCAGCGTAGGATGGGCGCGGTCGACGTGTTTTGCAGGATCGTGACATAATTATCGAAAATCCAGTTATCGGGCAGCAGTCGGAAACCGCTGGAAACCACCTCCGCCTGGGACCGAAAAGATGTGGTGATGCCAAATATGACCGGAATTGCCCATATCACACACAGGATGATCAGAAATGCGTAAGCTATATATTTGGACACGCTTATGTTGGATGAAATCTTCTTCGGACCCGAGCGACCAAGCTTGGAATCCGTGTTCACTTCATGTACTACCGGGTTCGACATTGCACAGTACACCTACCTTTTATCGTTTCCGTCGTTTGCAAGCTGAACGTGCCGCTAGGACGCGTTTCGGTTCATCACATAATACTGAAGGGCTGAAATGACGAGAATGACCAGTCCGAGCAAAACGGCCATCGCGGAAGCCATGCCGGCAATCGATTCCCCGTGACCGAAGGCTAACTGCCGGATGTACATCATCAACACGGTTGTGCTCTGTCTAGGTCCTCCGTCCGTCATCATTAATGGCTGACCGAATACGTTAAAGGCTCCGGCTGTCGTCATAACAAAGGTATAGATCAGCGGAAAACGAATGGAAGGCAGCGTAATGCTTGAAAATCTGCGGACAGGCCCCGCTCCATCCATCTCGGCCGATTCATACAAATCCTTGGATACCCCGCTGATAGAAGCGCGGTAGATAATCATGTTCCCACCGACTCCGCCCCACACCGTAATGACAATAATGATCAGCCAGGCATAGGGCTGGTTGGCTGCCCAGACTGTTTCGGAGCCGAAGATATTATTCGTGATCCCAAGCTGTTTATTGAAGATTAAAGACCAGATCAGTGCCGCTGCGGAGATTGAAATGAGTCCTGGAATATAGAGAATGGACTGAATGACATTTTTCATCTTCACTTTTTTGTGTTCCAGCGATACGGCAATCATTAACGGAATGATGATTAATATAGGTACACTTAGAACAACAAAGATCAGCGTGTTTTTTAATCCATTCATAAACTGGGTGTAGAAGGTGGACTCCGAGTCAAACAGGATCGTTTTATAGTTGGCCAAGCCAACCCACACAGGATCACTGATCAGATTCCACTGCGTAAAGGAAGCAAAGATCCCGTATAGGGTCGGCAATAGAATAAATACGATAAAAAGTATCAGATGGGGACCTACAAAGAAATAAGGCGTCAACGACTTCTTATTCATACCCTTTCATTTCTCCTTTGGAAAAGAAAAGTGTCATGAAAGCAAGGACATTTTTCTTTTTTTCAATCTGCTCTGCTGTCATTTACTTTACGGCACTGCTTCCTTCCGCGATTTTATCCTCTACAAATTTCTGCATCGTCGCCAGAGTTTCGTCGATGTCAACATTCCCCCGTACGATATCCGCTGCATATGTATCTACAGCCTCCGCTACGTATGGATAGTACTCGTAAGTGTAAATGTACAAGGATTCAATTTCTTTTTGGTTGGAGGTAAAGAATGACTGAATATAGTTATTGTACTCCGGGCTCTCAATGACTTGTTTACTCGCTACGATCTGTCCCGCTTTTGCCCACTCAATCGAGTTTTGGCGGATGAATTCCAGGAACTGACCGATGGCTTGCTCTTTTTCATCCGTTCTCTTATCGTTCTTCAGCATGGTGAATAAGTGCGAAGAAGCTCGGTTCGTATACTTGTCTGCACTCGTCGAATAAATGTTGGTTACGCCGAAGTCCAATCCATCCACTGTTGCGTGTGCCGTTGAGCTCCATGTACCGTCTGTGGAAAATAAAACGTTTCCAGCTTGGAACATCAGATAGCCGTCCTCACCAAATGGGGTCATCAAGCCCGCATCTGATATTTTCTTAATCTCCGTAAACGCTTGTTTCATGGCTTCTGTGTTCACGGCCGGCTTGCCATCTTGTTGAATGTCGCCGCCCAGGTTCTGGATTTGCGCTAACACAACCCAGCCCAAGAGAGCGTCATTGATCACGTAATCGCCTTCATCCAACTTGCCTTGCAGCGACAAAATTTCATCAATGGTCACGACATCATCATCCAGGAAGCTTTCGACATTGTATTTTTTGAGCAAATTTTTGTTGTAGTACATCGCATTGCTGTGAATATCAAGCGGTACCGTATATTGGGTGCCCTCTACGTTTCCGGTCGCCCAGGCCTGCGGCAAATAGTTATCCGCTTTCAATTCTGGTTGTGCTTGCATGACTGCCGTCATCGGCTCCAACACACCTTGCTTCACGAAGCTTGGAACGCGGTCCGCATGAATAATGGACAAATCAGGAACGCCTTTGCCGGAATTAAGAACTGTTGATATTTTTATATACATATCCGAGGTAATCACATGCTTCACTGTGTACTCGGGATTGGTGGCGTTGTAATCCTTTACAAGTTGATCCATGTAAGCCCCGTCATCACCCGTCAAAGGTGTCCAAAAGGTAATGGTGTTCTTATCCCCGTTGCCACATCCCCCTAATACCGCCACCGCTAACAATACAAGTATCAGTGAAACCCCCATTTTTTTCTTCAACAAACTCTCCTCCTATTACTAATCATTTGGTTAATCATTCACCGGCCTGGATGATGAAAACGATTAACTTTGGTTCAGTATACACTCGTTTTGAAAACGGTGTCAATAACATAAATATAAATCTTAATCGATAATATTATATTTAATTAACTAATATGTTAATCATAATATTGGAATTTTGTTGTATTAAATGGTGAGATTTATATGCGAGTTAATAAAGCATGTGTTATGATGCATATTAGTTAATAAATTTTGTTTATGAAAAAATTTGTTGAAAGAAGTGGTCATATGCAATTGGAAATAGACAAGTCATCGCTTGTGGTTTACGAGGCTTTGGCCAGCGAAGTTCGAATCAAGATTATTCAGCTGCTCTCCAAAAACAAAATGAATATCAAAGATTTGGCCCATGAACTTCAAATCAGCAGTCCGATTGTGACAAAACATATTAAAAAACTCGAAGATGCAGGCATTATCCGCACAGAAAAAGTGCCGGGAAAATCGGGCCAGCAGAAAATTTCGATCCTGAAGGTGGATCATATCGAAATCAACTTCCCGAAAAAAATCTTTCATTCCTTTGCTTCTTATGAGGCTTCCGTGCCGATCGGACATTACACGGACTATGACCTGAAGCCTACCTGCGGCCTTGCGACCGAGAAGGAATTTATTGGGCGGGTGGACGAGCCCAAATACTTTATGGATCCCAAACGCGTGGATGCAGAAATACTGTGGTTTACCGAAGGCTTTATCCAATACAACATCGCTAACTTCCTTCAAAAGGATGAAAAGCTGCAGCAGTTCGAAATCAGTTTGGAGATTTCCTCAGAATTTCCTTTTTCCAATGATGTCTGGCCTTCCGACATTACCTTCTCCTTAAACGGGATCGAGCTTGGCACGTGGACAAGCCCGGGGGATTTTGCAGATACGCGGGGGAAATATACGCCTGCATGGTGGCCGCACAACATCAACCAATACGGACTGCTAAAAACGATACGAATTACGAGCCACGGTACGTATATCGATGGAGACCCGCTCTCTGCTGTCTCCGTAGACGATTTGGATGCAACCTGTGATCGCTGGACCTTCCGAATTGAAGTGAAGGAAGATGCAAGACACGTTGGAGGCGCCACCTTATTCGGCAAGAAGTTCGGAAACCACGAGCAGGATATCCAGTTCAAAATGTATTATCTGTGAGGGCAATCGAAGGTACGTAACGTCGAAGGGCGTTTAGCGGGTAAAGTTACCGAAATGAAATCAAACCAGCCGGATTAACGGCTGGTTTGATTTTTTGTTGAAAGTCCATAACCAAACAATAAAATCACTCCTTCACAGATTACGACATCGCAACCAATAAAGGAGTGATTTCAATGTTCCGCACAGGTAGACATTTAGGGCAACCACTTGCATTACCCTAAATCCCTTCCTCAGTCCTTACCCTTTCAAGACACCTTATGCTCAATTCTCAGCTTATCAGCGACCATCGCGATAAACTCGCTGTTGGTTGGCTTGGATTTGCTGATGTTGATGGTGTAGCCAAACAGATGGCTAATGGAATCGATGTTTCCGCGAGTCCAGGCTACTTCGATAGCATGACGGATTGCACGTTCCACACGGGAAGGCGTTGTTTTGAATTTCTCTGCGATCGCTGGATACAATGTTTTGGTGATCGCCCCAAGAATTTCGATATTGTTGTATACCATGGTAATGGCTTCACGCAAATACTGGTAGCCCTTGATATGAGCAGGAACACCAATCTCATGGATAATCGAAGTGATATTCGCGTCCAGATTTTTGCCTTTGCCCATAGGAACCACATTGGATTTCATACTTGTAAATGACGCGCCTGACGAAATGCTGCTGGACGAGCCTACGAGTTGACGAATGCGGCTGGCGAGCACCTCCATATCAAACGGTTTTAAAATATAATAGGAAGCACCCAATTGTACAGCTCGCTGCGTAATATTTTCCTGACCAAATGCCGTAAGCATAATGACTTTCGGCTGCGGAGACAAATTCATATCGCGTAATCGTTCAAGTACGCCAAGGCCGTCCAAATGAGGCATAATAATGTCAAGGATCAGCACATCCGGTACTTTTCCCGTTTCCTCAATCATGCTCAGTACTTCTTCGCCATTATAGGCGATTCCGGATACCACCATATCTTGTTGATCCGAAATGTATTCACCAAGCAGGTTTGTAAACTCACGGTTGTCGTCTGCCAATAATACTTCGATCTTTTGCAATTCGTGCTCCTCCTTTATCAGATCAGTTGTTATTTTAGAACATTTTTCTTGTGTATAAAGTTTTCGACATAGTGATTTAAATTCCTTCTGTCGAAAATTATTTTTCTTTATTTTTTTTTGAAGTTGATTTATAATTAAATATTTTGTTTCAAATTAATCTCTATTTCGTTATTTTACGACAAAAAAATCTCAAGGCACTAACCTGCCTTAAGATTTTGAGGAGTTGATTCTGTAGATTGTAATACGCCGGAGTCCTGGAGCATCCATTCAATAAAGCATCCATACCCCGATTTAGGATCATTTACAAAAACGTGGGTAATCGCTCCAATCAGCTTGCCGTCTTGAACGATTGGACTACCGCTCATGCCTTGTACAATCCCGCCTGTCTTCTTAAGCAGTCTTGGATCGGTAATACGGAGTACAAGCCCTTTCGTTGCGGGAACATCCTGCTTAGAAACATGAACGATATCCACTGTAAAACGTTCAACCTCTTGCCCTTCAACGACCGTTAAAATCTCTGCCGGACCTTCCTTGACCTCATGAGATAAGGCTATCGGAATTGGCTCCTGATACAAACCATGCTCAGGAAGATTATTCATTTTACCGAAGATGCCAAAATGGGTATTGCGCTCAACATTGCCCAAAATCTTGCCGTCTTTTGTGAAGGTTGCCCGTTTTTCTCCCGGCTCGCCTTCTTCACTTCGGCTAATGGATGTAACTTTGGACTGAACAATCTGGCCGCTTCCAACATCAATGGGTGTTTGAGTATTCATATCGGTAATGACATGGCCCAAAGCCCCGTAGACTTTCTGGTGAGGTGCGTAGAAAGTTAAAGTGCCTACACCTGCTGCAGAATCACGGATATACAAACCAAGGCGCCAGCTTTGATCTTCTTGATCATATGCCGGGCTCAGCTTGGTTTCCATTTCTTTGCCGCCACGCTTAAAGGAGATATCCAAAGGCTTGTTGGCTTTACCGGCCTTCTCGACGATATCAGCAACCTTTGTTACATCATTAAGCGACTTTCCATCCATCGTGGTCAGCAGATCGCCAACTTTCAGGCCGGCTGCTTCTCCAGGGGACACTTTAGCACCGTTTTGAACACGTACCAGATGATGTCCAACGACCAGTATACCGGAGGATTTCACTTTGACGCCGATGGTCTGACCTCCAGGAATGACCTTGAGCTCGGGGATTACCTTCACATGAACTGTCTTCAGAGGAATTTTACCAAATAATTTCAGGGTAACTTCGGCATTTCCGCTTTGCTGGGGATTCAGCTGAAGTGGATGCTTTAGCGATACTTGAAGTTTTGACTCGCGGGAGCCGTTGAGCTGCAGGACATCCGGACGATCAACTGAGGCGAGGGCTTGAACAGGCATGGCAACATCAAGACGGGACTGCTGACCGGAAATCAATCTCAGCTCATTAGGCAATGAAGCAAAAGACTGGACAGGATCAGCAGTTCCAATGAAACAAAGAAGGAAAGCAAGAACGAAACCGAGCAGTTTTCTCCTGAGGTTGGGCTTCAATGGCTGTCACGCTCCCTTTTTCTTCTTTCGCTTGACGAAAAGGTGGTCGCCAATTGCGTACCTTTAAGTTACCCTGCCCTTATGGATTTATAACTGTCAATCATTGACCCAGAGCCTTTCTGGAAGCCTTTTGCGCTGCCGCCAGATTGAGCATTTCTTGGGCATGATGAAGTGTTTTTTCGGTGATCTCAACTCCGCCAAGCATCCGTGCAAGCTCTTTTACACGCCCCTCTTCATTCAGGTTTTCTACTTGCGTCATCGTTCTGGAGGCTTCCAGCTTCTTCTCGATTAGATACTGATGATCTGCCATGCATGCGACCTGTGGCAAATGCGTAATGGAGAACACCTGACAGGTTTTGGCCAGCAAAAACAGCTTCTCCGCAATCGATTGGGCAGCCCTTCCACTGACACCTGTGTCGACTTCATCAAAGATTAAGACCGGTATTTGATCATGACGGGCAAATATACTCTTCATCGCCAGCATAATTCTGGACATTTCTCCACCCGAAGCAATTTTGGCAAGCGGACGCAGAGGCTCACCCGGATTGGCGGATATGAGGAATTCGGCCGTATCCATCCCTTGTCTGGTCAACCTTACTTTATGTCCTTCATATTCGTAACCGTTAGGATCCAGCTGCAGTTCCATACGAACCTCAAGCGAGGTGCGCTCCATTTGCAGATCCTTCAGTTCTCCCTCCACTTGCCGTGCTAAATCTTGCGCACACTGCTTGCGGGCAATACTAAGCTCTTTAGCGCTAACCAACAGCACGCTTAATAACTCGTCACGACGCTGTTCCAATGCTTGGATAAACTCATCCTTATTCTCCAGCATATCGGTTTCCTGCTGAATTCTCACGTAGTATTCCAGAATTTGCTCAACATTATCCCCATATTTTCGGCGCAATCCGGAGATCATATCTAAACGAAGCTCAATATCGTTCAGGCGTTCCGGATTAAATTCAATGCTGTCGCGGTAATCCCTTAGCTGGAAAACCGCATCCTCCAGCTGATAATAAGCGGATTGCAGCTGCTCAACAAGCGGCTTTAACCCCTTCTCATCGTAGCCTGACACATCCTCCAATTTGGATAGGGCACGGCTGACGGATTCCAGTCCCGAGGACCCGAACAATAGGTCGTATGCTCCGGCAACGGAATCCATCATCTTCTCGCTGTGGGACAGCTTGGTTCTTTCTTCGGACAATTCCTCGTCTTCACCGGATTTTAGCTCCGCCGCCGCAATCTCCTCCAACTGAAACCGATACATATCGAGCATTTGATACGCCTTCTGGCTTGTCTCCTGCAGGTCCTTGAGATCTCGCTCTACTTTGCTGAATTCTCCGTACAACGCTTGATAGTTCCGCTTGACAGGCCCTATGACCTTATCTCCGTACGTGTCCAGAAGGCTCATATGCTGCTCTGAACGCAGCAAGCTTTGATGTTCATGCTGACCATGGATATTTATGAGCTTTTCTCCAACCTCACGCAGCATGCTTAAATTCAGCAGCTGTCCGTTAATACGGGACGTGCTTTTTCCTTGAGCTGTCAGTTCTCTCCGTATCAACAAATGCTCTTCTGGATCCGCTTCAACACCCAGCTTCTTCAATGTATCCCATACGGGATGCCCCCCAGGCAGCTCGAATAAAGCCTCAATCTCTGCTTTGTCGCAGCCGTAGCGAATCAGTTCAGCCGAGCCGCGGCCGCCGGCAATTAATCCCAGCGCATCGATTATGATGGACTTACCTGCTCCGGTCTCCCCTGTCAGAACGTGAAACCCCGGATAAAAATGCACATCCACGCTTTCTACAACCGCCAGATTCCGAATGGATAGCGTGTTTAACATGTTTCCCACCTCCGCTACTGCTTAAAAAACTGCCAATGAGTCACAACATTGATTACGAAATGAAATTTTTGATTTGGGCAACCACATGTTCTCCATCATCTTCCGTTCGGCAAATCAGCAATATCGTGTCATCGCCACATATGGTCCCCATGATCTGGGTCCATTCCATATTATCGAGCAGCACGGCTACGGAATTGGCTGTTCCAGGCAAGCACTTCATGACGACAAGATTACCAGTACGATCAATGTAAACAAAATTATCGATAAGCGCTCTTTTGAGCTTCTGTACAGGGTTATAACGCTGATCTGTCGGCATGGAGTATTTATATCGCCCATCATCTGTAGGCACCTTGATGAGCAGCAGTTCTTTGATATCACGTGAAATTGTAGCTTGAGTAACCTGAAAACCTTCCGCACGTAATGCGTCTACAAGCTCATCCTGTGTCTCAATATCCTGGTGGGTAATAATATCCCTGATTTTAATATGGCGTTGTCCCTTCATAAAGAGCCTCCTGAGTATTAACTGTTGTAATCATCTTGACCAATCCATTCTTCGTCCGACCAATCCATGCTTAAACGGTGAATCGACTTCTCGTTCACATCAATATAGAGCAGACAGGCACATTCGGGATACAGCAGCAAAAAAGGCATCAACCGATCGCGAATGCCGGCGCCCGTCCAATCGACCGGCATCCGTTCCCGTGCCAGCTTGACCAAGTACAACTCGCCACTGTCATCGGATGCAACGTAATCTATAAACAACCGACTCAAGATGGGTCTCTGCCCCGTTTCAAACGATAAATTTATTTTTACTTTACCCCCAACCACGTCATATCCTTCTTGTTCGAGCATCCCAATGGCTGGGTGATCTGGAATGTGTTCATTGATCGGGATGCCCGGCAGTCGATCCGGTGACGGCGACATCAGCCAACGATTCAGCCTATAACCGATAAGCAAGGCAATGACGACACCAAGCAATATCATTAATAACCAATCATAACGCTCATTCATCCTCTCACCTCGAATTTTGTATTCGCGGATGAGAACATCAATTCCTCTTTTTCAGCAAAAGAAACCCATCATTTCGATGAGTTTCCTGTGAATGTATGAGCCGCTTGTGTTACGACGGTATCAATCCATTGACTCAAATGGACAGATTCTTGTCCATCTCCCTGAGTCGGTTCTTCCGAGCTTTCAGAAACCTCCGGCTCTAATCGCCAGTGGGCCAGGAATTCGATATTGCCTTCCCCTCCCGTAATCGGAGAGAACGTAAGATTTTTTAATTTGAACCCAATTTCATCTGCAAAAGTCAGCACTTGCGTTAGGACTTCCCTGTGAACCTTAGGATCTCGAACCACGCCAGACTTACCAACCTTCTCCCGCCCTGCTTCAAATTGAGGTTTGATCAGAGCAGCCACATCTCCCGGTTTGCCCAGGAGCATCTTCAGAGGTGGCAAAATAATGCGAAGGGATATAAACGAAACGTCTATGCTGGCAAAATCAGGCTGAGGGCCATTCAGGTCGTCCGGCGTCATATAGCGAAAATTCGTACGCTCCATGACACACACGCGTTCATCGTTACGAAGCGACCAATCCAACTGGTTATAACCGACGTCGATCGCGTACACATAACTTGCTCCGTGCTGGAGCGCGCAATCCGTAAAGCCGCCAGTCGAAGAGCCGATATCCAGCATCGTACGTCCCTTCATATCGATATCGAATGAACGAATCGCTTTCTCAAGCTTTAATCCGCCACGGCTGACATAGGGATGAACCGAGCCTTTGACTTTCAGTTCGGACGTCCTCGGAATTTTCATGCCGGCTTTCTCGATCCGCTCGGTTCCGGCATACACCAGACCCGCCATAATCGCGGCTTTGGCTTTTTCGCGACTCTCATAATATCCCTGCTCCACGAGCAGGACATCAATCCGTTCTTTCTGAGATGAATCCATATTATACTCCCGATGGTTTACTAAGACATAAAACTTCTCTTACCAAGTACGGCTGTCCGAGCATTCTTCAAGCTCCGGATCTCCTGACAAAGCGATTCCAATGTCAGCCCTACTTCTTCACGCTGCTGCGGTATGCTTCCATGCTCGATAAACCGGTCTTCGATCCCCATTAAAGATACAACCGCATCATGGATTCCCTGCTCCGCAAAAAACTCTAAAACCGCGCTGCCCATACTACCCGCTTGCGAAGCTTCCTCCAGAACCAGCATGGACGTCCCCGTCTCGGCCAGATTCCGCAGCATACCTCCATCAAGCGGTTTAAGGAAACGGGCATTCACGATTTGCACCGTAATTCCTTCCCGTTTGAGCTGCTCCGCCGCTTCTTCAGCCAATTGAACCATAGGACCCGCTGCCAGAATAGCGTATCCTTCGCCAGGACGAACGACTTCCCAAGTTCCAATAGGAATCGGTACCAGCTCGGTGTCCATTGGAACACCGCGCACATTGTTCCGAGGGTAACGGTATGCGATAGGTCCCTCATTATAATCGAGCGCTGTTTTCATCATATGACGAAGCTCGTTCTCGTCTTTTGGCATCATAATGACGATATTCGGGATATGACGCATGAAGGCTACGTCGTATACCCCTTGATGAGTCTCGCCATCTGCACCGACAAAGCCGGCACGGTCAATTGCAAACATCACGTTGGCGTTATGGCGGCAAATATCATGCACGATTTGGTCGTACGCACGCTGCATGAACGTGGAATACACCGCAAATACAGGTTTCATGCCTTCCATTGCCAATGCTGCGCACAAGGTCGCGGCGTGCTGCTCGGCAATCCCTACATCGATCATACGGTCAGGGAATTTCTTGCTGAACGGGATCAAGCCGGAGCCGCCGGGCATCGCCGGCGTGACGGCCACGATCCGCTTATCTTGCTCACCCAACTCGATCAAGGTTTGCCCGAACACCTCAGTGTACATTGGGTTACCAACAGTTTTGAGCATTTGACCGGATTCGATCTTATAAGGAGTAGAAACACCATGCCATTTATGAGAATCGGATTCAGCTGGCCGATATCCCTTGCCTTTGGTTGTGACGGCATGAATCAGAACAGGTCCGTCCACATTGTCGGCCTGCTTTAACGTATCGATCAGTTTGTTTAGATCATGTCCGTCTACAGGGCCCAGATAGGTAAGTCCGAGTTCCTCGAATAAAACGCCGGGAACCATCATATATTTAAGGCTGTCCTTCATCTTCTCCGCCGTCTTGGCGAGTTTGCCGCCGATGGCAGGAATTTTCTTCAGGAGCATTTCCACTTCGTCCTTGGCACGAAGATAATAACGATCGGAACGGATCTTGCTTAAGTAATTGTGCATGGCACCCACATTCGGTGCAATCGACATTTCATTGTCATTCAGGATGACCATCAGCTTTTTCTGCTCGTGGCCAATATGGTTGAGCGCTTCAAACGCCATGCCGCCGGTAAGGGCCCCGTCACCGATCATGGCGATAACCCGGTTGTTGTCACCTTTCAGATCACGCGCCATCGCCATACCCATTGCAGCAGACAGCGAGGTGCTGCTGTGTCCGGCTTCCCAGACATCATGCTCGCTTTCAGAACGCTTTACGAAGCCGCACAAGCCTTTGTATTTACGGAGCGTATCAAATTTATCCATCCGTCCGGTCAAGATCTTGTGTACATAGGCTTGATGGCCCACGTCAAAAATCATCTTGTCACGAGGGCTGTCAAAGCAATAGTGCAAGGCCAGCGTGAGTTCAACCACTCCCAGATTCGGTGCAAGATGGCCGCCGGTAACGGACAGCTTTTCGATTAGAAAATGACGGATTTGTCCTGCTAAATCCTCGAGTTCGCCCACCGATAGATGTTTAAGTTGTTCGGGATGCTTGATATTTGGAAGAAGCACGAAGAATCTCCCCGCTTTCCTTGATTAAGTTTACGTTTCTTTAGCTGATATAAAATTCAGCCATTAACAGACATTATATCACAAAAAAAACCGTTTGCATGTAAAGCGTGCTTAGTGGTCCCGCGCCATCAAGAAATCGGCAATCTCCAGCAATCTGGAGGGATCATTGAAGTTCCCTTCTGAAATGACCCGCTTAGCTTCTGCTGTCAGGCGCTCAACTTCACGCCTGGATGCGTCCAAACCGATGAAGTACGGATACGTTACTTTTTCCTGTTTCACATCGCTTTGCACCGGCTTCCCAAGCTTGGACTCATCCCCGACCAGATCCAGAATATCATCTTGAATCTGAAAAGCAAGGCCGATATGATGCCCAAAGGTTCGCAAGGATTCAATTTGGGATTCCGAACACCCGGCAATATGCCCGCCTGCCATCAGCGAGAACATGATCAGATCACTCGTCTTGTGCAGGTGGATATACTCAAGCTGCTCCAGCGTCGTTATCCCTTGTTCACCCTCCATATCGGCAACCTGCCCGCCTACCATTCCCCGCGGACCTGCATACTCTGCAAGATCCTCCACAATTGACAGCACACGCTCAGCCGGAATTCCATGCTTTCTGGAAGCCTGGATAACGCTGTAAAAGGCATGCGTCAGCAAGGCATCGCCAGCCAAAATAGCGCTCGCTTCGCCAAAAACCTTATGATTTGTTGGCTTGCCGCGGCGATAATCATCATCATCCATCGCTGGCAGATCATCGTGTATAAGGGAATATGTATGAACCATCTCAACGGCGCAAGCGACCGGAAGGGCTGCGTCACGGTTGCCGCCTCCCGCCTCGCATGCCGCAATGACAAGCAGCGGACGCATTCGCTTCCCGCCTGCCATTAAAGAATACGACATGGACTGGCGAAGGGTTTCAGGAACTTTCCAACCTAGGGGGAAAAGATTGGTTAGCTCGCTATCCAGTCTGTCCCAAATATCATTCATATATTGATGAATCGAAAGTCTGTTATTCACCTAGTTCACCTGTCTCATCCAGCGATCCTCCAAAAGGCTTGCGCTTCAGTTCTCCGCCTTCTTCTACGATCATTTCGATTTTTTGCTCCACCTGCTCCAGCTTTTTGCTGCACATCTGTGACAGCTTCATGCCCTGTTGAAATAAATCGATGGCTTTTTCCAGCGGCACGTCTCCATCTTCCAATTGCTCTACAATCGTCTCAAGCTGAGCCATCGCTTCTTCAAAACTGATCTCCAATGTTTCATTCGCCACTCTCTTCATCCTCCTTCATTCCCCACACTTGACATTGCAGCTGTCCATCGCTGACCCTGACGTTAACCAAATCACCTAACTGAACATCTTCGATGGATTTGACAAGCTTTTGCTCCTGCTCGTCATACACGAGACTATATCCTCTGGACATAATTTTCAGCGGACTGAGTGCATCGAGATGCCGCATTTCGGTTTGCAGCTGCGACATCTTGGATTTCATAATCGACTGCATCGCGTTCATTAACTGCCGGCTCACCTGATCTTTTCTTCTCGCCGCGAACTCCGCTTGGGTCCGCGGGTTATACCGGATTAATCCCTGATGCAGTGATTTTTGCCGCTGGCGGACCAGGGACAGCCGGGATTTCAGGTTGCCCTGCAGCCGCTGGGACAGCATGTCCAACCGTTCGGCATGCTGCAGCATATACCGGCGAGGATGAACCAGAACCGGAGAACGCTGGAGCGAAACTAAACGGTCACGGCTTCGCTTAAGTCGCTGCTGAAGTCCCTGGTTCAGCTGGCGCTGCCTTTGTACAAGCTGCCCCCTCAGTTCCGCACTGCTCGGTACCGCGAGTTCCGCGGCCGCCGTTGGCGTAGCGGCTCGTAAATCCGCTACAAAATCGGCGATCGTAAAATCCGTTTCGTGTCCAACGGCGGAAATGACAGGAATATCGGATTGATAAATAGCTCTTGCAACGATCTCCTCATTAAATGCCCACAGCTCTTCCAGTGATCCGCCGCCGCGCCCAACAATGAGCACATCGGCCTCAGCCATGTCATTCATCATTCGAATAGCCTTCACGATCGAAGGAGCAGCCCCTTTGCCTTGAACCAGCACCGGATACAATATCGCTCTTGCCTGAGGGTACCGTCTCCGGATCGTAATCATAATATCCCGAACAGCGGCACCCGTCGGCGAGGTAATAACACCAATCGTCTTGGGATAACGCGGCAAAGGCCGCTTGCGCTCGGCTGCAAACAGGCCCTCTTCTTCCAGCTTCGACTTCAGCTGTTCATAAGCAAGGTACAAACTACCGATCCCGTCAGGCTGCATTTGAACCGCATAGAATTGGTACTGACCATCCCGTTCATATACCGACACATTACCCCTGGCAATAACGCGAGAGCCTTCCTTCGGTATAAAAGGGAGCCTCTGGTTATGAGTCGCAAACATGATCGCACGAATCCGGCTGCCTTCATCCTTTAAGGTAAAGTACATATGTCCGCTGGAATGATGGGTGAAATTCGAAATTTCACCGCGGATCCATACGTCGGAGAGCCTGGAGTCGCCTTCCATTTTCATACGGATATAACGGTTTAAATCCTTAACGGACAATACTCGTCCTGGATCTGCCGACTTCATATCAGCTCAACCCATTCAGCCTTTTGGCGGCTATCAAGGTATTCTGCATGAGCATCGTAATGGTCATGGGTCCCACCCCTCCGGGAACCGGAGTAATCGGACCTGACACTTCCTTCACGCTCTCAAAGTCAACGTCCCCGGCAAGCTTTCCGTTCTCCAAACGGTTCATGCCGACATCGATCACGACCGCACCGGGCTTCACGTAACTGGCATCAATCATATTCGCTCTGCCGATCGCAACGACCAGGATATCCGCTTGACGAGCGATTTCAGCCATATTCCCCGTTCTGGAGTGACACATCGTAACGGTGGCGTTCTCACGCTGGAGGAGAAGGGATACCGGTTTACCAACGATATTGGATCTCCCGATTACAACAGCATGCTTGCCTGCAATCTCAATGCCTGTTCGCTTGATCATTTCAATCACGCCGGCAGGTGTGCACGGCAGCAGGCTGTCGTCGCCAATTACGAGGTTACCCACATTAACCGGATGGAAACCGTCCACGTCCTTTTCCACTGCAATCGCATCAATGACCGCCTTCTCATGGATGTGTTTGGGCAAAGGGAGCTGGACCAAAATTCCGTGAATCGATTCCTGGGCGTTGAGCTTGTCCACAAGCGCCAGTACTTCTTCCTGGCTGGATTCCGCGGAAAGACGATGCACCTCGGAATAAAAGCCCAGATCCTGACATGCTTTCTCCTTGTTGCGAACGTAAACATGCGAAGCCGGATCATCCCCTACAAGTACAACAGCCAAACCAGGACGTACATTCTGCTTGGACAATTGTTCTACTTCTAACGCAATCCCCTTGCGAATTTCTTCAGAAATCTGTTTTCCGCTAATTATCGTTGCTGCTGTCATCCTAATCTCTCCTCCATTATGATGGAATGATATCGTTTCAAGTTTAGCTTATGCGTACAGATTAAGACTGACGCAGTTTCACCTTGACTTGATCCAGCTCCTGAATCATCCGGCCCAGTACGCCGTTGACGAATTTCCCTGACTCCTCGGTTCCGAAATGCTTGGACAACTCAATCGCTTCATTAACAGCTACCTTGCCAGGCACATCTTCACGGGAAGTCAGTTCATATACAGCCAAACGCAGGATTTGACGATCCACACGGGAAAGACGACTTACCTGCCAGCCTTTTAAATAATGAGCGAGCAGTTCATCAATCGAATCCTTGGATTCCCAGGTTCCATTGACTAATTGCAGCACATACTCCTTCACTTGAACTTCGTCGCCGATGACCCGCTCGGTCTCATTTTCTTCGGCCGCTTCCGAGAGCAGCATCGACACGGCTTCCACACTGTCGACTTCGTTCATCTCCATCTGGTAAAGGCTTTGAACGACAATCTCTCTTACTACACGTCTTTTCATTTTGTTCCTCCTGTGGACCCTGCTGAATCCATTTTTCTAATTATTATGATCCATTTGCCGTCAAGACTTGACAACATTTAAAAGGTCAAAAAAAAAACCTGCGAATATCTCTCTCCGCAAAAAGGGCGCACTACACCTGTCCTCAGCATTTTTTCCGGAGAAAGCATATCACAGGGTTCATTTAAACGGCCGCCAGCGCTCGGAAAGCCATCGTCCCCATTCCTGAAAGTGGAATATGGAACCCTGCTTCAGATCCTTACGCTTGCCAAATATATAGCCGATAAATACCACTAATGCAAAGAACAGCATATCCCAAAAACCGGATAATAAGTAAATCAGTCCGCACACAAGCCCGCCGGTCACCCCGGCAATTCTTCCTCTGTGACTCTCCCATATTTCTTTCCAAGGCATTTGGGAAGCTCACCTCTATTCCACGCGGCTCTTGAAGCTTGGTGCCTGAACCACGTTAGCAATATACACGGATACGGATGACACGGGTATTCCTGTTGTATCTTCAACAAAGTCGTGCACCTGCTTCTGCACTTCCGTTGTCAGCGTAGGAATGGACTCCTCACCATCAACCACGGCGCGAATCGCAATATCAAGACCCGATTGGGATACCTTGATCCGGGATTTCAAATCCTTGATTCCACGGACGCGCGAAGCCGCCTTGAGGCAGAGATTCTCAATCGTCTCCACAGAGATTTGGATGTCACCAAATTCCGTGCGCTGATCGATGGAATTCAGGTTCGAGCGATCGCGCCTTACGGAGATGTAGAAGAAACGGATGCTCAGCAAAAACAAAACCGCAGCTACGATAATTCCAGCCCAGAAAAGGCGTTGTTCCTGAACGCTTGTTAATTCATACGGAACAGCGCCACTCAACAGGAGGATGGCAACTACGGATATAACACCGATACTTAAGCTGTAGATAAACAGCAAAAGTCTGTCCATTAATTTGGCCACGATTCAGCACAGCCTCCTTAAAATTAGATTAAACCCTCGACATCGCTGCCCAGGGCTAGCCTGAAAGTATTCTTATTTCACGCGCTGAGCCAGATCCAATTCTTCCGTCTTCTCTACGGATTTCATGAAATGGACATCATGAATATGTACATTGACTTCAATCACCGTAAGCCCTGTCATATTCTCAATCGAACGTTTCACGTTGCGCTGGATTTCTCCGGCTACTTCAGGAAGACGATGACCATACTCCACGATAACGGATACGTCAACAGCTGCTTCCCGTTGTCCAACTTCCACTTTAACACCCTTGGATAAATTCTTGCGTCCGAGCAATTCGGCAATGCCGCCTGCAAAGCCGCCGCTCATCCCTGCAACCCCACGTACTTCTACCGTAGCAAGTCCAGCGATGACTTCAATAACTTCCGGAGCGATCTGAATTTCACCAATATCTGTACGTTCAAATTCTGTAGGCAAAGTTTCCGCCATTGTCTCAACACACCTTTCGGAATAAGTTAGCGGATGCACCCCAACTGCTTAAGGCATGCGCTCTTATTACTCATACTATACCATTTGGCCAAGTTTATGACAAACTTGGCCAAAGGTTTCAAATCTCATTTTCTTCCAGAAATTTAATATCGAAGTCACCCTTCAAGAAGGTAGGATGCTTGAGCAATTTCTGGTGGAACGGGATGGTTGAATAGATCCCTTCAATCTCGAATTCCGCCAGTGCGCGCCTCATCTTCGCGATGGCTTCATCGCGGGTCGGCGCCCATACAATCAGCTTGGCAATCATCGAATCATAATAAGGCGAAATGGTATAACCGGGATATGCCGCACTGTCTACCCGCACGCCAGGACCTCCTGGAGGCAAATAGAACTGAATGGTTCCAGGCGCAGGCATAAAGTTCTTGTCAGGATTCTCGGCATTAATCCGACATTCGATGGACCAGCCATTAATAACAACTTCCTCTTGCGTGAAAGAAAGCATGTTGCCCTCGGCAACGGAGATCATTTCCTGAATCAGATCAATCCCAGTCACCATCTCGGTCACCGGATGCTCCACCTGAATCCGCGTGTTCATCTCCATGAAGTAGAACTGACCGTCCTGGCCGAGCAAAAATTCAAGTGTACCTGCCCCGGAATAGTTAACGGCCTTTGCGGCCCGAACGGCGGCTTCGCCCATCCGGCTGCGTACCTCTTCACTTAGCACCGGACAAGGAGCTTCCTCAACTAGCTTTTGTCTCCGGCGCTGCACAGAACAGTCACGCTCCCCGAGATGCACGGCGTTGCCATGTTTGTCGGCGATAATTTGAATCTCTACATGCTTCATGCCAGTCAAATATTTTTCCAGATAGACGCCTGCATTGCCGAAGGCCTTCTGGGCTTCCTGCTGTGCGTTTGTAATCTGTTTAACCAGCGATTCTTCATCCTCGGCGATCCGAATTCCTTTACCTCCGCCACCTGCAGTAGCCTTGATAATGACGGGATATCCGATATCGCGGGCAAGCATAACGGCCTCATTCAAATCCTCGACCAATCCGTCGGATCCCGGAATAACCGGAACACCTGCATCCCTCATCGTCTGCTTCGCAACAGCCTTATCTCCCATACGGTTGATCGCATCAGCGGAAGGACCGATAAAGGTAATGTTGCAGAATTCACAAATCTCCGCGAAATCTGCGTTCTCGGCCAAAAAGCCATACCCGGGATGAATGGCGTCACACTCGGTCAGTGTAGCAACGCTCATGATATTGGTAAAATTCAAATAGCTGTCTTTCGATAACGTAGGGCCGATGCAATAGGCCTCATCCGCCAAGCGAACATGCAGGGATTCCCGGTCCGGCTCCGAATATACGGCCACCGTTGCGATGCCAAGTTCCCGGCAGGCCCGGATGATACGAACAGCAATCTCTCCCCGGTTCGCGATTAGCACTTTTTGAAATGTCATGCAGTAACCTCCTTCGGACTCTTGCGACTCTCGTTCTTGGCGAGTCCCTCCATATTACTCCGGTTTCACCAGAAACAGAGGCTGCCCGAATTCTACAAGTTGACCGTTCTGTGCAAGAACCTCTACGATTTCGCCTTTGATCTCTGCTTCCAGTTCATTCATCAGCTTCATGGCCTCAATGATGCAGACCGTCGATTTATCAGTCACCTTGTCCCCGGGGCTGACAAATGGCCCAGCCTCAGGCGATGGGGAACGATAGAAAGTTCCTACCATCGGTGATACGATTTTATGTAATGAGCTGTTGCTATCCTCCACGGAATCCTGCTGTGGTGACGCTGCAGGTGCTTGATTCGCCGTATTCGGCTGTACGATCTGTGGTGCCATCACTTGCTGTGCCGGTATGAACGCTTGCGGCGCTGCCTGATAGTTGTTAACCACCTCGGCTGCATTGGGTTTCTTAATGGATAAGCGTGTACCTTCGCTCTCAATTTCCAGCTCATGCACGGATGTTTGATCCACCAGCTTAATAAGTTCCTTGATTTCGTTTAATTTAAACATTATCGACGTTCACTCCTTCACTTTCTTGGAAGCCCTTGCTTAGGACAGTCAGTCAATAGCTTAGAGTATTATATCACAATCGAGCGAAATAGAAAGAGCCCAAGGCAATCCTTAGACTCTTTCGGTTTTATCGTATATCCGTGATTTATGTTGAAATCTGCGGACAAGCTTATGGCGCAACATATTGAACGGTTACTTTATCCGGCGAAACCTTCAGTTCCTTCATCACAAGACTCACGATGCCGGCTGCACCTTTGGCATCGAGTTTCTCACTCAGTACGACCACATTATACTTCTCGCTCTCTTCCTTCACAACGGCGTTTCCGTATTGCTGCTGAAGGGCTTCTTCGATGCTGAGAATCACTTCCTCTCTCGCTTCGGCCGATTTCAGCTGCTCGGTAGCTTGAGCTGTTTGCTCCGGCTTGTTTTCATGATTGTCGATCTTTGTCATTAACTCATCGTATAATTTCATATTTTTTTGTGAGCGGTCCAATTTATAGGACTCCAACTGGGATGCTGCAGATGTTGCATTGGCAGCCACTTGCTCCAGAACTTCTTCATCCGATTTCTTACCGTTGCTGGTGCTGCTTGTGTCTTTGGAGTCCTTGGCTTCCTCTTTGCCTGTGCTGCTAGCATCTTTGGAATTCTCAGCTCCCTCTTGGGATTCCTTCACTTCCGGCTCTTCCGTTTTACCGGCTTCGCCGCTGGCTTTTCCTTGATCCCCTTGCTCACCCTGTGTTGCTTCTGCAGGGTCTTCCGTACCGGCCGCACCTGTATCGCCCGTTGCAGTCCCCTGCTCATTGGCACCGGAATCACCATCAGTACCTTCTTCAAGCACTTCGTTCACAACGAGCTCGTCGCCAGTGCCTGCGGTTCCGTTTGCTTCTTGTCCGGCGCCTGGCTTCTGACCGTCCACTTGCGTGCTCTCGGCAACCGGTGGCGCTTTCGTTCCCGAATCGTCGGTGAATAAGTAGTAGGCTGACAGGATGACCATCAAACTGAGCATGGATACTAACCATATGGTTTGTCTTTTGTTATTCATTTGAACGTTTCCTCCTTTGAATGAAAACCTTGGCACGAATGATCGGATCATTCGAGAGGCTGCGGTTATTCCTGTTTACGCGGGACAACGGATATACGATAAGACGGGACATTGAGGCCTCGCTGGATCGCATCCACGATCAAGCTCTTTACAACATCATTCTCGGCTCCCTTGGCTACGACGAGCACCCCCCGGACTTGAGGTTTGATCTTCTTGGTGACGATCGGCGTTTCTTCCCCGGAAGATTCATAGGTGACAATCTGGCCATCACGCTGATAACTTGTTACATGGCGCTTACCTCCGCTAGCATCGGTTTCCTCCGTCAGTTCCTGTGTATCTTTCATGTCACGCTGGACGACCAATTCCTCTGTAGATTCCACAGTCACCATGACATCGACGGACCCAACCCCAACAATCTGTTCCAGCATGGTTTTAGTGCGCATTTCAAAATCCTGCTCGATACTTTCAAACTCACCGCCGCCGCTGGTTGAAGTTCCGCCTTGGGTCGTTGAGACCGCGGCCGTCTCCGGCGGCGGCTCGCGACCGATATTCTCATGATCCAGCTTCTTCACATTGACGAAGGAGTTGAACAGCATAATCGCAACGCCGATCAGACCAAGAATGATCAACCACCTGAAGGTTTGCATTTTTCTTGCTCCGCCAGCGCTTCCGCCCAGCCATTGCTCCAACCGCTTCAACCAATTTCCCATCATCCTCACCTCCGCTACAGCTTTTTATCCTGCTCCTGCCCTGGCATATAGATCGTGATCAGATCCGGCTCCAAATCCCACCGGCGGCTAATGTAATTCCGAACCGGCTCTGCTCTTTCTTCCTCGGCCTTGCTCACTGCTTCTGCATTCGTTTTCGCCGCAGTCTTCCCATCCCGTTCCGATTGCGCGGATTCAACATTCACCTGAACGGAATCGACAGGTTCTATGCCGATGGGTTGCTTATCATCGCCGTTCTCTACCTCTGCATTCTCCGATTCACCTCCAACCAGTCTTACGTCAACAGATCGTATCGTAGCGCCTGAATACCCCTTGTCCTGCCTAGCAACTGCAGCCAGCACCACCTTGACCTCCTGAACCGCTTCCCCCGTTTCTGCCGCAATCTCTTCTTTCATCACCCGGGCTAATTCGTTGCCTGCCCACTGAAGGCTTTGACTCTGCTGCGTTTCCTTCAGCTTCTCGGCCTGTGCCAGAATATGCTCCAGCTGAACCTCCTCCGGCAGACCTTTCTCCTGCCGCTCCAGCTCCATCGCCAGTTGATTCTCGGGGGGATCCGTTATCAATGTGATAATCGGGCTAAGCAGCGTAAGCAGAATCAACAGACTCAGGACTAATCTGGCGTATCGTTCAAGCGCCTTGCCAGGCAGTATCAAATCAACGAAGGCTGCAAAGAGAACCACCATGATGACGCTTTTCAACCAACCTCCAAGCCAGTCCATTCGTCATTCCTCCTAAAGATTAGCCGCCGCTATATTCTGCCTCACCTCATCATGACGGTAATGTTGCCTGCCGTGAGCAGAATCGTGATGGCCAGGAAGAACATCATACTGACTGCGGCCAAAGCTGTAAAAACATACAGCATCGTCTTTCCGATCGTCTGCAGGCAGGTGCCGATCGGAGTGTCTCCGAGCGGCTGCATGACGGCCGCTGCAACGTTATATATCAAGGCAAGTGTCAAGATCTTGATCGCAGGGAATGCGCAAAGGAACAAAATAATGATGACCCCTGCCAGCCCGATGGAATTCTTGACGAGTAATGAGGCCGAGATCACGGTATCCGTTGCATCTGCGAACATCTTGCCGACTACCGGAACGAAATTGCCGGTTACATATTTGGCTGCCCGGATCGTCACACCGTCCGTAACCGAGCTGGTAAGTCCTTGAACGGAGATAACCCCCAAGAACACGGTAAGCAGCACACCCAGAACGCCCATCGAAACTCCTCGGAGCAGGTTGCCCAACTGGGTCAGCTTGTACTTTTCGGATAGCGAACTAACCAGATGCAGCAGAGCCGAGAAGAACAGAAGCGGGAACACAATCGTGCTGATCAGCGTACCTACCGTATGTACCATGAAGATGACTAGCGGATGAGCCACCGAGACAGTCACGACATTGCCCATCGAAGCCATCAGTGCAAAGAGCAAGGGAAGCATCGCCATCATGAAATCGATCATTTGGGTAATGGCATCCCGGGCATATCCAATCGCGATGCTGAAGCTGTTAACGGCAATGACCAGGACAACCATGTAACAAATGGTATAGGCAACCCGACTCACGGTGCTTTTTTCGAAGGCCGTCTGCAGATTCTCCAGGATCAGACTCATGATGCTCAGCATCACAATGGTCGCCAGCAGCTTGCCGTTATAAAGAACCTCGTGCCACAAATACTTTCCGATTCCGGACATAACCCCTTTGAAGCTAAGACCATCGCCGCCCGGCAGCAGCATATCCATCAGGGACGGCGTCTTTCCATCCGGGAAGAAACCGCCGTAATCCTTCATGAGCCGGTCCCAGTATTTCTCAACCTGGTCTGTCGGCAGCTGCTGCGTCTGCTGCTCTACCCACTCATCGGCCGGATTTGCTGCGGCAGCCGCACTTATCGTTCCGCAGAACAATCCGGACATAAACAACATCAGGATCAGTAGACGAAACACGGCCAAGCCTTTTCGAAGTATAACTCCTGTAACCATGTCCCCCCACCTTTTTCAAGCCGGGAGGAGCTTCAGGACCGTCTCGATGATGATCCCGATAATCGGTACAGCGAGCACCAATATGAGCACTTTTCCCGCCAGTTCTATTTTGGATGCGATCGATTCCTGTCCGGCATCTCGTACGATCTGGGCCCCCATCTCCGCAATATAGGCAATTCCGATGATTTTCAGTACGGTCTTCAGATAAATGATCTGGACACCGGAGTTCTCCGCCAAATCTTCCAGCATGGATAAGACATTTCCGATCTTCCCGATCAGGAACAGGAAGATGAGGAGTGAGGTCGCCACTGCCAGAAGAAAGGCAAAGAGCGGCTTCTGTTCCTTGACAACCAAGATCAGCACGGTAGCGATGATGCCCAGTCCTACCACCTGGATAATTTCCATATAAGTCCACCTACTGGAATAGAAAAATACTTTTGATTTCCTTGAGCAAATCGTCAAGCAGTCTGACGACCATAAACAGCACAACCACAAACCCGATCAGGGTTACCCAATGTGCCATATCCTCTTTCCCCATCTGTTTCAGGACGGTATGAATCATGGCAATGATGATCCCGATACCGGCAATCTGGAAGATGGCGTTCACTTCAATGTTCATTTCCCTTGGCACCTCGCTAAAAGATCAAAATGACGATCAATGCTCCAATGAGCAGTCCCAGACTTTTGCTCATCTTTTCATATTTGACCTGGTCATCCCTTGCCGCTGCTTCTTCATGCTTGAGCTGTCCCACGGCCAGAGCGATATGTTTGATCTGGTCCTGCCTGTCACTGGTGCCAAGAACGCCGCTTAGCTGCTCCAACACCTCACGCTCGGCACTCTTCATTGATGTTCGCTTCCAGTATTCGCCCAGTGCCTTGCGGATGCTGTCCTTTGCGGATAACCCATAATCGGGTCTCATGTAAAGCGCGGCTGAGGCAAATAAGGATCTGAGCGGTTCACGAAGGGAATCGCCAATTCGTTCCAGCGCATCGGGTAGCGGCGTCAAACCGTAGCTGATCTCCGTTTCAAGCCGTTGAAGCGCGAGAATAAGTTCTCGCAGCTGCCTGGGTCTTGCTGCGAATTGCTGGGCCTGGAAAAATCCGGCTAAAGTTCCTGCTCCCAGCACGAGCACAGCCCCGACCAGTTTAAGCATAGGCATCACCGCCCGGCGGACCGACTGCAGCCGTCTGAAGCGTTCGCTGACCTCCGTCATACAGTTTGTATGTTCTTTGGTCGCTTGTTCTACTGATAACGGCATACATCTCAAACATTCGGTTCTCCAAAAGACCGGCAAGTGCCGGTCGCCCCCGCATATCTTGTATGGATGAGCCATGTGCCGTTGCAATCACGCTAATTCCTGCATGCAAGGCTTCAATGACGGCTTCCGCATCCTCAGGCCGACCGATCTCGTCCACAATCAGCACATCCGGGGACATCGAACGGATCATCATCATCATCCCTTCAGCTTTCGGACAACCATCCAGCACATCCGTACGCGGACCTACGTCGAATCCAGGGACTCCGCGCAAACAACCGGCAATTTCAGAGCGTTCGTCGATGATGCCTACCTTCATTCCCGGCCAATGCACGGCCGAATTCCCCCACTTGCCGTAACTGATCTGCCTCGCCAGATCCCTGAGCAGCGTTGTTTTGCCCTGCTGAGGCGGGGATAAGATCAGCGAGTGCATCACCCTTTTCCGTTTCCGGTCGAGTAAATGCGGGATGATGTCATCCGCCGCTCCCTGAACCTCCTTGGCAATCCGGACATTAAATCCGCTAATATCCCGAATGTGTTCAACCTTACCACCGCTGAGCACCGTCCGGCCGGTGAGCCCGACCCGATGCCCCCCAGGTATCGTGATAAACCCTTTTCGCAATTCCTCTTCCATGGTGTAGAGGGAATGGTTACTGATTAGATCCAGCAACCGATGGGTATCTTCACGCGTCGGCTTATACGCCTCATCAGGCCGCAGTGTAAGCCCGCCACGCCGATCCAGAAAATGATGCTTGCCCGCCGAATTAATCTCCAGCGGACGTTCCTCCCGGATACGTACCTCCTCCACATGATTGAGAAGCTCATTCGACAGGCTCAGCAGCATTCGTTTGACGGTTTCGGGAAACAGGTCTAACCAATTCACTGTCATATCAATTTCCCCCAGGTTGTCCTTTTTGATCATCTTCTAATAAGAGAACTTCATATCCCATGTGTATGCTTGTACCTGAAAAATATGCAGCGAATCTATCATTTTTTTAGAACGCCGTATAAGAGACAGGAGACGCCGCACAAAATCCAGCCGATCTTCCCCCACGACAATTTATCCGCCATTCCCACAAGGCCTATGGTTGTTGTCAGAATCAGTACCAAAGGGCCCATGAAAGCCAGGGCCGAATTCACAGCCAGCGCTTTATCGACTTGGTTCAGACGCAGCATGATGATGGCCGCCACAATCTCGAGACTGCCGGAGAAAAAACGAAGCGTGGCCATACTAGCGACAAACTTGTCCAGCATGCTATATATCCTCCTTCTTCCTTGTTCACATGTGTGATGTTTAAAAATATGCGAGGTACTCTCGTTTTATCTCTATTTTTTCAATTTCATAGAAGCGAACTTTGAATCTTTCGGACAACGCAAAAAATCCCGGTCGCTATAGACCGGGATTACTCTATTTAATATCGATATTATTGCAGAAAATGATTACATAAAAAAAGGTTATCGCCGAACCTGCGGTCCGCCAACGGAAGCCTGCTGATCCGTATCCAATCCGTACGCGGTATGAAGCGCTTGTACGACACCTTCCAGATTGGCTCCTTCAATGACGCAGGATACCTTGATTTCGGACGTGCTGACCATTTTGATGCTGACCCCCTGCCGGGAGATAACATCAAACATTTGTGCGGCCACACCCGGGTGGCTGACCATGCCAGCGCCAACAATCGATACTTTTACCAGATGGTCTTCTGAGGTAACATCACGATACGGAGTTTTGCCGCGAATTTGTTCGATAACTGACAACGCACGCTCCCGATCGGCCAAGGAAACGGTAAAGGAAAAGTCTGCTTCGCCGTTCTGCACACCGCTCTGTACGATAATATCAACATCAATCGCTTCTTTTGCAAGCTCTCCGAACACTTGAGCCAAAACGCCTGGCGTATCGGAAACGCCCAGAATACTGATTCTTACCACATTCTTGTCAAATGCAATTCCGCTGACAACCACACCTTGTTCCATGCTTGTTTCCTCCTTAACAACCGTACCCTCGTTATGATTAAAGCTGGATCTGACAACAAGCTTCACTTGATTATGCTTCGCATACTCCACCGCACGCGGGTGAAGAACAGCTGCACCAAGATTGGCTAACTCCAGCATCTCGTCATAGGAAATCTCCTTCAACTTCCGCGCACATTTGACAACCCGCGGATCCGTGGAGTAAATCCCGTCCACATCTGTATATATTTCACATACATCCGCTTGGATGGCAGCCGCTAGAGCAACCGCCGTGGTATCTGATCCCCCGCGTCCAAACGTTGTAATCTCTCCGTCTTCAGACATTCCCTGGAATCCCGCTACAATGACGACATTTCCTTCGTCAAGAGCTTTAAACACGCGCTCTGGCATAATATCCGTAATGCGGGCTTTGCCATGGACCGCTTCCGTACGGAACCCCGCCTGCCAGCCGGTAAAAGACTTTGCCTTGCGTCCGAGACCGTGAATGGCCATGGATAGCAGCGATATGGATATCTGTTCTCCCGTGGTCATCAGCATATCCATTTCCCGCGCCGGCGGATTCTCGTTCAACAGCTTTGCCTGGTCAATCAAATCGTCTGTCGTATCCCCCATAGCAGACACCACGACTACACATTGATGACCTTCATCTTGTTTCTCTACAATTCTTCTGGCAACACGCTTCATACGTTCTGTATCCCCTACAGAGCTGCCTCCGAATTTCATGACGTACAGTGACAATGCTTCTTTCACTCCCCACTAATATCAGTATGTAACAGCATTCAGGTGGTTTCTCACTTTAAAACAGTATAATACGAAAGTAAGTCATCCCGTCAAGGCTTTTCAAGGCAAAAAGAACTCGGGCTTACCGCATCGGCTTTCGCCCATCACAAAAAAGACTCCCGTACATACGTACAGGAGTCTCGTTGTTTAGAAGATATTGGCACCCCGTCAATCGTTGAAGGGTCCCGTTTAAAGCCTGCTATGCACGGGAGATGTATTTACCTTCGCGTGTATCGATCAGAAGCACATCGTCTTCATTAATGAACAGCGGAACTTGTACATTCAGGCCGGTTTCCACTTTCGCACTCTTCGTTGCGCCCGTAGCCGTGTTGCCTTTGATTCCCGGCTCGGTTTCAACAACTTTCAGCTCCACGCTGTTAGGCAGGTTGATCCCGAGGATTTCCCCTTGGTAGCTGATGATGTTTACATTCATGTTCTCTCTCAGGAAGTTCAGTTCCCATTCCAGCTGCTCGCTAGTCAAGCTGAACTGATCGTAAGTTTCGTTATCCATGAATACATGCTCTTGACCGCTGGCGTAAAGATACTGTACACCACGATTGTCGATGATCGCGCGGCCAATCGTTTCACCTGCACGGAACGTCTTCTCAACGGTGTTGCCGTTGCGAAGGTTTTTCAATTTGGAACGTACGAAAGCTGCACCTTTACCGGGCTTTACGTGCTGAAAATCCAAAACGGTGAATATATCGCCATCTACTTCTACGGTCAAACCTGTTTTAAAATCGTTAACTGAAATCACTAAGATTCCCTCCTAAGGATGCGGTCTAATTAATATAGTACATCATTTTCCTAAAGTACAAATTCAAAAAGCTATCTTTTTGAACAGCCTTTTATAGCACAGTGTAGTCTTTGGACGAGCTTGTTAGTATATGAATACCCGATTCCGTAATGACGATATCATCTTCAATTCGGACACCGCCAAGCCCAGGCAAGTAAATGCCCGGCTCCACCGTTACCACCATACCCGGCTTCAGTACATCATCACTCAGCTTGGACAGTCTCGGAGATTCATGAACCTCCATACCCAATCCATGCCCCGTGCTGTGGCCAAAATATTCCCCGTATCCATAACGGGTTATAATATCACGAGTTAAGGCGTCTGCCTCGCGTCCTGTCATACCAGGTTTAATATGATCCAGTGCATGAAGCTGTGCTTCCAGCACGATATCATAAATCTCCTTCAGTTTAGGATCAGGACTTCCGAGCGCAACGGTTCTTGTGAGATCAGAGCAGTATCCGTCAAGCAGCGCACCGAAATCAAACGTAACGAATTCGTTCCCTTGAATGACACGCTCGCTGGCAACGCCGTGCGGAAGAGCCGAACGCTCACCGGAAGCGACAATGGTATCAAAGGAAGACGCTGTGGCGCCATGCTTGCGCATGAACATTTCCATCTCCAGATCGATTCCCCGCTCCGTTTTGCCGGCAGCCAGAATGGTCAGCACATAGCTGAACGTTTGATCAGCCAAATCGGCAGCCCGCTGCATAATGCTCAATTCTTCCTCATCCTTGAATATCCGCAGATCCTCTACAAGACCCGAAACCGGCACCAGGCTAATTGGCGCGAGCTGTTCCGAATAGGTGGAAAATACGCCGTATGTAACATGGTCCTGTTCAAATCCAAGCGATGTAATCCCCTCGGAAGATAGCAAATCCTTGACCGTCTCCATAACCTTCGGTCCATGCTCAACCACTTGAAACCCGACGGCTTGCTGTGGAGCTTGAGTCATATAGCGGAAATCCGTCAAGAGATAGGCATTATCCCGTGTGATCAACACATAGCCGGCAGACCCGGTAAAGCCAGTCAAATATCTGCGGTTGATCGGGCTTGCAACCAGCATAGCCGTTACGCCTTTGCCTTGAAGTTTCTCGCGCAGTTTAACCACTCGTTTGTTACTCATTCTAACCTCTCCTCTCACCCATTTCCCAAGCTATCCTTCTGGGTCGTTCAGGACTTGCAAAAGGGCCGACAAGCCCAGTGTGTAACTCGCTGCGCCAAAACCCGCGATTTGTCCGACAGCAACAGGTGCGATGACGGAGGTATGACGAAATTCCTCCCTGGCATGAATGTTCGATAGATGAACTTCCACTGTCGGAATACGGGCAGAACTGATGGCATCACGTACAGCGTAGCTGTAGTGGGTCAGTGCTCCCGGGTTAAGTAGTATGCCGTCCGCCTGTCCAATAGCTTCATGAATACGGTCGATGATAGCACCCTCATGATTAGACTGATAGAAGGTAATACCGATACCGGCGAGATCCGCCTGTTTACGCAAATTATCTTCGATCGCCTGCAGGCTGAGTGAACCATAAATGCCCGGTTCACGGAAGCCGAGCAGGTTTAAGTTCGGTCCGTTTATCACCCATATGGATTTCATAGGGCTTCCCACCTTTTCGTCAAATAACCAAAAGCTATTTTACCATAGGCGGCATAGGGTTGAGAAGTTTTTCTTGCTTAGCCCGTCACCTTCTTCGGTTCACGCAGTTTCTCGTCGGTGAATTCCTGCGCAATCGTATAACCGATAAATAGTCCCCATAATATAAAAATACAAACCTCCGAGATGTTTGTATCCCAAGACAGCTTCTTCACCGGGTCTGTCAGCCGAAGCCACGGATTGAGCGCGACGAACAGCACCGCCCACCATATGATTCCGTAAGCAATACCGGGCCACGGGCCCTTCAGCTTCCTGAACAAGGTGACATAGATGAGGGAAGCGATGACAGAAAACGCGATAAAGGACAGCCAACCGGCGATTTGTCCGGCAGTCGTCTTTAGGAACTCATGCTTGAAGAATGGCTCCAGCAAAAAGCCCGGAAGCACCTTCGTGAATTTTAACCAGTAAAATATCCAGACCACGCCCCCCCAAATCAGACCTGCGTAATAGCCCAGTTCCAGGGCAAACACAAATGGATTGGTGACCTGGTTCTGCTGTCGAAATCGATGTTCATGCATCTAATGATTCTCCTCTCTAAGTCATCGAAGTATTGCTCTTACTCCGTTCTTCTCTCAAAGTAGTATGCTCCGGTTCCCTTACGGCTAATCCAACTAGAAATTACTTTCAAAATTCGATACAATAGTTCATAGAACGAAAAACATGTCAGGGAGGGTGAACTGGTTGTCCGATAAGTCAACCCCGATCAGCTATGGAGGCCAAGCTGTAATCGAAGGCGTTATGTTCGGCGGAAAACATGTGAATGTGACGGCCGTGCGGCGTAAAAATAACGAAATCAAGTTTCTCGAGGTGCCTCGCCAAGACAAGACATGGGTTCGGAAGCTGCGGAAGATTCCGCTTCTTCGCGGCATCGTCAGTCTCATAGATTCTACAATTAAGGGTTCCAAACATTTGAATTACTCTGCGGATGCATATGCTGACGATACCCTGGAGCCGGAAGAACGTGAGAAACAGAAGGAGAAAGAAGACTCAGGCTGGAGTTTAAGCATGATTATCGGTGTGGCCGCCGTCAGTGTGCTTTCCTTTGTATTCGGCAAGCTACTGTTTACACTCGTTCCTGTTTTTGTAGAGGATTTCTTTTTTGGCAATACATTTGATCACTATATTGTGCATAACCTGATTGAAGGCGTAATTAAATTAATACTGCTCCTTGTATATTTATGGGCGATCTCCCAGACACCTGTCATTAAAAGACTGTTCCAGTACCACGGTGCTGAACATAAAGTCATCAGCGCATTTGAAGCTGGCGAAGAGTTGACGGTGAAGAATGTTCAGAAATATACACGACTGCATTATCGCTGCGGCAGCAGCTTCATGATGCTGACCATTGTTCTCGGCGTTGTTGTCTACTCGGTGGTGCCATGGGATACCATGACGCAACGGGTCATTCAAAGAATCGCGCTTCTTCCGGTCGTGCTTGGCGTTTCCTTTGAGTTCCTGAAACTTACCAATGCCATGCGAGACATGCCGGTACTCCGTTTCCTCGGTTATCCCGGTCTGTGGCTGCAGCTTCTAACGACGAAGGAACCTAATGATGATCAAGTTGAAGTATCCATCGCATCCTTTAACAGAATGCGTGAGTTAGATGCTCAATACGAGAATGTTACAGTTCACCAATCTGTGACAGGAAGTGTGCTGGATCCCGCGAAAGGGTGATAATTCATGAGAAGGCATGCGATCATTTTTTGGACGGCGATCACGTTAGCCGCCATAGGGCTACTGGTACTCCTGTTAGACCCTGGATCAAGACTGAATATTTTGATTCCACTCATTATTGTTGCTGTCGTGTATGTGCTCTACAAGTTTCCGCCCCGCCGTATGAACAAGCGACCCAAGGTAAAGCCTTCTAAGCGAACGGCAGCAAAGCTGGCGGCAAAAAACAGCACCGTACGGAAGAGCAGTCCAGCTGCAAAACGTAAACAGTACCCGTTTCAAGTCATCGATGGGCAAAAAGGAAAACCCGACCCATCCGATGATGTTCCTAAATATCACTAACAAGAAAACCGTCCAATCGCGCAAAATCATGCCGGTTGGACGGTTTTTTTAATGATCGGATTTCCAGCTGGTGAAAAACATCGTACCTGCCGTTAATCCCGAATTGTATAAATTCTCGCTTTCTTCCTTGGTCAGATTAAAATGTGTGGTGCCAATGCCAAGCGTCGGAATTTTGATCGTTCGATTGCGATTTTGCTGTTCAATATAGCGTTCATCGTGAGCGGAAAGCATCGTCTCGAACATGGCGGTTAACATGCCGATCGGGCCTTCGATCAGATGGGGCAAGTTACTATTCTTTCCGACCATCTGAAAGCCAAGCACTGGCAGCGGCCTAGGTCCTCCCTTCGACTCACGATCAAATAGCCATAACGGAAAGTTGCTCAAAAGCCCCCCATCCACGATATAAACAAACTGTTCTCCGAACGATTTGCCCTTGGCGGCCCTGCCCAATAAACGAAGAATGACGGGATCGAAAAAATACGGAATGCTGCAGCTCATGCGCACAGCCTTGGCCACGGGAAATGTTGCAGGGTTTATGCCATATTGGCGAAGATCGTCCGGAAGCACCAGCAGCCTTCCATTCGTAATGTCGGAAGCCACAATATATAGCTTGCCTGCCGGGATGTCCGAAAAAGTAAATATCCCTTTGGCAAGCAGGATTTCCCGAATCCAGTTCTCCAGGGCTTCTCCGGAATACAGCCCCTTCTTAATCAACACCCGCAAGGCAGGACCGATCAACTTCGTGTTAAAGATCGGTGCTCGCTGGAGAAACGAATGAAAAGGTGTCTCTTCAATAATGCGCTTGATTTCATCTGCTCGGTAACCTGCTGCCAGCACGGATGCCACAATGGAGCCGGAGGATGTTCCGGCAACGCGGCTGAATTCCATGCCGGCATTCTCCGCTGCCTTGACAGCCCCGGCAAGCGAGATTCCCTTGACCCCCCCGCCTTCAAATACCGCATTGATTTGCATATAAAATCCCCCGCCTCACATGGTCTAATGACTATGTATGAGCGCGGGGGATGTTTCATACCTATAGGACGTGCCGATTTATCTATAATATGATTGCAATTGATCTTTAATGCCTAACGGATTGTTTAAAATATTCTCTGCTCTAAAGAAAATGCTGCCTTTAACCTCGGCATAATTCTGATTATACTTCAATTGATTGATGATCTCCGATGCGCTCTGCCAACCGATCTCACTGGTTCCCAGTTTGTAGGGCGCATGACCGATCAGAAGGTCGACGCCGGTTCCTTGCACTTCACTAACCCACCAGTCAACCAGCTTATCATAATCGGCAGCAGGGTTATTCATGCTCCAGTAGATCTGCGGAGCCACGTAATCGATCCACCCATTCTGGATCCAGCCCCTCACATCGGCATACATGCTGTCATAAGCCGTCACACCGGCTTTTGTATCCGATCCCGTCTTATCCACGGATTGGTTACGCCATACGCCGAAAGGACTGATTCCGTATTCCACATCAGGTTTTACACGGTGTACGCTCTCTCCGAGCGTTTGCACAAATGAATTGATATTTCCTCGGCGCCAATCCGCAAGGCTGGAATAAGCACCTTGGTTATATTGGCGGTATGCCGCATCATCGTTGAAAACCGTATTGGATGGGTAGAAATAATCATCCAAGTGAATACCGTCAATATCGTATCCATTCACGACCTCCATAATGGTATCGATGATATGCTGCCGAGCTTCCGGGATCCCTGGATTAATGTACAGCTGCTTACCTATGTTCACGATCCAATCCGGGTGGCTGAGCGCAACATGGGATGGATCGAGTGATGCTGTCAAAATATCGGTGTTTGCCCGGAAAGGATTGAACCATGCGTGGAACTCCATATTCCGTTTATGCGTTTCCTCGACCATGAAAGCTACCGGATCATACCCCGGATCAAGGCCTTGAATGCCTGTCAGCACCTTGGACCATGGCACTATAGTTGAAGGATACAATGCGTCGCCAGCAGGACGTACCTGCACGTACACGGTATTAATGCCCACTTCCTGGAGCGAATCCAGTAAGGCGATGTAAGATGCCTTTTGCTGATCTGCGCTGGTCTTTGTTTTCGGCCAATCCAGATTAAACACTGTGGATATCCAGGCCCCTCTGACTTCATCCCCCGTGGATACCGGTGGTGGAAGAACGACGTCCGTGCCTGTCGACAGCGAGATGCGCTGTGCCGCTTGGTTCCATTCAACTTGCACACCCAGGTTCTCGCTGATAAACCGCAGCGGCACCATAACCCGGCCGGTCTTAACTTCAACCGATGCATCCAGCGGTATGGATGAGCCGTTCACAAGCGCGGTTTTGCTGCCGGATGTCAATTGGAGGCTCGAACCGTCCATCCCGATCGTTACTGTCTTTAACTTCTGATTCCAGGCTACCGAAGCGCCCAGGCCTTCACTGATAATCCGCGTAGGAACCATGGTTACGTTAACCTTCGGCAATATGTAAGGAGATACGTCACTGTTTAAGGTTACGCCGTCCAACTGAATACTGATTGGAGCTGCCTTCGCTTGCGCAGTTGGGACCACCGACGGGAGACACAATAGTAACATAATCAGTACCAACAACCATCTACGAAGCTTCATTTCTATTAATCCTCCGAAAATATGAAATTTGCAGGTAATCTAACTTATTAATATAACACTAGAAATATGACGATTCAGTTTAAAAAAGCATCTGTCACAAGCGGACAGATGCCACATTACGATTCGTTGACTAATTCATTATGAACGTCACGCAAATCCTGAAGTCGATTCTCATCGCGCTTGAAATACTCCACAAGCGTCTCAATTCTCATAATGGAATCCCAGCTTAAATGATGCTCGATTCCCTCAACATCCCTATAAATATTTTCATCCTGTACACCTATCATCTCAAGGAATTCCTCAAGCAAATGATGACGTTCCATGAGCCGTTTGCCCATTTTTTTGCCTTTGCTGGTCAAAACCAAACCACGATATTTTTCATAGATCAAATATTCGTCTTTGTCCAGCTTTTGAATCATTTTCGTGACGGATGAGGGGTGAACCTCCAAGCCTTCGGCAATATCCGAAACGCGCGCATATCCTTTTTCGTCGATCAACTTGTAGATGCGCTCCAAATAATCCTCCATGCTAGGTGTCGGCATCTTATTCCCTCTTTTCTATAATTACATAACCCGTGCAAAAAACTGTTTTACCTGCACTAGTAATGATACATGTTTTTGAGACCGGTTGGCAAGTCCTGGTCCAATCCTATGCCAATAATGACTTATAAATTGGACCAGCCTTCCCTCCAGCTTTAGAATTTAAGCCACTCCGGCGTAATGCCTTGCAGCCAAATCGTAATTTTGTACATTTGATCCGTGAAGAGCAGAACCCCCATCAGAATCATCAAGATACCGCCGACCTTCATCAAGATGTTTGAATACTTCAGAATCCAACGGGTGGAGCCAATGAAAAAGGCCAGAATGAAAAACGGTACTGCAAACCCCAGAGAGTAAGAGGTAATCAGCGGGAACCAGGTTCCCGGATCGGAAGCTGCCAGCGCGATGATGGCCGTTAAGATCGGTCCGACACATGGCGACCAGCCTGCAGCAAACCCGATGCCAAACAGAAATGTTCCTATGTATCCAGTCGGTTTGGATTTAAAATTGAATTTCCGGTCCTTCATTAGAAACCTGGGCTGGAAAACACCAATCAGCATAAGTCCCATTACGATGATAAGCAGCGCGGACAGCTGACGGATCAGGTCCTGATATTCCGTGAAGAACTCCCCGAATAAGCCAGCACCCCAACCGAGGGTATAATAAACGGCAGAAAAACCAAGGATGAACGCGAGTGTATGCGTCATGGTCCGGAATCGGACCTCCTTGCGGTTCTGTTCGCTCTTCAGGTCATTGACCGACATGCCTGTAATAATAGATAAGTAGGACGGGTACAGCGGTAAACAGCATGGAGATATAAAAGAAGCAAAACCGGCAGCAAACGCGATGCCGATATTAATATCAGCCATTTTATTTCAGAACCCCCTTATGTCGTAAAGCCCTTTTTGCCGACAAGCGTAATGATAAGCAAGCTGATTAGCAGCAGCACGATAGTCGCGCCAGGTGCCAAATTAAATATGCCCGCAAGCATCAGTCCCCCGATAACGGCAATTTCGGAGATGATTACCGATAATACGATGGAGCTTCGGAAGCTTCTCGCCAGCAATAAACTGATTGCTACCGGAATCACCAACAATGCGGATACCAGAAGCGCACCCACAATTTTGATGGCGGTGCTTACGACAAGTGCGGTCAGTACCGTAATGATCATGTTCATCATTTTGACAGGCAGGCCGCTGACACTGGCTGCATCCTCCTCGAAGCTGAGCAGGAAGAACTCCTTGAAGAACATAACCACAACCGCAATGACAACGACGGTTACACCACCCACCATATAAATATCGGTAGAATCCAGCGTATAAATGCTGCCAAACAAATAACTCATAACATCCGTATTATAGCCCATTCCCAAGGTGAAAAACAGCGAAGCAAGCGCAACGCCGCCAGACATAATAATGGCGATTGACAGCTCGGCATAACTTTTATATGCCTTTCGCAGCTTCTCAATCGCAAACGAGGCCAGCACCGCAAATACAAGTCCTGCGGCAAGCGGATATACTTCGATCAGAAATCCGAGTGCCACACCCGCAATCGTGACGTGTGACAACGTATCGCCGATCATGGACAGCCTGCGCAGCACGAGGAATATCCCGATTAGCGGGGCTGTGATACCAATCAGAACTCCTCCGATCAGCGCCCGCTGAAAAAAATCGCTAAACAAAATATCAAGCAATGGTAACGTCCCCTTCTCCTGCTTCAAAAAGTTTGTTTCTATACATTATACGAGCGAATGCTGCAGATCCACTTCTGCGCAGTTTTCGATATCATGAGAATGTCTGACAAAAAACTGAATTTTTCCGTTCTGCGATACCGGCGATTCTCCCAAGTAGTCTTTAACCATGTCCAAATCATGGGTGACCATCAAAAACGTCATGCGATGATGGGCATGCATATGGGTAATCAATTCAAAGAATCCGGCCTGGGTATCGGCATCAATGCCAATCGTAGGCTCGTCAAGTATGAGCAGATCCGGACGATTAATGAGCGCCCGGGCGAGAAAAACGCGCTGCTGCTGCCCACCGGACAAAGCGCCGATCCGCTTATCAGCAATATCCTGAATGCGCATCACTTCCAGAGCATCCTCACATTTCTGGTGGTCCAGACGGTTCATACGGCGAAACATTTTCTTCAGATTATATAGCCCGGACATGACGACTTCGCGCACAGTGGCGGGGAACAGCGGATTAAACGAATTTTTCTGCGGAACGTACCCGATTCGCTCCCAGTCCTGAAACTTACGGATCGGCTGACCGAAGAGTTCGATAGACCCTTCCGCGGCAGGCAGCAATCCAACGATCATGCGGAGCAAAGTGGTTTTTCCTGCCCCATTAGACCCGACAATACCTACAAAGTCCCGCTCTTTTATGGTGAAATTGAGATCCTTGATCACCTGTTGCTCGCGGTAATGAAAGGATACATCCTTGATTTGTACAATAGGTTGGTGGCAATCCTGTGCTGCCGGCTCCATAACCAGGCCGCCTTTCTCTCTGTAGTCTTTCTATCTAAATATATGAACATCATAAACATTCATAACACGAAAGAAGAGGGGGATATGCTCCCCCATCTTCCTTATTGTAAAGCCTTCGTTAGATTTTGCAAATTTTTCTCCATCAGCGTGAAATAATTGTCACCGCCGCTTGCCTGCTCCTTCGTCAGTCCCTCCACGGGATTCAATACCAAGGTTTCCACGCCCGCTTCATTCGCCAGCGTTTTGGCAAGTTTATCCGATACAAGCTCTTCGAAGAAAATATATTTGACTTCCTTCTCTTTCACCGTCTTGGTGAGGTTCACCATATCCTGCGCTCTGGGCTCCGCGTCCGGCGATAGTCCCATAATCGCATGCTGCGTCAAGCCATAATCCCGGCACAGATAGCCAAATGCCTGGTGGGAAACGACAATGTCTTTTTTCGGCGTTTGGGACAACTCGTTCGTAAAGTCGTTATCCAGTTTGACCAGCTTCTCTTTCAAGGCTTCAAAGCGCTGCTCATAACCGTCCTTATGTTCAGAATCCACCTCGACAAGACTATTCTTGATATTCTCTGCCATGACCAGTGCCGATTTCGGGCTTACCCATGTATGCGGATCCGTATGATGTGTGTCGGCGCTAGTCCCAGCGGCAGCTTCCTCGTGTTCATGGCCCGCGTGGTCTTCTTCCGTGCCTTCATCATGGCTGTGATCGTGCTCTTCTTCATGAGCTGCTGCCCCGTGTCCATGACCATCGTCTCCCACGGCATCGATCAGCTTGATCCCCTGACTGACTTCAACCGGCTTAACTTGCGTATCTTTGTCAAGTCCCTTCAGAAACCCAGGTACCCAGCCTTCCAGTCCGGCACCGTTATAGAGGAACAGTTGGGCCTTGGAAGTATTCACGATATCCTGGCTGCGCGGTGTCCAATCATGCGGTTCCACGCCCGTTGGCAGAAGATTTACGACATTGACGTCGTCCCCGCCAATTTCCTTCGTAAACTCATAGATTGGATAAAAGGTCGTAATGACGTTTACCTTGCCTTCGACAATGCTGCCGCCGGATTTACTTCCGCACCCCGACAGGATGAGTACCGCCAACAATATAGAGGTTACACTCCAGGTCCAACTGTTAAGTTTGCTTTCTCTCTTTCTTTTGTTCATGTTCATCTCCCATATCCGCTCCGTTCAATTAATCGTAATCTTTACTAATAAGATTATAAGAGCAGGCAGACATCATTGTCAACCAAATCGTAAAAATTACTATTAATTTTCAATAGAGATGTTATATCCCCCGTATTAAAGGAAAAAATAACGGCGTACCCTTTAACAGGGTACACCGTCTATCGCGACTTAATTCAATGAGAAAGCATTTTATTTGACAACGGCGCCGTTAGGCATGCCGTCCGGTACCGTTGCAAGCGTCAGCTGGTCGCCGTGGGAGGCGGCCAGAATCATACCTTGCGACATTTCACCTCTAAGCTTCACCGGCTTCAAGTTCGTTACGCAAATCACTTTGCGTCCGACTAATTCCTCCGGCTTATAGAACTTCGCAATGCCGGATACCACTTGCCGCTGCTCAAATCCGAGATCAAGCTGCAGTTTGAGCAGCTTATCTGCTTTCTTAACCGGCTCAGCAGCGATTACCTGCGCTACGCGCAGCTCGACCTTGGCAAAATCCTCAATGCCGATTTCCTCTTTAAGCTCTACAGGCTCCTCCGTGCTTTCGGCGGACGAAGCTGCTGCCGAGGTCGTAGGTTCCTCCTGGGCGGCCTTCGTACCGCCTGTCATCGCCTCTGCGATGTAGGCCACTTCCTGCTCTGTATCCAGACGTGGGAATATCGGCTCGCCCTTTTGAAGCTTCATGCCGGCCGGTACGGTTCCGAACTGGCGTCCGCTTTCCCAAGTTGTCCATTCGCCTTCCGCCAGACCGAGCTGATCCCACATTTTCTTCGGCGTACGGGTCAGGAACGGCTGCAGCAGGATCGATGCCACGCGGAGCGTCTCCACCAAATGACTCATGACAGATGCCAGTTCATTTCGTTTGCTCTCGTCTTTGGCTAACGTCCATGGCTGTGTCTCATCAATGTATTTGTTGCTGCGGCTGACAAACTGGCTGATCGCCGTCAGCGCAACCGAGAATTCCATATTCTCCATGGCGGTTTCGACTTTCTCATAAACCGACTTAGCCGCTTCCTCGATCGCTGCATCAAACGGTGTTACGCCAGCGGAGAAAGCCGGAACGACTCCGTCAAAATATTTATCGACCATCGCCACGGTACGATTCAACAGATTACCCAAATCATTAGCCAGGTCGGAGTTCACCCGTTCCACGAAGCTTTCCGGCGTAAAGGTACCATCCGCCCCAAATGGAACTTCGCGCAGCAGGTAATAACGAAGCGAATCGAGACCATACCGGTCAATCATCGTAACCGGATCGACCACATTCCCCTTGGACTTGGACATTTTGCCGTCCTTCATCAGCAGCCAGCCGTGAGCAAACACCTTTTTCGGAAGCGGAACATCGAGTGCCATCAGAATAATCGGCCAATAGATCGTATGGAAACGCACAATCTCCTTACTCATCAGGTGTACGTCGGCCGGCCAGTATTTGTCATACAGGCTGGTGTCCTCTGTACCGTATCCGAGTGCCGTTATATAGTTCAGGAGTGCGTCAATCCACACATAGATCACGTGTTTCGGATCGCTCTTTACCTTCACGCCCCACTCATAGGTCGTACGGGACACAGCCAGATCCTCAAGACCCGGTTTAATGAAATTGTTGATCATCTCATTCTTGCGGGATACCGGCTGAATGAAATCCGGATTCTCCTCGTAATACTGGAGCAGGCGGTCCACATATTTGCTCATGCGGAAGAAGTAGCTCTCTTCCTTCACAAGCTCTACGGGTCGGCCACAGTCCGGACAGTTGCCGTTGACAAGCTGACGTTCCAGGAAGAACGACTCACAAGGCGTGCAGTACCAGCCTTCGTATTCACCCTTGTAGATGTCATCCTGCTTCAGCAGACGTTCAAATACCTCCTGCACAACCGTGGTGTGGCGCTGCTCCGTTGTGCGAATGAAATCTTCGTTGGATATGTCCAGCTTCTTCCACAGGTCCTTGATGCCTGCCACGATGTCGTCAACGAACTGCTGCGGGGTTTTTCCAGCCTCCGCCGCTTTGCGTTCAATCTTCTGTCCGTGCTCATCGGTCCCCGTCAAATAACGGACATCGTATCCACGAAGCCGTTTGTAACGAGCCATGGCGTCGCCGGCCACCGTAGTATAAGCATGGCCGATATGCAGCTTGTCGCTTGGATAATAGATTGGTGTTGTAATATAAAACGTCTTTTTGTCTGCCGTCTTTTTGTCTGCCATAGTAACCTTCCTTTACCGTGAAATTGATTGTTTGGTTTGTATCAGGCCATCTCTTTGTTGAAGAACAGCAGTAAACAGCAAAAAACCCCCGTCCCCATGGGACGAGAGTTGTTCTCACGTGTTACCACCCAAATTCCCTGTCCCCTTACGGGTAACAGGCTCATCTGCCGTCATCCGGCCGTCCATTAACGCTGGCTCACGCCGCTTCTTTACGGCAGCCTTCCTAACGGACTGCAGCGCTCAAAAGCGGATCCTCCAAGACCATTTTCCGAAATTCGCCAAGACCGGTTTCCAGCTGCTCCGGCTCTCTGTTCAAGGCAAGCTTTTCGTACTTATCTCTTCCTCGGATATACCTATAATTTCTTACATTTTAATCAAACGGGCTGCGGTGTGTCAAGGTGAGTCGCGTTCTGTGGGATTGCTATGTCCAAAGACAGCATGCAATTCCGCTTCGTATCGATTAGGATACCCAAAAAACGCTATTTCTCTGTCAATGAAGACGACACCTTATCCTTGCGCGGCGGAACCATGTCAATGCCGCCAGGATGAAACGGATGGCATCTTGCTATTCGCTTGGCCGCCAGCCAAGAGCCCTTCAGCGCGCCGTGTACCTCAATCGCTTCCAATGCATAGGCCGAGCAGGTTGGGTAGAATCGGCAAGTCGCCGGTTTCAACGGAGAAATGAATTTCCGATAGAAGTGTATCGGCACCTTCACTACCCTACGTGCCGTGCTCATACCCGGCTGTCCCGCTTTCCTCCACTGGCTGGTGAAGTTTCCTTATCGGTATTGTCCTTGCCGCAGTCCCGGCAGTAGCCGAACACTTCGAATTTATGCTGAACCACCTGGAAATCATCCGGTGCATCGGTCAGCTGCATCGGACAAAACGTAATCGGGTACGTCTTCTGGCACTGCAGGCAGATCATATGATGATGGTGATGCTCTTCGCTGCATCGTCCTCGAAACTTGATGCCTTCCTCGAACACTACCTGCTCCAATACACCAAGCTCGTACAATACCCGAAGATTCCGGTACACGGTATCAAAGCTCAAACCGCTGTACTTCCGGCCCATATATTCGTACACATCCTTGGCCGTCAAATATCCAGGATGTTCCCCAAACAATTTGGCAAGCGTCTTGCGCTGATCGGTAATGCGCAGCCCATGTTCTGACATGGCGTCGATGATCTGTTCCGTCGTAAGCATACGGAGGTAACCTCCTCTACTTGAAGATACTCTCTCCTTATAATGCCTGAAAAATAAGACAGCGTCAATGAAAGCGGTTGTGGATAGACTAAACCCCTGCAAGGTACTGCGCCGGCCGGAACGCGAAACGCTTGGCATTTGACGAGATCCCTTGGCAAGAGCCAACAAATAGGACAGCCCTAACCATATGCTGGCTGTAAGGCTGTCCCTTTGTTATGAATAAATAATGGATTAGTTCTTCACTTGCGGAAGCGGCTGAAGCAGGAAGTTGATTGGCAAACTGCTTCCCGGCGCCGCCGTAAACAGGATTTCCACGGCCTGCTCGTAATTCCCCGTACGGTAGAGAACGGCAGCTTCATTCGGTGCAGATATAGCGCCTCCGCTTGTATTCGGCGTCTGAATGATAGTTCCGTTCACCATCATCGCACCCATGTACTTGCCTCCACGCGGATTCAGCGTGATCAGCGTATTGGGCGCTACGCGGTGCAGCTTGATTTTGTACAGCACACCGAAGTTCCCTGCATTGGATTGATATGAACCGTTAATGCCGTCATACCCTTCCAGATTCGGATCGTTTGTCTTGTCACCGAGCGCGAGACGGGTAGGTGTGTTGCCAACCAGATCATAGGAATCAATGATCCGTGTCGAGTCCGGATACGTCCCCCGGTTATGAACGCCATCGCTCGGATGGAGCTTCAGGTAAGGAAGCTTTTGAATCGGATCCTTGGCTTCATCAATCATGATGACATCATATCGGATCGGCGAATCCGAATAGAGATCAGCAAACATGGACAGCACCTGCTGATTTCTCAAGGTTTGCGCGCTCAAGTCTTGCAGAATGACCCGGCTTTCCCCAGGCGCGAGCGAGATCGTCTTGAAGGAATCAGCTGATTGCATAGACTCGAGGTAGCGCTGAACAGCTGCTTTTCCCGTGGCAGTCGGTATATTAATCGGACCGCCTAATCCCGTATACTCGGTTGTCAGACGCGCCGTCATGGTGTTGATATTAGTGGCGACGACGTACATCTTCATGTTCTTCCCGGTTGCGTTCAAGTGGTGGATCATGAATCGCGTGCTGGCATTGCCGACCTCGCGGTAGACGATACCCTCTTGATAGACGGTTTCAGGAGAGTTGCTGCGAATCAACAGATAAGGTTCAGAGCTTCTTGTAATCGGCATCAGATTCCATGTCGGCACAGCGGATCCGTCAAAGGTATATTTGTCCCCAATGCCCGTAAATAATTGATTGAATTGATCACGCGTATACAATACTTCGCTTGTTACGTTGATAATTTTCTCGTATGAGCTGGTCGCTCCATGTTTATCAGTAACAATCAACAGCACTTTATGCGATCCTGCCGTAAAAAAGGCCTGATCGTTGTTTTCCCACTTATACGTAAGCTCATCGCCAGGATCGTTGTCATAACTCATATTCATGTACGTTATTTTCTCACCGATCTTATATTCCTGTTTATCCGTTTCGAACATGGCAACAGGCGGCGTATTCGGTGCGGATACTTGAATGCTCAATATATACGGTTCGCTCCACTCCCCGCTGGAATCCTGTACCGAGTAGGAAACCGTATGCACGCCGGGTTCGTCAAAAATCTCTTCCCGGCCTTCCCAATGCTCGTCAACAATAGCCAAGCCCGTCGGCGAATAGGCATTCGTCTTATACGTAACCGTTGTTTGTCCAGCGAGGATCTCACCAGGCTGCACCGTGAAGGAAGCTACGGGCTTTGCGCTCAAGCTAAGGATAACCCGCTTATTCGGCTGGTCCACCCGATAGGTGATGTCCAGCGCCTGCGTAATGCTGGTCAGCGGCACCATGAACGTATTGTTGGACTGGTAAGCCGGTCCCTTCATCGATTTTCTGACCCCGTTTACGGTGTAAACGCTGCTGTTTGTCTTAAAACGAAGCTCATCGTTACCACGGATAATAATCGTTTCTTTTGTCTTTCCGTCATAGGTCAGCTTCAGGCCGACACGATCAACGAGGGAGCGAATGGCAACATAGGATACGCCGTTCTTTACGGCCATCGGCTGACCCGCCGTATACGCTTTCCCGTTCTGATACATCTTGTTGCTGTTCATCATCAGGATGAGGTCATTGGACCCGAGATTCGGTATATTCGGAACCTCACTGCCAGATCCCCCGCCGTTATTTCCGCCTGGCTGTTCGCCGTTACCGTTGCCGCTGCCCATACCGGATAGATCGAGAATAACCTTCTTCTCGGGCTGGTTCACCTGGTATGGAATATCAAGCGCTTGCGTGATCGCGGTTAACGGAACCATAAACACATTGTTGCTCTGGTAGGCAGGGCCTTTCATCGGACGTACCTGTCCATTGACTTTATAGTTGCTGCTTCCTGTCGTAAACCGAAGTTCATTACCATCCTTAAGGATGATGGTTTCCTTCGTTTTGTTATCGTAAGACAGCTTCAGTCCTGCACGTTCAACCATGGCGCGAATGGCGACATAGGATACCCCTTGCTTCACAGCCATCGGCTGTCCCGCTTTGTATTTCTTCCCATTATGGTACATCACATTGCTGTTCATCATCAACACAAGTTCATTTGCCGAAACATTGGAAGTACTGACTTCGGGCTCTCCAGATGGGCTGCCCTCTTCGTTCTCTGAAACCTCATTATCGGAAGGATCGTTTTCCGTATCCTCCTGCTGTTCATTGGGTGCAGAAGGTTCGGCATTCGGATCGCTAATCGTACCTTCGACTGAATCAGAAGATGTTTCCTTTGGCGTTGCTGATGTTTCCTCCGCTTGCTGCAAGTCCGTCTGTTGTTCTCCACTCTGCTGGCTTTGTCCTTCCACCGGGGACTGCAGCGCTGATTGGCTATTTAGCGCCGGAGCTGTAATATCCGGTGATTCAGCTGCCGCGGGAAATGCCATGGATACCTGGGCCGCGGCAAGGACTGTAATCATCGAGATTCTCTTGAAATTCATTCTCTACTCCTTTAAAACTCTCAGTATAGTCTGTCTGCCTCTATTGGACATACTATTAGACGCGGACTTTCCCGAAAAGTTGCTCAGAAAAGGCTGGAAAATAGGAAAACCGGAGCATTCCTGGGTAGGAAGACTCCGGTTTGAGCAACCCTTATTTAATTATTGACATAGTCCTGATTACCGCTCCAGCCAAGCGGATAAGTCTCGCTGATTCCTACCGGGAGCTTGCCCTCAGGCGTAACCCGTCCTATTAAGACACCCGCGGCTGCATTCATATAATAAGGTGTGTTCTCGTAGCTGCACAAATATGTCGGAACCGGCGGAAGGTCATTGATATCATAGGGATTACGGGTAGCGACGATAACAAGTGCCACATCCTCAAGTTCAACCAGCTTGTTCACCAGCTTCTGCTGACCCGCGGGAAGACGGCTCTCGGAGGTGTACGTAGCTACTACAATCTGTCTATATCCTTCAGCTGCCTTAACGGCTTGCTCTACCTCTTCATCGGACATATCCGTTCCGACACGCAGATCGTCTGCCTGAACCCCGTAACTTCTCAAAGCATCCCCTAAGGTGTAGCTCTTGCTCCATGCTTCATCCACCTGGGTTGCCTGAAGCAGCTCAGGCCAGATCACCGCAACAGCCTGCTCCGGCTTAAGAGGCAGCTGCCCTTCGTCTTTCACCAGCGTGATTCCTCTGCCTGCAATTTGAGCCAGCAATTGTATGGTCTCTTCCGCAACCTCGCCAATCGGATAGACCGGAAGCTCCTCAGCGAGCTTCGCATTACGCTGCTTAAGCGCCAATATCCGATCTACGACCTTGTCGATCAGCTCTACCGGGAGTCTCCCGCTGCGGACAGCCTCAATGACGGCCGTAATCGCCGCCGTCTGCTCCGATAGATTATGGCTGACCAATACGCAGTCCGCACCCGCTTCGATCGCGCGTATCGCGCCCTCCGGTATCCCGTACTCTTTGGAGATTGCGTGCATCTCAAGGCAGTCTGTTATGATCAAACCTTCAAACCCCATCTCTTCCCTCAGCAAACCCGTTAACACGGCATGGGAGAGCGTTGCCGGCAGATCACTCGGCTCTATCGCCGGGAAACTGACGTGAGCCGTCATGATGGCATCCACGCCGTTCTGGATCGCTTGCGCAAACGGATACAATTCCACGCTGCGGAGCCGTTCCAAATCATGCGGTACAGAAGCCCTCCCGAGATGAGAATCGACGCTGGTGTCGCCATGGCCCGGGAAGTGTTTGGCCGTAGCGGATACACCTTCTTCCTGGTATCCCTTCATCGCCGCAGTCCCAAGAGCGGCAACAGCTTGAGGATCTTCACCGAAGGAACGCACGCCGATGACCGGATTACGAGGATTGTTGTTCACGTCGAGACAAGGAGCGAAATTCATATTTACACCAAGTGAACGCAATTCGCGTGCCCCGATTTGCGCTACCCTGTACGAATCCTCCGCGCTGCCCGCTGCTCCAAGCGCCATATTCCCCGGAATGCGGCTGATGCCTTCATGATCAATTCGTGCAACCATACCGCCCTCTTGATCAATCGAGATCAGAAGCGGGAACTTCTGGCTGTCCGATGCGAGCTGCTGTAAGGACTCCGACAGTTCGGCAAGCTGAGGCAGCGTTTTCACATTCCGGCGAAAATAGCACATACCCCCGACCTGATATTGTTCAATTAGTATTTTGGCATGCTCATTCGGCGTCAGCGCGTTGAAGCCGCATATAAACATCTGTCCTACCTTTTGTTCTAACGATAAGTCTGCTGCCGTCCATTTCATTGATTTCATACCTACCTTCTATCAATTTAAAGGATTTGCAAGCCAGGCGGGATTGATCTAGTGATGACTTTAGCAGCCTGCATGGGTCCTATCAAAACCTATACCGTTGCCTCTCCGGACATTTCCCGGAATTCGGATGGCGTCATGCCGGTAGCCTTCTGAAATACCTTGGTAAAATACCGCCGCTCATGGTAACCGACAAAGGAGCCGATCTGTGCGATATTCTTATCGCTGTTCACCAGCAGGAACTTGGCTGCCTCCATCCGCTGTCTCGTCAAGTACTCCACAAAGGTGAGTCCGACATGGTTCTTAAACAATAAACAGAAGTAGCTGGAGCTGATGCCCAGATGCTCCGAAAGCTCCTCAATCCCCAAGTCCTGCCCCATATGGGTATTGATATATTCCAGAGCAGACGTTACCAATTGTTCCGGCGTTTTCTTTACGGCTTCGGGATTCGGAGCTTCATCAATAAGCGAAACGGTGCTGTAATACTTCTCTTTCGCCCTCTTCTTGCGGATTTCCTCCCCGATATCACGAATCTTCATCTCAAGTTCCCCGTAATGAATCGGCTTGCTGATGTAGTCCTTGACGCCCAGCTTAATTGCTTCCCGGGCATATTCAAACTCCTGATATCCCGTCAGCAAAAAGATCTCTGCCCGGCTTCCTTTCTCCCGAATCTTCGTAATAAAGGTCAGTCCGTCCATGACGGGCATCCGGATATCACACAGAATCAGATCCGGGTTGTACTGATCCGCTACTTCAAGCGCTTCCATCCCGCTTCGGGCAAGTCCGACAACCTTCATGCCCATCTCTTCCCAAGGCAGAACCTTGCTGAGATTGTTCAGGATGGGAGCCTCATCATCAACTAATAATGCCTTCAACATGCTGCCCTTCCCCCCTGTCATAATTGGGTATGACGCATTGTATAACGGTGCCGCCGGGGCGGCTTGAGCATATGAACAGACCGTAATAATCCCCGTATTGAATTCTAAGTCGGTCAGCCACGCTCCGCAGCCCAAGTCCCCGTCGTTCCTGGTTCACTTTGAGATTCTGCAACGTCGTCTGTTCGGATCCGTTATCCTCGGATACCATATATTCAAACATGGACAACTGCTCAGCGGTCATGCCGAGTCCGTTATCCTCGACCCGAATCATGACATTACCGAGTTCCTTCCATGCAGAGATGCGTATCCATCCCGTATAAGAAATGCCTTCAAAGCCATGCTGTATGCTGTTCTCAACCAGCGGCTGCAACGTCAGCTTCAAGATACGGCTGTGCATAAGCTCTTTCGGCACGTCAATCTCGTATTCGAACAGGTCCTCAAACCGAAACTTCTGGATTTCAAGATAACTCTGCAAGTGCTTGATTTCTTCATCCAGCGTAATTTCTTCCTTCTCCTGTATACTGATCCGCAAAATGCTGGCAAGCCGGTAAACCATCTCACTGACCTTGCGTCCTTCATTCTGGACAGCGAGAACATTGATTGATTCCAAGGTGTTAAAGAGGAAGTGCGGCTTGATCTGCGCTTGCAGCACACGCATCTCCGCGTCGGTCTTCTGCCTCTGCTCCTTTTTGATCTGCGCAAACAGATTGTTGATCCGGTTCATCAAGTTGTTGAACCCTTTCGACAGCAGCAGCAGTTCATCCTCTCCCTTCTCTTCAACTCTCGCGTTCAAATCCCCATCTTCCACACGGCGCATAAACCGCACGATAACAGCGATCGTCCCGGTAATCCGATTCATGAACAGACGATTGAACACAATCGCGGTAACAAGACAGAGGCCCATAATGACGAAGAACCACTTGGCAAAGGAAGTAACCTCTTGCGATAGCGAGTTCCAGTCGGTCACCGAGACGAGATTCCAGCCGTAATCATTCAGATGATAGATAGAAACAATATTCTCTTTGCCGTTAAACTTGGCTTTAAAACTTTGGTAGCCTTGCTCAAACTCAACGTCATGCTTCATATATTGACTGATATTTTGACCATCCATATCGTTATTGGGGTCAAATAGAATGAAGCCTTCATTGTTGACCAACATAAAAGATGTGTTCTGCCGATTGTTAGGGAGAGTCAAATTGCGGAAAATCTCTTCAAACTCCCACCTCTTGATCTGGACGACAAGAATGCCCAGCTTGCGGAGTGTTGTGACATCCTTAATCAGCCGGATCTGGGTGAATACCGGCTCCGCGCCCGTCAACTCCGGAAATTCGTGCGGAGCCAGCCATTTGGGAATTCCGTTAAGCCGAACCACCTCTTCATGTAAGGGACTATTCTTAAACTTTTCATAAGGCAGCGTTCTGAAATCTTCTTTACTGAAAATAGGAATCGATGGTGACTCTTTATTAAAATGATATAAAAACGCATAGCTAATCGCTGGATGATTATATAGAAGATTCCGAAAGCTCCGCTGTCTGTCGTTCAATTTCAGCTGGTCCGCATTGGATTCCTTAATCAGGTTCTGCGCATCGGGATCCTTGGCGTTCAGCGCCATGGCGAAGACGGAGGTGGCAATCCCGTTATCCGTGACGTACTCCATCTCCTTAAACACGTTCAGAATGCTGTAACTGATTGCTTTAAGCGAATATTCGGCTTGCTGGCTGTACTTTTTCTCAATCGAATTGTAGGTAATAAAGAATGTAAATAGGCCCAGCACAAATAACGGAATAATAATGAGCCCCAAAAAGGCCGTGAATAGTTTGTTCCGCAAATTCATACGCATGCTCCTGCTCCTCGTATTACCCCTTGACGCTTCCTGCGGTGACGCCTTCAATGATCTTCTCTTGCAGAACGGCATAAATGATAAGGACCGGCAGCACGCTGAATATGATACCCGCAGACATTTGTGCGTAGTTCATATTGTAGGCGTCCCTGAAACCGACCATGCCGACAGGCAGCGTTCTCAGTTCATCATTCGATAGGAAGTAGTTAGCAAGCAAGAATTCGTTCCAGTTACCCAGGAAATTGATAATAAATACGGTAACGATAGCCGGAACAGTCAGAGGTAAGATAATTCTAGCAAACAACCCTCCGGACCTCAATCCATCAATAACCGCAGCCTCCTCGATTTCACCGGGCAGCGACCGCATGAAGGCAGCCAGTATAATAACCGAGAACGGGATGGCATTGGCAACATACGGTAGAATCAAGGCCATATGCGTGTTCAAAATATCCAACTGCCTCATGATGCCATATATCGGCAGCATGAGAGAGTTATTCGGAATCAGCATGCCGATCAAAATACATTGAAAGACGATGGCGCTAATCCGGTTATATCTCATCCGCGTCACGGCAAAGGCCAGCATCGCTGCAAACAGAATCGACAAGCAGGCTGACAACACACCGATGTATAAGCTGTTCCAGAAATACGTGCTAATCTTGGCGTTCACCCATGCGTTCACATAGTTATCAAATACCAGCGTGCTCGGCAAACCAAAAGGGTTCGTTGCAATAGACTGGTTATCCACCTTCACGGAAGAGAACAGGACGAACAGGAAAGGATATAGTATGACGAGCAAGTAAGCCATCAGAAAAATGTGCGGGATCAGTTTCTTTATTGCTCTCATCAGTATTCAATCCTTTCGTTGCGTCTTGCGACCAGCACCTGGTAGAGCACCGTTACGATAATCGTGAAGAGGAAGATCAACACGGCGATCGAGTTGCCAAAGCCATGCTTGAAGCTCGTGATCGCATATCGAATCATATATGTCGCCATAACGTCGGTTGAGCCGGCTGGCCCGCCCTTGGTCATAACCAGAATAATGTCCGCCGCTTTCATGGCTCCCGCGATCGAAAGCATGATCACAACAGAGATAATTGGCATAATTAATGGAAGCGTGATTTTGGTTGCTCTTTGGACCCCTGTCGCGCCATCAATTGCCGCGGCCTCATCCAGCTCTTTAGGTATGGATAGAATTGCGGCAAGAACCATCACGATGTAAAAGCCAGTCCATTGCCACGCATTCGTGATCAGGATGGCAATCATGGCCCATTTGCTATCCGATAACCAGTAGATGGGTTCAATTCCAACCAGCCCTAAAATCTCATTCATCAGGCCAAAGTCCGGGTTGTAAATGAATCCCCATAAAATGCCGATCACAGCCGTCGACATGATGGATGGTGCAAAAACCGCCGTTTTATAAAGCCCCTTCAAACGCTTCACGTTTGCGATTAACAGGGAGAAGAATACGATCGTCGGAACCTGGATCAAACAGGAAAAGAGAATGAAATAAACATTGTTCCTGACAGCCTTCCAAAAAGCATCATCATTCAAGGCTATCACATAGTTATCGAGCCCAATGTACTTCACATCTTTGGAGATGCCGTTCCAGCTCGTAAAGCTGTTGTCAAACGCAGTAAAGATCGGGTATATGAAAAAAGCCAGAAACAATAAGAATGCCGGCAGCACAAAAATGATGTAAATCAGAGGGTTTCTCAGCGCTTTGTTCATGGTAACCTCCGTATTTATGTCTGATGTTGTTTAGGCAAAAGGGCACCCCCATGTACCGCAGCGGGTGGCGCCCTTTCGTCTAGAATTTTAGTTATTCCTCTGAAGCATTGGCGGCTTCTTGCGCTGCTTGCACATTCTCCAGCATCTTCTCGGCATCGAGCTCGCCGCCGATGACCTGCTGAATGCCCATGCTCAGTGCAGTGTTCACGTCTGCTTGAACAAGGCCATCGAAGGCAGGGAAGGACTTGCTGATCTCACTCACGCCTTTGAAAATGTCCTGCATAAGCGGATCATCCGAAGTGGAGTTCATTGTTGCCAGCTCCATCTTCATGGCCGGCAGTACACCGTCTTCTTTCAGACCGCGCAGCTGCATTTCATCTGTCCACATATTTTTAATGAATTCTTTAACCGCTTGAAGTTTACGAGGGTCTTCTGCTACCGCTGCCGAGAATCCATACCCGTTGTTTGCGTCCTGCATGACGATGACAGGGTCACCCTCATTAACCGGAGGCAGGTTGAAGTATCCGACCTTATTTACCAAATCACCTGCTTGAGCCGGATCTCTAAATACGGAGTTTGCCCACGATCCGTCCATCATCATGATGGCTTCGCCAGTGATCATTTGGTTTCTCATGTCCGCATATTCGAAGCCGAGCTCGCCTTTTTTGAAGTACCCCTTCTCAACCCATTCCTGGTGCTTCTTCACACCTTCCACGACTTTTGGATCGGTCCATTTGGTTTCCCCGGTTTTGAAGCCGTAAGTAACCTCTGGCCCTGCGTAATAGCTCCACAGGTTGTTCGTGGTCATGAGCGGAATCCAAGCATCCTTGGAGGATTGGGCAAAAGGAATCTTCCCGTCGGTTTTGATCGTTTCAGCAATTTGCTCCAATTCAGCCAATGTTTTAGGAACATTCAAACCTTTTTGGGTGAAGTAATCCTTGTTATAGAAAATACCCTCAATGGAAATGCCAATCGGCAATCCGTAGATCTTGCCGTCATGTGTAAATGGATCCAGTGTTGAAAATTTATCTTTAATGCCTAGCTCTTCCAAAATCGGGGTCAAATCAAGCATCAAGCCTTCTTTGGAATATACGCCTGCATCCGGGCTGCCGAATACATCGAATACTTCCGGCGGCTTACCGGCTGCCATCTCGCCTCTCAGTTTCTCTTTCCGGTTCACTTCAGAGTCTACAGCGTCCAGCTTGATTTTCAGCCCGGGCACCGCTTCTTCGGTTTTACTAACAACATCGTTCAACATTGCCAGACGAAACTTCTTGGATTCACCTACTTGCGTATGGCGGATGGTGATTTCAAACGGCTCATTGCTGACCGTTCCTTCCGAACCACCTGACGGTTTTTCCGCTGCCTTATTGCCGCCGCATCCAGATAGAAGTGCAGATGAGACGAACAGAAGTGACATTAATAATGCCAGACCCTTTTTTTTCATTGTCTTTGACCCTCCCGAAGTGTTTGTTTATTTGATAGGCGTTTTCCTTACATCTTCATTATAGAAAGCGATTCCATTTTTCGATAGGCCGATATTTTTCTTGCCAAGGGATAAAATCCTCTACAAAAAAACAACAACCTTTCCATATGGGGAAAGGTTGTTGTCAATTATTATAACGCAAATGTGAATTTAGATAGAATTCTTTACTTCTGGACAGTCTGTATTTTCTCGGGTATCTCACCAATCAATCGATAAGCGCGCGCCACTTCCTCCTCAGACGGTGAAGGTACGCCTTCTAATGGATAAGCCATGCCGAGCTCCTTCCATTTGTAAACGCCCATCTGATGGTAAGGCAAGATTTCGAATTTCTCGACGCCGTGCAGCGTCCGAATAAATTGACCGAGCGCAATCAAGTCTTCTTCGCTGTCATGGATGCCCGGCACATAGACGTGGCGGACCCACATGTTCCGATCATGGTCAGACAGCCAGCGGGCCGTCTTTAACGTCCTTTCGTTCGACTTCCCCGTGAGCTTGATATGCTTCTCGTCGTTGATATGCTTCAGATCAAGCAGCACCAAGTCGGTAAACTCCAGCAATTCCGAGATTTTCTCCGGTTCATTATAGCCGTTGCTGTCCAGCGTCGTATGCAAATTCCAGCGGCGTTTCACTTCCTTGAACAGCTCCGTGACAAAGGGATACTGCAATGTCGGCTCACCACCGGAGACGGTTAACCCGCCGCCCGATGAACGGTAGTAGCTCAGATAAGGTTCAATCTCAGCCAGCACGTCCTCCACCGTCATCTCGCGTCCTTCATGCAGTCCCCAGGTATCCGGATTATGACAGTATTGACACTTCAAGAGACAGCCCTGCATGAAGAGCACAAAGCGGATACCCGGACCGTCCACCGTTCCGAACGTTTCTATGGAGTGTACATGACCTTTTAGCATGGTGCGTCATCCTTTCTGTATCCGCTAGGGTTGTCTTCCATCCTTACATCGATCCGTGGAACGTACGGTTGATGACATCGAGCTGCTGCTCACGCGTCAGTTTGACGAAGTTAACTGCATAACCGGAGACCCGAATCGTTAACTGCGGATAATTCTCCGGATGCTCCATCGCATCGATCAGCTGCTCCCGGTCAAATACGTTGACGTTCAGATGATGTGCCTTGCTGCCAAAATAACCGTCCAGCATCGCAACCAGATTGTTCACACGGATATCACTTTCTTTACCAAGGGCTTTCGGCACGATCGAGAACGTGTTCGAGATGCCGTCAAGACTATCCTCATAAGGCAGCTTGGCCACGGAAGTCAGCGAAGCGAGAGCTCCCTTCTTATCGCGTCCGTGCATCGGATTTGCACCCGGCGCAAACGGCTCGCCTGCCTTACGTCCATCCGGCGTGGTTCCTGTTTTCTTGCCGTATACGACGTTCGACGTAATCGTGAGCACCGATTGGGTCGGCATGGCGTCACGGTAAGCCTTGTTCTTGCGAATCATGCTCATGAAGGTCTCGACCAATTCAACGGCGATGCTGTCCACGCGATCATCGTTGTTGCCGTAGCAAGGGAACTCGCCTTCGATTTCAAAATCCACTGCAATTCCTTGCTCATTGCGTACCGGCTTCACCTTCGCATATTTAATTGCACTCAGTGAATCCGCTGCTACGGACAGGCCTGCAATGCCGCATGCCATCGTGCGCAGGATATCCCGGTCGTGAAGCGCCATCTCAATCCGTTCATAGCTGTATTTGTCATGCATGTAATGGATAACGTTAAGTGTATTCATATAGAGCTTCGCGAGCCATTCCATCATCGGCTTGAATCGCTTCATGACTTCATCATAACTCAGGACATCGGCGGAGATAGCCGGGTATTCCGGTCCAACTTGGGCGCCTGATTTCTCATCCTTACCACCGTTGATCGCATAGAGCAGCGCTTTGGCGAGGTTTGCTCTGGCTCCGAAGAACTGCATCTGTTTCCCGATGCGCATGGCGGATACGCAGCAGGCGATGCCGTAATCGTCTCCGTAAATCGGACGCATGAGATCATCATTCTCGTATTGAATCGAGCTGGTTTCGATGGAAACTTTCGAACAATATTTTTTGAAGGCTTCCGGCAGCTTCTCCGACCATAACACCGTCAAGTTCGGTTCTGGAGCAGGTCCCAAATTATACAAGGTATGCAGGAAACGGAAGCTGTTCTTGGTCACTCTCGTCTCACCGTTTATCGACATACCGCCGATGGATTCCGTTACCCACGTTGGGTCCCCGCTGAACAGCTCGTTATAATCTGGCGTACGCAGGAATTTCACGATCCGAAGTTTCATAACGAAATGGTCGACCAGTTCCTGAGCTGTTTCTTCCGTCAGCTTGCCTTCAGCCAGATCCCGTTGAATATAAATATCAAGGAAAGAAGATACTCGGCCAAGCGACATCGCAGCGCCATTCTGTTCCTTGATCGCGGCCAAATAACCGAAATACAACCATTGGAATGCTTCCTTCGCCGTATTCGCAGGTTTGGAAATGTCAAAACCGTGCATACCCGCCATTTCCTTCAGTTCCTTAAGGGCCCGCATTTGCTCAGACAATTCTTCCCGCAAACGGATGACCGGCTCATCCATGGCATCCACTTCAAGCTCGCCGAGTTCTCTCAATTTGTCCTGAATAAGAGCATCTACACCGTATAACGATAGTCTGCGATAGTCACCGATAATACGTCCGCGACCGTACGCATCGGGAAGTCCCGTAATAATCCCGGCTTTGCGCGCTGCTCTCATCTCAGTAGTATAGGCATCAAACACGCCTTGGTTATGCGTTTTGCGTATGCCGTTAAAAATATCCACAACGGCCTGCGGCATTTCAAAGCCGTATGCGTTGCACGCATCAATCATCATCCGGATCCCGCCAAAAGGCTGGATCGAGCGTTTGAACGGTTCATCGGTCTGAACGCCGACAATCTGTTCTTTATCCTTATCCAAATAGCCAGGTTGATGGGAGGTGATGGTTGAAGGTGTATGGACATCCACGTCCAGAACCCCGCCGTTGTCCCGTTCTCTCTTGGTTAAATCCGATACGATGTCCCACAATGCTTTGGTGTTATCCGTGGGTCCTGCCAAAAATTCATCAGAGCCATAATAGGGAGTAATGTTCTCTGCAATAAAATCATTAACGTCAATTTGCTTGGTCCATTTACCTGATTTAAAACCTTTCCAGCCTGTTTCTTTTTCAATCACCGACATATTGAATCCCTCCTAGATTTGCTGGGGCTTGCAGGACAGGCGAGGCCACACCTTGATCTATCTCAGATCTTTAAATGTGATTATTTTCACGATCAATGATGCCACTACCCCGCCTTGTACCTTCAAGCTTCTTTATCAAAGACCTGAGATTCAGCTTCTTGCTACACCTTTATTGTAGTCCTGTTAATCCCTCGCATCTGTGATATTAATCACAAAGTCATCTTTTTCCGTGATTTTTATCACTCTGAGTCTGGTCCTGGATCACTTACCTCAACATCCTCACGGATCTTCATGATCGGCATTCAGAGCCTATCCTATTTAGAACCGACCGTAGAATGCGTTGCGGTAAACTTCTGCGAGCTCTGTCACCAGCGGCAGCTTCGGATTGCTCGTTGTGCACTGGTCTTCAAAAGCCCGGTCCGCCAAATGCTCAACATTTTTCTCGAAATCTTTAGCATCGATGCCAAGCTGCTGGAACGACTCCTCGATACCGAGCTTGCTGTTCAGCTCCCGGATCGCGCCAATCAGACTGTTTACGCCCTCTTCCGTTGTTCTTGCTGGCAGCCCGAGAATCCGTGCGATTTCAGCATATCTCTCATCTGCCACAAAGTGGGTATATTTAGGCCATGCCGCGAATTTTGTTGGCTTCTTGGCGTTGTAACGAATGACGTGAGGCATCAGGATCGCATTGGTGCGTCCGTGTGCCGTATGATACTGGCCGCCCCACTTATGCGCAAGACTGTGGTTGATGCCAAGGAACGCATTCGCAAAAGCCATGCCGGCAAGCGTCGAAGCATTATGCATTTTCTCGCGGGCGAGTTTGTCACCGGTCAGCGCCGACTGCTCAAGATATTGGAACACCAGCTGTATGGCCTTGATGGCAAGCCCATCCGTATAATCGCTGGCCATCACCGATACGTAGGCTTCAATGGCATGTGTCAGAACGTCCATACCGGTATCGGCTACCGCTGTTTTAGGCAGCGTGTATACAAATTCCGGATCGATAATCGCCACATCCGGTGTCAGCTCATAGTCAGCCAGCGGGTACTTGGTATTCCCCAGCCCTTTGTCCGTGATGACGGCAAACGAAGTCACTTCCGAGCCCGTACCCGACGTTGTTGGAATGGCAACGAATTTCGCCTTCCGTCCAAGCTTCGGATATTTGTAGACCCGCTTGCGGATATCCATAAATTTTTGCTTCAGATTGTTAAAGTCCGTATCCGGGTATTCATAGAACAACCACATCGCTTTCGCTGCATCCATTGGCGATCCGCCGCCGAGGGCGATAATGCAGTCCGGCTGGAATCGGGTAAGCATCTCCGTTCCGCGTTCTACTGTCGTTGTTGAAGGATCAGGCTCGACCTCCGAGAAGACCTCGATGGCCACTGGCACTCTGCGCTGACGCAGATAATGCTCTACCCGCTCCACATAACCCAGCTTCACCATCATGGGGTCGGTAACGATCGCAACACGGGTAATTTCCGGCATTTTAGCAAGATACTGCGTGGAGCCTTTTTCAAAGTAAATTTTGTCCGGTACTTTAAACCACTGCATATTCACGGTTCTGCGGTTCACCCTTTTCACGTTGATTAGATTGACAGCCGTCACGTTCGACGAAGTGGAATTACGTCCATACGAGCCGCAACCCAGTGTCAGCGATGGCAGGTTCGTGTTGTAGATATCCCCGATACCGCCTTGCGAAGAAGGCTGGTTCACCAGGATGCGGCAAGTTTTCATCCGATCCGAGAATTGCATAATAATGTCCTCATTGTGCGAGTGGATCACCGACGAGTGGCCCATGCCGCCAAAAGCAACCATCTCTTCAGCGCGTGTTATGCCTTCCTCGGCATCCTTCACCTTATAGCAGGCCAGAACCGGACTCAGTTTCTCGGCGGACAGCGGGTAAGCCGGACCGACCCCTTCCAGCTCGGCGATCAGGATCTTGGTGCTTTCCGGTACCTCGAAACCGCAAGCCTCGGCAATCTTAGCTGCCGGCTTTCCGACGATGGACGGATTAACCGCACATTTCTCCGATACCATCGCATGCGCCGTCAGTTTCGCCAACTCTTCCTTGTTGACAAAATAACAGCCGCTGGCAATCATTTTTTTCTTCACTGTATGATAGATAGGCTCTTCGATAATGACAGCCTGCTCGGAAGCACAGATCATGCCGTTATCAAAGGTCTTCGATAAAATCAAATCGTTCACTGCTTGATCCAGGTCCGCGCTCTTCTCTATAAAGCAAGGCACGTTACCTGGTCCTACGCCGAGGGCCGGCTTGCCGCAGCTGTATGCCGCCTTGACCATCGCCGAACCGCCCGTGGCCAGAATGCAGGCGATGTCAGGATGATTCATGAGTGCATTGGTTTTATCCATGGAAGGAGCTTCGATCCACTGGATGCAATCGGCAGGAGCACCTTGTTTCACGGCGGCATCCCGCAGTATCAGCGCGGCTTCCCGGCTGCATGCCTGCGCGGATGGATGGAATCCGAAGATGATCGGGTTTCTTGTTTTAATGGAGATCAGCGCCTTGAATATGGTTGTGGAGGTCGGATTGGTTACCGGTGTTATCCCCATGATTATCCCGATCGGCTCTGCTATTTTTTGAAAGCTGTCATAGGCGTTGTCTTCAATAATACCCACCGTTTTGTCGTACTTGATGCTGTTGTGGATATACTCTGTGGCGAACAGGTTCTTGATAATCTTGTCTTCGTACACGCCGCGTCCCGTTTCCTCAACCGCCATCTTCGCCAGTTGCATGTGCTTCTCAAGGCCTGCCATGGCCATCGCCTGTACAATCCCGTCGACTTGCTCCTGATTCAATTCCATAAAACTTTCTTTGGCCCGATTCGCCTTGTCAATCAGACCTTGAATGTACTCCGATGCTGTTTGTCCCTTAACTTCAACCGTTCCTTTGCTCACAGCCATATCTCTCATCCTCCCATGGTTCATGGTTTCTTTCTTCTCTACGCTTTGATCGTAACACAGCCGCTCTCAAATTCATGTGAAATATTTCACAATATAATGATTTATATTTTCTGTGTGATTTATACCTGTCTTTCCCTCCTTCTAAGTGAAAGAGATCACAAAGTTTGAAAATTCGCCACGATTTCCCTCATATTCTCCCCCAAAAGTGAATGTTTTCACGTTATAATGTATTTAAAGATTAAACAGATCAAATTTTAGGATGTTAGGGGATACCAACATGAATACTACTGTAGACCATGTAATGGAAATCGAAAACTTAGGGAACACGCAGTGCTTCTCGGAACAAAACCGCAACCGTCTGCTGGTCAGCATGAAGGAAAGGGTACTCCCTGAAGGATCCCATTTGTTCTGGGAAGGTGACTTTGCCGACAAGCTGTACTACGTTAAACAAGGAAGAATTAAATTAACTAAATCGACTGATGAAGGCAAAGAGCTTATTCTATATATGTACCATCCAGGAGACATGGTCGGGCAAGCCGATCCATTCTTCAGCAACAATCACAGTTTCTCGGCAGAGGTGCTGGAGGATAGTGTTGTCGGTGTCATCGAGCACAAGGATCTGGAGCTGCTGATCTGTCAGCATTGCGATTTCGCCATTGATTTTATGAAGTGGATGGGCATTCACCACCGCATTACCCAGACCAAATTCCGTGATCTCATGATGTACGGTAAGCCCGGTGCTTTAACATCGACACTGATCCGTCTGAGCAACACCTACGGACAGCATCAAGCCGATGATACCATTCTCATCAACAAGAAGATTACCCACACCGATCTATCGAACATGATTGGGGCAACCCGGGAAAGCGTCAACCGTATGCTGAGTGACTTACGCAAAAAAGATGCCATCGAATATGCCGGCGGAATGATTGTCATTAAAGATCTTCCGATGCTGCAGGAAATCTGCCATTGCGAGCTGTGTCCGAACGAAATCTGCCGGATTTAATCGGCCTGCTCCCTTCTGTGCATAATATACAGTCATCTGCTTACAATAAACCTTGTCTTTCCAAACCAAATTAAAGGGAGTGCTCAGCATGCGTGAAGGATTGATTCCTGCTGTTCTTGGAACTGTGGTTTCTGCTTCGGGTGCCGCTCTGCTTGGCAGCAAGTATAAACTTGCCGCAACCGGTATTCTCGGCTTCGGACTGGCTCATATTGTGCTTGGTGCGATTGACCTGGTGGAACATCGGTAAAGGATTTGGAAGACAAGGTACACACAGCTGTCCTGTTCAGTCATTGAACTGAAGGGACGGCTTTTCTTTTAGTTGTGCAGATCCCTCACTTTAATTAGACATTCAAAGAGAAACCGTTTCTTTGTATACTCATTAATTAGGTTCAACTTTATCTGCTATTGGCTTGGAGGGCGAAGCCTCCAAATCATCTCGTTTGTATATCGTTAAAGAAGCGGTCAACCGTTTGGTTGACCGCTTCTTTTCTGCTGTCTATCAAGTGAGCAAACCTGCTTACGGAACTGCTCCTACTCTTCGATGTCACCTACAAAACCTACTTTTGCTTGTTCCCTTTTCCCGATGAGATAAACCAATAAGCCATCCCTACAAACAATCCGCCGCCAAGGATGTTCCCCAGCGTGACCGGCACCATGTTGCTTATCCATCCGCCGATGGATATGGTCTCGGGATGCCCCGGTAAAATCGTCGCGAGTGTCAGAAGTGTCATATTAGCTACGCTATGCTCGTACCCTGTTGCAATGAAGGCAAACAGACACCACCATATTAAAATCAGCTTTGTTGTTTCTCCCTTGGCCCGAATTCCCATCCACAAGGCCAGACAGACAAGCCAGTTACACAAGATGCCTCTGAAGAACAGCTCCATAAACGGATCATTCATTTTCTTGGCAGCAGCCGTGAAGATGAGGTGGTCCGGCGGCAGGCCTTTGAACAGGCCGGAAGCATACACCAGATAGCTGAGCAGAATCGCTCCAGCCAGATTGCCGATAAACACGAGTACCCAGTTTTTCAGCGTATCCCCCATCGTCGTTCGTCCGGATAATGTGCTTATCGTAAAAAACATGTGATTTCCGGTAAACAGCTCTGACCCGGCGAACACCACCAACGTGAGCGCGATCCCGAATGCAGCTCCCATGGCGAGGGATTGGAAGGGTGAACCGGCAGCTGCGAGCGGCGCCCCCAGCTTAAAGATTAATACAATCCCTATGCCGACATACGCGCCGGCCAGCATAGCCGATACCATATAGCGCAGCAGATTATGATTCATCTGCTCTTTTTTACCGACGGCGGCATTGACAACGGCTTCCACATCTGTTTTAAACATGGGATACCACCCCTTGATTTCGTCTGTTTATTATGCGATTGCTGGCCTTAAACACCCACCTCAACCTTTCCGTCCACGGCGCGAATCGGGTATACACGAACCTGACCCTTATCCGGAGCCTGTACGAGCCCGGTTGAAAGCTCGATTTTCCAATCGTATAACGGATCGTAGATGTAGTGCCCGGATACGATGGCTTCCGAGAGTGGCCCACCTTTGGGATGAGGGCTTTGATTGTCCAGCGCAAACCATTGATGATCCGAAGTCCGGAAGACGGCAATCTCCCGATCTCCGAGTTGGACCACCCTTCCGAGCTGTGACAGAAAATCATGTTCATTCCCTACCGTAATAAATTTTCCGGTTTCCATAACATTCGACCTCCACTTTTCTTTTCTATCCCCATCCATACTGCGAAAAGCTCTCTATGTTCAGGCGGCAAGAGGGATGTAGATTCCTCCCTCTTTTATTTGCTGCTGACCGGTTTTGCATCCTCAAATAACGTATTGCGCAGCTTCTCGTCGTTCAGCACTTTCTTCCACGGATCCTCGACTTGCTGCAAGGCAAGCTCGATTCTCTCCACCAGTTCCTTACGCTGCTTGGTATCGTCCAGGATAACCGCTCGGATATGTTCCAGTCCCAAGCGCTCTACCCACTCCGATGTTCTCTCCAGGTACTTGCCGGTTTCACGGTAATACTGCATCAAGGCTCCGCAGATTTCGACCAGCTCTTCATCCGTTTTCACTTTGCAGAACGAATCAGCCAGACGTGCCTTCGTTCCGCCGTTGCCTCCAACGAATATTTCCCATCCACCGTCATTGCCTACGATCCCGATGTCTTTCGTGCACGACTCGGCACAGTTTCGCGGACACCCGTTGACTGCCAATTTAAATTTCGCCGGGAAATCCAGTCTTTCGAATTTCTCCTCGAGGAATGCCCCCATGCCCATCGAATCCTGCGTACCGAAACGGCAAAATTGGGAACCTACACAGGTCTTCACGGTCCGCAGCGATTTGGCATAAGCATAACCCGACGGCATATCCAGCTCTTCCCAAACACTCGGTAGATCTTCCTTCTTAACACCGATGAGGTCCAGACGCTGTCCGCCGGTAACCTTTACAACCTTCACATTATATTTAAGCGATACATCCGCGATTTTCTTTAAATCCTCCGGTGTGGTAACGCCGCCGTACATTCTTGGGACTACCGTGTACGTGCCGTCTTTCTGAATGTTGGCGTTCATTCGTTCGTTGACAAAACGGGATTCCCTCTCCTCTTGATGGGTTACCGGGTTCAGCATCGCCAGATAATAATGAATGGCCGGGCGGCATTTCGAGCAGCCTTCCGGGTTGCTGAAGTTTAGAACATGCATGACTTCTTTTGTTGTCTTGAGTCCTTTGGCACGGATTTCGGCGACAATTTCGTCCCGATCAAGGGTTGTGCATGGGCATATGCCTTGTTTGCCTGCCGCCTTAAAGCCATCGCCCAATACGCTCTGGAGTATTTGCTCCACGACAGGTTTACAGCCGCCGCACGAGCGGGTAGCTCCTGTACAAGCTTTGATCTCATCCACAGTCGTATGACCTTCGAGAGTAATAGCATCCACAATGGCTTTTTTGGTTACGCCGTTGCAGCCGCATACGATTTCATCATCGGGCATCTTCTCCAGTGAAAATGCCTTGCCGTTTCCTGTTCCTGCGCTGTCCGTACCCATGATCGAATCGTAAATTTCATCTGTCATGGCTGTCTTTTTCCGAATCATGGATTGAAGGCTTGCCGAATCGCTCACATCTCCGAACAATATCGCCCCAACGATGATATTGTCGCGAATTAATATTTTCTTATAGGTCTTGCGCCAATCATCTTTAGCGGTGATCACCGAGTGCTCGGCTTGCTCCATGAACTCGCCTGCAGAGAAGACATCCACACCGCTGATTTTCAGCTTCGTCGATACAATGCTTCCCTCGTAAGGCTTGCCTTCCACGCCGCATAGATGCTTCGCCAGTACCTGTCCCTGTTCGAACAATGGTGCAACCAGACCGTAGCACGCGCCCCGATGCTCGCAGCATTCGCCAACCGCATACACATCCAGCCAGGAAGTCTGAAGATAATCATTGACGACGATTCCCCGGTTCACTTCGATCCCGCTCGCTTTAGCGATCTCGGTGTTCGCTCTGATGCCCACTGCCATGACCACCAGGTCGGCATCAAGCTCATCCCCATCCTTGAACCGGAGTCCCGTGACTCTGGTATCTCCCAATATTTCGGTTGTTTGTTTACCTAATAAGAAGTTGATGCCCTGCTGTTCAAGCTCCCTTTTCAGCATGCCGGATGCCATCGAATCCAACTGGCTCTCCATCAAATCCTGCATAAGATGAACCACCGTCACCTCCATGCCCAGACTGACCAATCCCTTGGCAGCTTCCAGACCCAGAAGTCCCCCGCCAATGACAGCCGCTTTCTTGTACGCCTTAGCGGCTTGAAGCATCTGCGTGCAATCGGCAATGTTTCGGAAACCGATAACGCCTTCTTTGTCACTGCCCGGTACGGGTAAAATAAAGGGCTTCGAGCCCGTTGCTATCATGACTTTGTCATAAGGCACCGTCAATCCGTTATCGGCGGTCACGACCTTGCGTTCCCTATCGATGGCAGTTACAGTGGCATCCGTGTGCAGAGTGATGTGGTTATCCTCGTACCATTTCCAATCATTCAATACAATGTCATCCAAGGTTTTGCTGCCTTCCAACACATACGACAGCATGATGCGGTTATAATTCGGATGAGGCTCCTGTCCAATGACGGTGATGTCAAAATTTCCACCCAATTTAATGATTTGCTCGACCGTACTAATCCCGGCAATACCGTTGCCAATGACAACTAACTTTTCTCTCTTTATATTGGACATCGATTGATTCCTCCCCAACACATTTATCTAGATCGTGGTATTCCGTTGCTTTCACATAAATTATATCGTCTGACGGCATTAATTTTTGTGATATATTTCACATAAATCGTTAAAATTTAAAATAAAAATGCCAAATAACCCTGTCCGCATCGGAACAAGGTTATGATGAGGCATGCTCTATATAATATCGGCTTCCATATAGGCTCGTTCGCCGCTAGGAACCTTCAAATAAGGACGAATCCCGGCAAATCCCTTCGCGTCCAGGTTCACCCCGGTCATCCAGTTCCCCTCTAATAAACCTCGATCCGATTGCATAATGACGGCAGGTGCCTGGATATGCTCCTGATACAGAACGATGTCCGCTTGAATAGTCTTAAAGGCTTTTCCTTGTTCCACCAACGGTACGGCGCTGATATACGTAGGCACAAAATAATTTGCGATCACATCCAGCTCCTCCCCGTCAAAAAACGGCTCACTGCCAAGGAAAGGATGCAGCATTACGATTTTCTCATAGAGTGACCAGATGATCATCTGCAGAAATCTTCCCGTGCGTCCTATATTCTGCCCGGTGGACGCATGAAATCGATCGGTTTCATAACCAATGAACTTCCATCCGCCGGGGGCTTTGACCCATTTCTGAAACATATCAACAGCATCGGCACCGCTATGGCTAACGGATTCTGCAGATTCCGGGCTTGTTCCAGACGCAGCTAACCACAAGGAATCCGGCACATACTGGCTCAGCATCCGCTTGGTCTTCTCAAAAATATGAAGCACTTTTAATGAAGCGTTTTCAAGTTCTGAGATGTCCTCTTGTCCATAATGGAAACGGGAGATATACGTTCGCTTGGTCATAGGCTCGCCTCCTTGATATGCCGCTCTCGGTATTTACATCATATAGCAGCTGCCTCCGCTTGGTGCATGTCCACCTATTCTTGCCGTAAAGAAACAGGAATCATACTTCCATTTAGAAAAAAAACCCTGAAATGAGGATGTCTCATGCCAGGGTTTAATCATCAAGGGGAGTCTTAAGATGACTCATCTTTCGACCCATTGTTCTGCCCAGGATGCAATTTGCTCCATTACCGGACGTAATGCTTTGCCTTTTTCAGTCAGTTCATATTCAATACGTACCGGTGTTTCCGGATAGACATGACGAATCAAAATGCCTTCGCATTCCAAATCCTTCATCCGCTCGGAGAGCATCTTATCGCTCATGGACGGAATCAAATTCGAAATATCCTTAAAGCGCTTAGGCCCGCTCATCAACGTTTGAATAATCAAACCGTTCCACCGTTTGCCCAGAAAAGAAAATGCAGATTCAAAACGGGGACACATCGTAACATTTGTAACTTCCATATCCCTTCACCTCTTTACGAAGTCACCTTGTTTATAGAAATTCATAAGCTTAACTAAAAACCTAGAAAACTTACGAATTGTAAGTATGTTTCATTTTAGCACATTTCCGAGAAACTGAAAACCACCTAGCCCCTTTTTCCCATAAAATCAGCGCTTATCCCATAATATACGAGCCAAAATATCCAAATCTTTCTCGATCCAAGTGGATAATTTCCTATTATACAGTACCGCCGCTGGATGGAATAGAGGGAATATCTTATAGGTTTCCGCCGAGAACATGTAGCCCCTATCTGGATTCTCCGGATCGGTTGCTTGCTGGACCGGCCCCTCCATCAGTTTGCCGTGCAGCGATGTCACCGTTTCATGGCTTCCGATTAACCGGTGCAGCGCCGTATTTCCCATGGGTGCGATAATGTGCGGGCGAACCCATCGAATCTCTTCATCAAGCAAAGGTGCATGGGCCAATATTTCCGCCTTTGTCGGTGTGCGATTGGAACGGCTGATGACACTCTCGCCCGTGGACCTCACGATTACCTTTTCCTTATAAGGCCTGCTTCTCATGGCACTGGTAATATACACTTGCTCCCGGGTCAGGTTCAGGCGTTCCAGGTAGGCGTTCATCTCTTGTCCGGCCTGCCCTACAAAAGGTAAGCCTTCCAGAACCTCATGGGCCCCGGGTGCTTCTCCAATAAACATAATTTTGGCGAAGCGGACTCCTCTCCCGAGCAGGAAGCCCTCAACGGGTTGATGGGCCAGCTTGGCCTGGCATATGGCGATGGTTGCGGGATCTACAGGTGCGCTTTGTACTTCACTCATGTGTACAGCCCCCCCCTTCTTGTATATCATACAATACCCCATACTTAGGTATATTCTATCCCTAGCCGGCAAAAACATTTCCGTGAACATTCATCGTTAACGATAAAACGAGCCGCTCAAGGACTACACCCTGAACGACTCGTGAACTCATTGCTTTTTAAAAAATGCTGCTCATAGCTTAGACTAAAACGGGAAGCGCACGAACCGGCTGGCTGTTACCGAAGGTTTGCTTGCCTGCCGTGGAATAAGCCCAGTTAATCGCATTAGTGATCACTTTCAGCACTTCGGGGTTGTAGTAGGTTGGATAGGTCTCATGCCCCGGACGGAAGTAGAAAATGTTCCCATGACCGCGCTTGAACGTGCAACCGCTGCGGAATACTTCGCCGCCTTCGAAATTGCTGACAAATACCAGCTCATCTGGGGCTGGAATATCGAAGAATTCCCCGTACATTTCCTCATGCTCGATGATGATCGGACCTGTAATTCCCGCCGCGATTGGATGCGTTGGATTCACGCTCCAAATAATTTCCTGTTCCCCTGCTTCGCGCCATTTCAAATCGCAGCTCGTTCCCATTAACGCTTTGAACGGCTTGGAAAAATGTCCGGAATGAAGAACGATCAGCCCCATCCCATCCTGCACGCGCTTTACGACCTTGCTTACGATTTCGTCACTAACCTGGTCATGAGCCATATGCCCCCACCACAACAGCACATCGGTTGAATCCAGTACATCGTCCGTCAATCCATGCTCCGGCTGGTCGAGCGTTGCCGTTCTGATGACGAAATCCGGATTTTGCAGACCCTCCGCCAATGCTGTATGAATCCCTGTCGGGTAAACGCTGCGAACCTCGTCATGGATTTTCTCGTGCACGAATTCATTCCAAATGGTTACGTTAAGCATGTTGCTGTTCCCCCTAATTGCTTATTCGGCTTACTCTACGCTGTTAAACCCACCACATGTCCCCAAGCGGCTCTTCGATCAGCACTTGCTGAAGGTTTTGCACCGCTTTGGAGAAGCCTTCTTCAATGGACATCAGTCCATCTTCATGTTCAATACTTACAACATAATCATATCCAACCAAACGAAGGGCACTCATCATATCCGCCCATTCCTTCACATCATGTCCATAGCCTACGCTGCGGAACTGCCAAGCGCGATCCAGCATGTTGGCATAAGACTGCATATCGGTCAGACCGTGCTTGTTCACGTTGATCGGGTCAATGCTTGTATCCTTCGCGTGGAAGTGGTGGATTGCCCCTTCGCGGCCCAAAATTTGAATCGCTTGAACAGGATCAATCCCTTGCCACCACATATGACTCGGATCCAGGTTGGCCCCAATCACTTCGCCTGCGGCTTCACGCAAGCGGAGCAGCGTGCCCGGCGTATGAACGGAGAAGCCGCCGTGCAATTCCAAGCCAATCTTCACATTGCGGTCTGCGGCAAATTTACCCCATTCGGTCCAGTAAGGAATGACCTTGTTATCCCACTGCCAAGTCAGAATCTCTTGGTAGTCGTTAGGCCAAGGCGCAACGGGCCAGTTCGGGTATTTGGCATCCTCATGGTCGCCTGGGCAGCCGGAGAATGTGTTAACAACAGGTACTTCAAGTTTCTCGGCAAGTTCTACCGTTTTTACGTATGTGTCATGGAACTCTTTCGCGATTGCTTTTTGCGGATGAAGCGGATTGCCGTGGCAGCTCAGTGCGCTAATAATCAACCCACGGGATTCCACCGCATTTTTGAAGTTTTTCAGCGCGGTTTCATTCTCCAGCAGCTCGACCGGGTTGCAGTGCGCATTTCCCGGATAACCGCCTGTTCCGATCTCAACCGCTTTTAGCCCTTTGGATGCCACGTAGTCCAAAGCATCCTCCAATTTACGTCCGCTCAGCAATACCATAAATACGCCTAATTTCATTGTATACCTCCTGGTTTACCTTAAGTATTAGTAGTGATGGTAAGAATTAGTTATCGAAATAAACCGCTTTTCCTGTCTTCGCCGATTCATAGACCGCTTCCAGAATTTGCGTTACAACAAACGCTTGCTCCGGCTTAACCACAGGGTCCTTATCCTCAATAATGGCTTCCAGCCACATTCTGGCTTCACGGTCCGCATCATTTTCCTTGGATCCGGAATAGAACGCGACGCCGCCAGCATTCAAATCCACTTTGGTTTCATACAATCTGCTCATTTTCTCGCCGTTAATACGCAAACCGTCCTTCATGTCAGCTCCGCCTTCCGTACCAGCAAGGACGGCTTTGGCTTCGCCCGTCTCAACGACGTTAAGAGCCCAACTGGATTCCAGAATAATCGTTGCCCCGTTCTCCATCGTGATGAACCCGAATGCCGAATCCTCTACCTTGAACTCATTCGGATCCCAAGGACCGAACGCATTCGCCGCATTCTCGCGTTGACCCAGTTTATGGAACGTGGATCCAAGCACGCTCTTCGGCTTGTAGTTGTCCATCAACCACAAGGTTAAATCCAGTGCATGGGTGCCGATATCGATCAACGGACCTCCGCCTTGCTTCTCTTCGTCAAGGAATACGCCCCAGGTCGGAACCGCACGGCGGCGAACAGCCAGCGCTTTACCGTAGTAGATCTCGCCCAGCTCGCCTTCCTCGCAGACCTCTTTCAGATACATGCTATCATCCCGGAAACGGTTATTGTAACCGATGGTAAGTTTTTTTCCTGTACGCTTAGCGGCGTCCAGCATGGCTTTAGCTTCGGAAACGGTTTTCGCCATTGGTTTCTCGCACATAACATGCTTGCCTGCTTCCAAAGATGCCACCGTAATCTCGGAGTGCGAATCGTTCGGCGTACACACATGAATGACATCGATACTGCCGTCTTGCAGCAATTCTCTGAAATCCGTGTAGACTTTTGCGCCTTCAACCCCGTATTCGGCAGCCGCCTTCTGTGCGCGCTCTTCAACGATATCGCAAAAAGCTACCAATTCGGCCTGCACCTGCTTCTTCAAGCTCGGCATATGCTTGCCATTGGCAATTCCCCCGCAACCGATAATTCCGATCTTCAATGTTTTCGACATGTCCATTTCCTCCCCATAGGCATTTGATCATTTTGGAAACTCTCCAAATATTAGTGCAACGCTTTCATGCGGATCCTTGCCAAGAACTCATCATCCTGTCAGATCCGTCAGAAGCTGGTTTGCATGTCGTTCATAACCAGTGTACAAGAATATGAACCGGGCTGCCAGTTCGCTACTCCACCTTGTTTGCCTGCTGTGGGGCCGGAAGTTTGCCGTAGCGGTATGTGCTTTGCAGAACGATATGTCTGCCCTCCAGCGAAGACTGCTGGAACGACTGCATAATCTCCAGCACGTGGTATGCCAGACGGGCACTGACGCGATGGTCCTTCTGCTCATGAATCGATTGGATCATATCGTTGATACCGAGCCCCCGCTCGTTCTTCCCGCATTCAAATGCAGGGTCAAGCAGCTCCCATTCATCGGAGCCGTGCTTTCGGAGCTTCACTTCACCGTTAAAGAAGTTCGGATCCCCGAGACTCAGGCTTCCCTGCGTGCCATAGATTTCGATCCAAGGCAGATTCGATCCGCCAAAGATATCAAAACTGGTAATCATGGTTGCAATGGCACCGTTCTCAAAATCCAGCGTCCCTGCCAAATGCGTTGGGGTCTGAACCGTGATCGGTTGTCCTTGGCGCGGACCAGAGCCGATGGCGCGGTCTGGAATCTGGATCCCTGTGGATGCGCTGATCCGGTTTGCAGGACCAAGCAGCTCTACCAGAGCCGATACATAATAAGGACCCATATCCATCATTGGACCTCCACCCGACGCGTAAAAAAATTCAGGATTAGGATGCCAAGCTTCCGGTCCTGAACCCATCATAAACGCCGTTGCGGCAACAGGTCTGCCAATCAGCCCGGATTCAATAGCGGCTTTAGCCGTCTGTACGCCGGAGCCCAAAAACGTATCGGGCGCGCAGCCGACGCGAAGTCCTTTTTGATCTGCCACATTTAGCACGCGGCGAGCTTCATCAAGGGTAATCGCCAGCGGCTTTTCACTGTACACATGCTTCCCTGCTTCCAGGGAGGCGATATCCACATTGGCGTGGCTGGCCGGAATGGTCAGATTAATAATAAACTCAATGTCAGTCTGTGCAAGCATCTCCTCGGTGGTATACACGTTCGGGATGTTGAACTCTTCGGCCTTTTTCTTTGCGTTGTCCGGAATAAGGTCAGCACATGCCACGATTTCAACCCAAGGGCTGTTCTTTAAGTTCGTGAAGTATACGCCGCTGATGGTTCCGCAGCCAATTATACCTGCTTTCATTTTTTTCATCGCTGTCACTCCTTGAGCTTTTAGATGTGCTCGGACTAGTACCATGGTATTCTTTTATGCTTTCGTTTAAAATGAAGAATATGATTAAAACATGAACAATCTGGTCATTATTTTCTTATTCTTCAAAGGGGACTTTAGCAATGGATTCAAATCTTTCCAACCAAGTCGTAGCAGCGGATTTCTCATTTCATCGTAAACCTTTCAAGATGTCCCTGGCTGACGGTTTCGACACCTACTTGATGCGATGGCAGACCGACGGCAAATGCCGTGCCAAAATTGATGACAAGCTGTCACTCGTTGAGGCAGGGGATCTGTTAATCTTCACGCCAGGACAACCCTATGAACTACGAATAGATGACGAATATAACGCTTTGGGTGAGTTAACCATCGAAAGCGGAGATTACCATATTTTCTTTAAGGGGCCATGGGCTGACGCGTGGTGGAATTCTAAGAAACGCCCAACCAAAATTCGAGTTCCACTGGAAGAGCGTTACCTGAGTCTGTTTCGGCAAATTCTGCTGGAGCAGCGTCGTGTATCGGATCCTTATCCGGAAATTTCGGATTACACGGTACGGATTCTGTGCCTCGAAGTGGACCGCCTGTTATCGGAACAGCCATCGACCACGCCCAAGACGTATTTAGCCTACCGCATGAAAAATTACATTGAAGAGAATGCCTCATCGATGTTCAAGCTGGAGGATGTCGCCGCCCATGTCGGCATCAGTGTCTCCCGGGCAGTCCATCTGTTCAAAGAAGCGTTTGGCACCACTATCATGCAATACACCATGGACGTTCGCCTGAGCATGGCCAAGGAACGAATTGTGTTCAGCCCTCTCTCACTGGAGGATGTCGCCGAAACTTCCGGCTTTGCCAACTATACTTATTTTCACCGCGTTTTTCGGTCCCGATTCGGCGTTTCGCCTAAACAATTCCGCATGGCCAGCCGAACGTCAAATTGAGCCGTGCCGTCTGTACGATAAAAAAGCGGGTCGACCAAGGTTTTTCCTTGGTCGACCCGCTTCTCTCTTGAATCACATGTAAGATATGCCATGATTCCACATTTACTTCTTATCAGGGCCTAGCGTGGCCGCTGCCTCGGCTACAACGATAGCCAAGTCTTCATTACCGAATAACGACAGGACACCAAGCAGGGTCTGATCCGGTATTTCACCAGCTTCTTCCTTGGGCACCGTTAATTCCAGCACCCGTGCCAGCCGCTCATTATCCGGCTGATTCGGATATGCCTTACGGTACAGTTCCGCTGGGTCCAGTCCGTGATTCACACACCACTGGGCAAACACGAGGATCATCATATCCTCGTCCTGGCGGTACGACTCCGCAATCCGTTCTTCTACGGATTTTTCCGTAAATTCCATGTATTACCCCTCCTCATGCGAAAAGGGCTTCGGCGCTCTCTTCGTTCATGAAGACATTATACCGTTTACTTTGAGCTCAGACAAAGTCTAAACTAGTCGACCATCTTAACCTGTACCGGGTTGCTCTTCGCTTTTTGGTGATTCTTCTTCTTCATCCAAGTTCCAAGACTGATGATTATGGCGATAACGAGAATTTCAAAACCGTACTTCAGAACGCCATTGGTAAACCAGCTGTGAATCATTGGCTCTTCCACAATCATCTTTGATGCGGTCCAGGCTAACACCGCAGCACCGATCGTGATGATAATTGGAAAGCGATCCGTCAACTTCAGGATAATGGTACTGCCCCACACCATAATTGGAACCGAAATCGCAAGTCCGATAATAACCAGCATGAAGCTTTCTCCAGCAGCGCCAGCTACAGCAAGCACGTTATCCAGTCCCATCATCGCGTCCGCAATAATAATCGTACGGATTGCCGCCCACATCTGGTTGCCAGCGGAAATTTCATGCTGCTTCTCATCCACTATCAGCTTGTAGGCAATCCACAACAGAGCAAATCCACCGATCAAGCGTAAGCCAGGGATCATTAAGAGCTGTACAACGAGGAGTGTGGCCACGATACGAATGATAATCGCTCCGACGGTACCCCACAGGATGACCTTCTTCTGGTCCGCTTTCTGGACATTACGAGCGGCAAGCCCGATAACAATCGCGTTATCGCCTGCCAACACAAGGTCAATGAGGACAATCGATAGCAGCGCCGTCCAAAATTCCATCGACATCAAATCCATGCTTCTCCCATCCTTCCTTCATTTTCTTTAGATTTACCTACCGATGTCCTCCATCCAAAAAAAACGCTGTTGCCTTAGTTAATAAGGTCTACAGCGTTTTTTGGGCGCAAAAATAGACCTCCACCTCATTCATAAATAAATCAGGCAAAGGTCTCGCTAAACAACATAATCGTTGCCAATAAAGCCGGGGATGGTTAATCCCGTAATGACGACTTTACTTATGAAGCTACTCCCCTTTGGGAACTATTCGGTTGGACATATTATAACATATGAAAAATCGCTTGTATATTCAATTTTTTCCACCCTAGATACGATGCTTAGCTGTCCGAAATGTGGGCAGCATTCCTGTTTTTTTGCTATTATGGTGCTATTCTGGTTGAATTTCGCAAAGTGAGGATTCTTCATGAAGAGATGGATCATACCCGCAATTTATACAACAGCACTGACGCTGGCTTTTGCATACCGACAAGAAATCATGGACTGGTTAGGAGGAAATCCCCCACTCTACCTGATGATCCTGCTGGCAACCCTGCTTGCCTTATTTCCCATTGCACCCTACAAAGTCATCATCGCTATTCTTGGCTATGCATATGGAACCGTCTGGGCTGCTGCCATTTCGTGGTTCGGAACCACGATAGCGGCCGTCATCCTGTATGCGGCTGTACGGTCCTTGTACCAGGAGCCCGGCAGGCGACTGCTCAGTAAATATGCGGCTGTCAATAGGTTTACAGCCGTGGTCGAACGGCGCCCCTTTCAGTCGATCCTGCTCGCGCGCCTACTGCCCATCATACCGCAAATGGCCGTCAATATTTATGCAGGTGTCGCATCCATACCATTCTGGACGTACACAACCGCTTCAGCCATCGGTAAAATCCCTGCGATTCTCCTGTATGCTTGGCTAGGCAGCGGGTTTGCCGATCATCCGCTCCTCTTTGCGAGTATCGCGGGCGGACTCATGCTAGTTACCGCATTATGTCTGGCCGCTATCCGGTGGTATAAAGGGAGACAGAATTAAATGGAGCATTGTTTTGGTTTCCCTGACCAAAATGATTATAATATAGAGTAAGACTTACATTTAAAATGTTATAACGATGGAGGGATAATAGATGAATAATCGTTCAACCCCAAGTGAATTGGCTACCTTTGCGGGAGGCTGCTTCTGGTGTATGGTCTCTCCTTTTGATGAGCTGCCGGGCATTCTGAAGGTCGTTTCCGGCTATACGGGCGGCCATAAGGAAAATCCGACCTATGAAGAGGTATGCTCTGATACAACGGGTCATTACGAGGCCGTTCAAATCACATATAACCCGGAAGTGTTCCCTTATGAAAAGCTGCTTGAGCTCTTCTGGCAGCAAATCGATCCTACGGATGAGGGCGGACAATTCCATGATCGGGGGACATCTTACCGGACCGCTATTTTTTACCATACGGAGGAGCAGCGCAAGCTTGCCGAACAATCCAAAGAAGAGGTAGCTGCCAGCGGACGATTCGACGGGCCGATCGTAACGCCCATCATACCAGCCAGCACTTTCTATGAAGCTGAAGAATACCATCAGGATTATCACAAGAAAAATCCGAGCCATTACAAACGCTATCGCAAAGGCTCGGGACGCGAGGATTTCATTGAGCAGCATTGGTCGGATTCGGTAGACCCCGCCGAGCTTAAACAGCGCCTGACACCGATCCAATATGAAGTAACACAGAATAACGCAACCGAACCTCCGTTCCACAATGAGTTCTGGGACCATCACGGAGAAGGCATTTACGTGGACATCGTATCCGGCGAGCCGCTCTTTAGCTCTACGGACAAATATGATGCCGGCTGCGGATGGCCGAGCTTCACCCGTCCGATTCGCGAACACAACATCAAGGAAAAAATGGATCTCACCCATATGATGGTCCGTACCGAGGTAAGAAGCAAAAATGGAGACTCACACCTCGGCCATGTATTTGACGACGGACCTGGACCGAACGGACTTCGTTACTGCATCAATTCCGCGGCACTGCGGTTTGTTCCGAAGGAAGAGATGCAAAAGGAAGGTTATGGCGAGTATTTGCAGTTGTTTGAATAAATCGAAGTATCCCAAGTACATTGTCCTTCAGGGGCAATGTACTTTTTTTGTGCCATTGAACCCGCTTATTCAATTTGGTTACACGGGGTAATATACACTACATACGAATAAACTTGAACTGGAGGGATCGCAATATGCCTTGGAACAAACATGATTATCCGCCATCCATGAAAAATCTGGAGCCGCGGGTGAGGAACAAAGCTGTGGAAATTGCCAATGCCCTGCTGGAGGAAGACTACGACGAAGGACGTGCCATCGCTATCGCCACCGCCAAGGCACAGGAATGGGACGAGAATCATCCCAAAGACGAGGAGTAACCCTAACATCATAGATATACGAAAGAAGCTCACCCTGCATGCGGGTGAGCTTCTCTTAGTTGGACCGTATTATGAACGGCCGCTAACGGTTGGCTGCGCTGTCTTCGGAGTAACCGAAGTGCTTGGGGTACGGACCGCCTTCCGAATCGGTTTCTTTTCCGTTTTCTCGGTACCGTACGTCACGGTGATGGTGATCACTTGTCCGGCAATCGATACGGCTAATATAGTGTATAAGGTTTCAACCAATGGCATGTAGAATAGCGATAATAGCAGAACTACGGCATCCATCAGGAAAAACACCGTCCCTACCTTAAGCCCGCTCCACTCGCTGAACAGCACGGAGATCACGTCGTCACCGCCTGTCGCCCCGCCATAGCGGAGCACGATACCTGCGCCAAAGCCCGTCAATAAACCGGACAGCAGCGCGGCTGCCAGCAAGTTATGATTCAGATCGATCACAAGCGTGGAATACCGCTCGATCAATGCGTAGAACAACGTGAACATGCTCGCCGCAACAACGGTATTGACAATGAACTTCCGACCTTTGATAAACAAGGCAATCAGCAGAACCGGTATGTCCATGAGGACCATACTTAATGCGGGCGGAATATCAAGCGCATATTTGCCAAGCAGCGCAAGGCCGACAAAGCCGCCTTCGGTTAAATGATTATGAAAATTAATGTGATAATACGTAAAAGCCATTAAAAACGTTCCGAACAACATCGCCGACATCGTGATAATTGTGTTTTGTCTTTTCCTCATACAGGATCCCTCTTGTCGTAGTAAATTGGTCAGACATAGGCCAATCTCTACATAGAGGCAACCTGGAGGAGTTCATCCTTCGAACCATAGTTCCCATCCTTTCGTGAGAGACCGTCCTTGTCTTCAGACGTCCGACTTCGCTCTACGAAGGAAGCTATGTGTATGAGAGATCATAACGTTTCCAAATCGTCCTTTGGGGATTCGTCCTTCGGGGACACATGGTATCCTGATCCTTTCTCGTTTTAATTAGACTGCTAATATTATTATAACACAGTTGGCATACAAGCTAAACAGCTGGCTAGAATGAACTGGAATATATATATGGAATATGTAAAAAAACTCGCTTTCAGAACTCTACTCCATAAAAATATCGCTGTTCTGTTCACATATTCGCTAAATCCGATGTGACCAAAATCACAAGTACCCTTTCTTCCCTTGTCTATACTTAAATTGAACACGAATTCGACTTATGAATCAGGGGGAGTCCACATGTTAAGCCAGCATACGATTGAAGTCGTTAAATCGACCGTTCCTGTTCTTGAAACTCATGGAACGGCAATCACGACTGCATTTTACCAAAAATTATTTCATCATCATCCGGAGCTTCTTAACATATTCAACCATGCGAATCAACGAGAAGGAAAACAACCCTTTGCCCTTGCCAATGCCGTGTACGCCGCCGCAGCCCATATCGACCGTCTTGAAGCGATCGTGCCGGTTGTTAAGCAGATCGGACACAAGCACCGGGCATTAAACATTTTGCCCGAGCATTATCCAATCGTCGGCGAAACACTGCTCGCCGCCATGAAAGAAGTGCTGGGAGATGCCGCAACACCCGAAATTATCGAGGCCTGGGACGAAGCTTACGGCGCCATTGCCGATGTCTTCATCGGCATTGAAGCAGATATGTACCAACAAGCCGCGAACGAGACCGGCGGTTGGAGCGGATACCGCAATTTCGTGATTGACCGGAAGGTGGAAGAAAGCTCTGTCATCACTTCCTTTTACCTGGTCCCACAGGATGGCGGTGAGATTTCCGCTTATGAACCCGGTCAGTACATTACGCTCCGGGTAAAACCTGAAGGTGAAACCTATTATCATAATCGTCATTACAGTCTCTCGTCCGCACCGGGTCAGCCTTACTACAGAATAACGGTCAAGCGTGAGGATGAGTTAGAAGGAAAACCTGCCGGCATCGTCTCCACTTGGCTGCACCGTCAGGCTGAGGTTGGGACCGTTCTCGAGGTCACGGCTCCGGCCGGTACATTTACCCTGGATACGGACAGTGATCTTCCGCTTGCCTTGATCAGCGGCGGTGTCGGTTTGACCCCGATGGTGGCTATGCTGGAAACCGTGCTGCTGAATCAACCCGGCCGGAAAGTAACCTTTATCCATGCGGCCAAGTGCGGTAGTCAGCATGCAATGAAGTCTCATATCGATGCACTCGCCTCCAAGCATCCGCAGCTAACCTCTTACGTCATTTATGAACAGCCGGAATCGGAGGATCAGTGCCACCAAGCAGGCTATATTGATCTTGATTTCCTTCGCAAAACCGTCGATGCGAAAGCCGACTTCTACTTCTGCGGTCCGGTTCCGTTCATGCGTGCCGTTAACAGTCAACTGAAATCCATGGAGGTACCTTCCGACCGGATTCATTATGAATTCTTTGGCCCGGCAGGTACATTGGAAGATTAATTAACCATATTAAAGAATCGAACCTAATCAAAGGGTGCCTGTCTTGCATAAAGACAGGCACCCTTTTTGGATTGAACATGTTTGCTGTTAACAATTATTCTGCGAAGAGGTGAACCTTTTGCTAATTCTGGTCGTGAGCATTTTATAAACCTATGTATCCTGGCGTGCATATCGTCCACAAATTTCGGGCTATAGGGCTATATGTGCTTGCCCTGTTCCCGCAGCAGCCGGTTTACCGTTTCTCTTCTCACGCCGATCAGCTGTCCGATCTCTTCCTGAGTCAGATACTCGGTCAAGTGTATTCCCTGTGAATACTCATCCAGCCACTGGATCAGCAGTTCAAGCCGCTCCGCAGGTCCTCCTACCGTCAAGTGATCCAGCCTCATCTGCATGAACCGCACCTTTTCCTGCAGCAATCTGGCGACCTCGAGCGGTTTCTGCGGATCCTCCTCGAGCTGGCGGTACCAAGCTTCAGCCGATATGAGCTCCACTTCGCTCTGGATCAGAGCGATCGCCGTTCCATGTGTCTCCTTCGGGCTGATCAACGAATGATGCGGCACCGTTTCACCAGGATATAAAATATTGAAGAGCACCATATTGCCGTTCGGATGGAGACGGGTCACCTTGAACAATCCGCTCCGGATGTGATATAGATGGTCCCCGCTATCTCCTTGCCTGAACAATATTTCGCCTTTATGAAGAATCATTAATGAATCGCCTCCTGATAATGCAGTTATCAGGAGTGTAAACGATATGCCGCCATGAATCCACTGGGATCAATAAACAATTGCCAATATTTAATGGTTGCACGCCGTATATTGTTGGCATACCATGTGTATGATAGAACATACGTTCTTATGCATTTCATGTCTTAGGATGTGTCTCTTATGATGAAGCCTTCCACGCCTCCTCCGCCTTCACTAGAAGACGAAGCCCTGATCCGAGCTTATCTGCTGCATCACTTCATTCAGTCTGTTCTCGAGCGGGATATTCAAATTCTCAAGACCCTTACACTCAAAATGGCTGACCTCTATATCTTAAATCTGCAGCTAATTAAAAAAGGAGATTCGGATCAAGCCTGGATCATGCAGCAGCAGATGAGGCGGCGCGGCATCCGGATTCGTAGCCAGAGCCGTACAGCCTCGGAAGGACTGCAGGTTCAGTATTTGTGCCGCGGTTATGAATGCAGTCTGCTCTGCGAATGGCATTCCCTGAAGGAAGAGATAAAGGATCGGCTCTTTTCGTATCTTGGCACGGATTTTGCGGCATACTAGCACCAACTACGTACAAGACAGGAGCGCTCATGAAGAATATCTTCCACATATATTCTGCCGATATCCATAGAATCATCCGTAATTGGGCTGCAGGCGTCATCATAGCCGGGCTTGCTATTCTTCCTTCTCTGTATGCCTGGTTTAACATTGAGGCCTCTTGGGATCCCTATGGCCAGACCTCCGGTGTATCCATTGCCGTTGCCAACCTGGATAAAGGCACCACTCTTCGCGACCAACCCATTAACCTGGGAAAAGAAATCGTGGATTCCCTCCATCACAATGAGAAGCTGGGGTGGCGGTTTACGGAGGATAGTGAGAACGCCATTCAGGGTGTACGGCACGGTGATGATTATGCCGCCATCATTATTCCGGAGAACTTTTCTGCCCGGATCGGCACCGTGCTGAGCAATGAGCCTGTCAAAGCTCAGATCCTCTATTATACAAACGAGAAAATCAACGCTATTTCTCCCAAAGTGACGGCCAAGGGTGCATCCGGTGTTGTAGAGGAAATCAGCAAAAATTTCATCAAAACCGCCAACGGCACCATCTTCGAGATTTTCAACACACTCGGGATTGAGATCGAGAACCAGCTTCCGGCCATCAATAAAGTACGAAATCTTCTGTTCCGGCTCGAAAAAAGCTTTCCGGCGCTCAATGAAGCGGTGGGCACAGCCGCAAAGGATATTAAGCTGGCCAACCGATTGGTTCAGCAAGCCGGCACCGCCCTGCCTCGCCTTGAAGGGATTGCCACGGACGGCAAGGCCATGGCCGGTGCGCTGGCGGAGTTCGCGAATGAGGCCGCTGGTGCCTCGAAATCGCTGGAACCTGCTCTGCGTCAGGACTTGGAGGTACTGGCTGCAACCACCGGAGCGCTCTCGCAAGTGCTGGACGCTCTAGGACAAGCCGACATCGACCCGAAAGAGCTTGCCAGCCGCTTGAACGCTGCGCAGGAACGCGCAAAGACAGCAGCGCAAGCCGCGGCCCGGCTGGGTCAATTGTTCAAGCGACTGGGCTCGATCTCCCCGGCGGCAGCTTCCGGGGCGGCGAAGCTTGAGGATATTGCCGCACGATGGACCTCAGCCCAAACCGTGCTCCAAACCATAGCCCAAGCCGTGGAACGGGGAGAAGAAACACCTGCAGATGCCATCGATAAGTTGAAGAAGCTAAACGATGACATTACGGGACTAACCAACACGGTGTTAAGCCGCTACGATACGGAGATCGGTCCAGCGATAAGTAAAGCCTTCACCAAGGGCGCAGGCACGGCCAAGCGTGTTCAGCAGGAGCTGACCCAGGCGCTTGCCAGCGTGCCCGACATTCAGCATTTGCTCAAAGATGCCCAGAAAGGGCTCAAGGTAGGCGGCGAAGAAGTGCAGCTTGCCCAAAGCCGTCTGCCGGAGGCCGAGCTTCGAATTACACAGTTGGCGAATCGGCTGCGTGAGATGGAAGCTGCAGGGGATATCCAAGAGGTTATCGATTTGCTTCAAAATAATTTCGAGCTCGAAAGCCAGTTTTTTGCCGAGCCTGTTACGCTGGAAGAGAATCGACTCTACCCTATCCCGAACTACGGGTCCGCCATGTCTCCCTTCTTCACGACGTTATCCTTGTGGGTAGGTGCCCTGCTGCTTGTTTCCCTGCTCTCCGTTGAGGTTCATGATGAAGAGAGAAGCTTCCGCAGCATCGAGGTTTACTTTGGACGCTATTTAACCTTTCTGACCATTGCCCTGTTCCAAGCGCTATTCGTCACCCTGGGTGATATCTATTTGCTGGGAACCTATGTGGTGAATCCGGGCTGGTTCATCCTGTTTGCGCTGCTGATCAGCACCATCTTCATGCTGATTGTATATACGCTGGTGTCCGTATTCGGTAATGTCGGAAAAGCGATGGCCATCGTACTGCTTGTGCTGCAGCTTGCAGGCGCAGGCGGAACGTTTCCGATCCAGATGACACCGCCGTTCTTCCAAGCATTGCATCCGTATCTGCCATTCACCTACGCTATTAGCATGATGCGGGAAGCCGTTGGCGGCATTCTATGGGATATTATCGTCCGGGATGTCCTGTTCATGCTGATCTTCGCGGCAATTGCGCTGATGATCGGGATTGCACTCAAGAAGCCGATCAACCGGGCCAGCGGCGGTCTCGTCCGCAAAGCGAAAGCCTCGAAGCTCATCCATTAACCCAGCCTCCTTTCGGTCCGTATACTCGTACAGAAAGACTGTTTGACTACAACATAAGTCATTTTACGCAAAAGGACACCCCAAGCGGCTTCTTGGAGCCATGGGATGTCCTTACTTTTCGTATACATTCACTTATGTTGGGATTGCTGATGATATGCCTTCAACTGTTTCAACGTATCTTCTTCCATATCCCCAAGCCGCCAGATCGCAATCTTCGAAATACCAGCGTCTCTCGCCGTATCTATCCAGCCGGCAATAGTCATTCCATCCGCATACCATACGGTATGGCCGAAACCTTGGTCGTCCGTATATTCAAAATACAGGGCACCGCTTGACGGATCCCGCTTCGGCACTTCCGAGATGGAACGCGCCAGCTCCACCGCACGCTTTTCCGTTAATGAGACAATCTTGCCGTTCTTCGCCCAGTCAAACCCGCCAACTGACAATGCGATGGCATGGTCTCCCGGAATCCCGTGCAATTTGTCTGCCAGCTTCCTAATCATGGCGTGATCCGCCTTTGGCCCCGGTCCGCTATGCCCTCCGTACAAGTTATATGCCATCAGGACATAATCCGGACCTACCGGCAACAACTCCATGGATGACTGGGAAATCCCCGGCTCCAGCACGATACGAAGTGAGAACCCGTCCGCTTGCAAACGTTCATACAGCTCCTTGTACAGAGCGCAAAGATTCGCCCAATCTTCCTTGCGTACCCTCTCGTAATCCAGTTCCACACCGCTAAAGCCATGCTGGGATACCACAGCCAGAATGTGCCCGATATGCAGGTTGCGGCTTTCCGGAGTAGCCACGATCCGGGAGATGAGCTCAGGATCCTTCTGGTCCGCCGTCCCATCAGTATCAAAGCGATCGTTTACGATGGTCAGGACCCGGCGAAGCTGCTTCCCTTTCCGGGAAATCTCCAGAAACCCAGGCAGCCCCTCCCGAAAATCCGAAGTAAAATGGAGTTCATCTTTATGATTGAAGTAAGCTGCAAAAAAATGAATTTCTTCAAGCTCACTACCAAGCTGCTTCAGATCCGTAACGCCCGTTCTCCACTGCCAATCGGTAATCCAGGCAGACAGCTTCACTCCTGTTTGCGGTAACTGAACCTGCAGCGCTTTCTCCTGCTCTTCGGTGCGCAGCCACCAGAAGGAGACTGCAGCGCACACAGCCATCAGTACCACAGCTCCTGCCCACTTCCTCCTGCGATTCTTCATTCTTGTTCACGTCCTACGCCATCCGAATTTTAAAAAGTCTCCACAGCCCAGTCAACCGCCCGGCTCAAACTTCTCTGCACGCCTGTCAGGACACCGGTCAGTCCGGACGGCTTGTTCGTAAACAGCAGCTTCATATCACCGCTCGCAGGCTCGGATGCAATGGCGACATCTTCAAAAATAGCGTCATAAATATCATCTTTCTCATTCTGCTCATGATATTGCGATTCAAACGCCACGCCCCCTGCACCAATCGAAACATCCACAGGCTGCTGATCCAGAATCAACTGTTGATCGACACTCACGGACAGGGAATGGCCTTTCACCGAAACCTCCAGCCAACGGTTGCCAAGTATGTTGACCGGATACTCATTCTCATCATCCCGGTCTCCGGACTGCGTCTGCTCCTTGGTATATATCGATGCCTTATCGAATTGCAGGTCCTCTTCCCCCCACTCGACCTTCGGCAAGGTATAGGTGAACAGCTCCTCGGGTGCTTGACCCGCTTTCTTCTGTTCTACCACCACGTTATTGTTCTCCAGAAGAAGCCTTAAGTAAGAGCCCTTCGTCCGGTCGTAACGGACATAGATGGACTGCCGTCCTACCACATTACCGAGTGCCTTCGCCGAGACGGTTATGTCAGACTCTTCGCTGCCCTTCAAATAAACGATCCCTGCCTGGGCCGGGGGCGATGTGACCACGAAACGGTTATCCGCAAATTCAGCCGCTCCGCCAAGCAGCTCCCACTTATCGGCCTGCTGCTTGTCCCCTCGCACAAACTGCATAGGTTGTCCTTGGTCCTTGTGCAGCTTCATCAACAGGTGATTGGTAGACCAGTAAGGAGCAGGCTGAACCCGAGTCAGATTATAAAGATCGCTATCCTTCGAGTTAAAGGCCATTCCTTCCCGGTTGAAATTCATCCCAAACAACTGCCGAATCTGCGCCGTATTGGCATTGGCTACAAGCTGATTCATGCCTCCGCCCAGCGCATTGGCGTGCATGATCATATACGTGCCTGGAACGTAACCAAGCGCTTTCGTGTAAACCTGATTCATCGCTTCATAGTCCGCTTGGATCCGTTCTTCCATCTCCGCGCGGTTCTCGAGCGGAATCATATTCCCATCACGTATGAAATCCATCAAATAGTGGTTGTAATACTCCACGTTGGATTTGCTGGTCAGTTCACTTTCGTCCTTAACGCCGATATAACGGCCTTCATGATCAAAAATATTAATATAAGTCAGCCGGTTGCCGTTGGTCCCAAGCTCCCAATAACCGGTGCGGGCCATCTTCAGCATATCCTTCGGCTGCAGAAATTTCCGTTCACTGTTGCCCATTTTGTTGGCATAAGACAGGAAGGTGGCCTTATAGTTGTATTTCTCCAGCAACGGCTGCGCGAACAGCGCGGAGTCATTCCGTCCATCTTCAAAGGACAGGTACAGCGCTTTATCCGGCAGCTTCTTGCCATTACGATAATAATCCATAATATCTTGCTGCGAAATCGTGGTGTAGCCCTGTTCATATAAAGCCCTCAACTGGGCGTCCAGCTGGCTCTTGGATACGAGCTTGGATGTCCCGGTGCGACCGACTCCAAAATAGGATAGCGCAATAAAGCCCTGATCCTGACGCCAGGCTGATTTGTCCGGCTCCTTATAGGTGCGAAAATCGAAAATTGCATTCGCCAGCAGGACGACAACTACGGCCAATACAACAACCTGTGCCGTAACTTTGATGATTTTGCGGCGATTTTTTCGCTGAACATTGAGGGCTGTATTTCGTTTTTTACCCATTTGTCATCCTCACTTCAACCGCTTTGACACGATCAGAACGGTAATCCGAATTTTTTGCCTTTGCGCTTGCGTGCTTCCTTCTTCTCTCTCGCTTCAATATCCTGCGGCGTTTCCCGGGTTCCCCATGTCGACTTCCAGAAGGTAAACCAGGCCACCGGCATCTGCCATAACAGGACAAATTCATAGAACAGACAGAACACGAAGCCGAACACCCAGAGCCTGCTCTTGCGAAACAGCAGGTGGGCAAGACTCATCAGCAGCGCCATCAGCAGCAAGCCCATCAGGAAGGTCCCGGGGAAAATGCCATGAACGATCGGCACGTACATCAAGTTATAGGCAACCACAACAGGCGCGGCAATCGGCACGATCAGGCCTATGTAGAAAAACAATGCCATAAACGGCTCTTTGCGCCAAATAAAGCTTCCGGCCCGGAGCGACTCGCGCAGCCAGGAGCGCTTCCAGCGCATCTGCTGCTTCAGGAACACCTTCATCTGTGAAGGGACAATTGTCGAGCATATGGCGGAATCCTGGTAACCGGTACGATGTGTTTTCAAAATAAAGTTTGTCATGCTTCGGTCATCCCCGAAGGTGGCGGGTCTGCCCAGAAACTTCTGATTCAGCCAGGCGTCCGCATGCTGCATAATCAGCTCTTTCCGGTAGCAGGATAACGGGCCCGACAGGCAGGTCACGCTATCAAACCAAGACTCTGCCGCTTTCATGATCCGGAATGCAATATAATAACGGACCGTCTGCAGCTTCGTCATGTTATTGGTATATTTATTCTCGACGTCTGTCCGGCCGGCAACGCCGCCCATATTAGGGTCCTGAAAAGGCTGAACGAGGTGGCGAATCGCCATCGGGTCCAGAAAGCTGTCGGAATCCACAAAGACCACCAAATCATGCTTCGCCATCTCCACACCTTTGACAAGGGCGACCCGCTTGCCCGCATTCTCCGGCAGCACCGTATAGGACAAGCGCTCGCGGGTAGCGTAACGCTCCGCCTCGGAGTGAATCACTTCGATCATATCCTTGATCTGCTGTACCGATTGGTCTGTCGATCGGTCATCCACGACAATGACCTCCAGCTTATCTACCGGATAGTCCTGATTAATACAGCTGAGAATCGTACGTTTGATCCAATCTGCTTCATTGAAGCAGGGGATAATAATCGAAACCCCCGGTGTATAATCCGGATTGATCGGCACATCGCGATACAACGCCCCGAACAGGTAGCGTGTCAGCAGAAACAGAGCTGCGATTAAGCTGTACAAATACAGCACCATGTTGTATTTGAAATAAATAATGCTCTCGGCCCGCATCAGCATGATGAAGAGCACCGCCATGAACATCAACGCGCTGGCAGAATACACGGAATAGCCCCACCGTTTGCGCTGAAAATATTCCGTCAGCGGCTTCTCAAATTCTAAGGCCAGCATATGCTCTTCACCGGATTCTGCCGAATTCGTGGCCCGACGAACGACGCTTGCATCCATCCTTACGGCGGATTCGAAACCCTCGGGCATGGAGCCCGGCGGGATACGGAATCGGGCCTTCACTGTGTCACCCACTTCAAGGCCTGAAGCGTCGTCCGGCAGCCTGAGCAGCAGGCCGGTGGCCGAAATATCGGCAGCCTGTCCCTTAATTCCCGCTTTTTTCTTTTTCCCCTTGGGAACGATCCATACTTCAAATTCCGCTTCATAACGCAAGCTGAGCATACGCAGCTTATTTAAATATTCAGAGCTGGACACATCATCCCCAGGCTGCTGTTCTCGGTTGCCTCTTCGGTCCGCGTTCAAACGGATCTGCTCCGGATCGGGTACATAGGAAAGAGTACGTCTATCTGTACGCGGAACCGCAAGAACTTCCTTGGTGCTCTTCGGTTGCTTTCTTTTTATAATCCTCATTGCTTTCTCCCATCGTTATCTACAAACTCCAATAATGAAAGCCATTCGCTTCATATTCGGTTTTTGGATAAGCTCCCTTCACGTCGATCAGAAGCTTCGCCTCTTCAGAGCTGAACATGTCCTTGAATTCGGCAACCCCAAGCTGCTTGAACTCCCGGTGAGCAACGGCAACAACCGCAATCTGGATGTCTCTCAGTTCACTCATGTCCGACAGCTCGATACCATATTCCTCATACGCCTGATGTCGGTCCACGTGCGGGTCCGCCACCATCGGCTGGATCCCATAGTCTTGCAGCTCCCGGATAATATCGATGACCTTGGAGTTGCGGATATCCCGGCAGTCCTCCTTAAACGCCAGACCCATTACCGCCACCTTCGCCCTCATCAGATCAATACCATGGCGAACCGCAAGTTTAATGACATGCTGGGCGATGTATTTCCCCATTCCGTCATTGATATGCCGCCCGGCCAAAATAATCTTGGAATGATATCCCGTGTCCTCGGCCTTATACGTCAGATAATAAGGATCAATTCCGATGCAATGACCACCAACGAGCCCCGGCCGGAACGGGAGGAAATTCCACTTCGTTTCCGCTGCCCGCAGCACGGCATTCGTATCGATATCCATCTGATTGAACAGCATGGAAAGCTCATTCATGAAGGCGATATTGATATCGCGCTGGGCATTCTCGATAACCTTGGCCGCTTCCGCCACCCGGATGCTTTCCGCCCGGTGGACCCCCGCATCAATGATCAGCTCATATAGACTGGAAACCATTTCCAATGCCTCCGGATCATTGCCGGACACAATTTTCACGATGGTCTCGAGCCGGTGCACCTGATCTCCGGGATTGATCCGTTCCGGGGAATACCCCACCTTGAAATCCTCGCCCAAGCGTAGGCCGGACTCCTCTTCGAGAATCGGAATGCACACTTCCTCCGTAACGCCCGGATACACCGTCGACTCATACACAACAACCGCTCCCCGGGTTAATGCGCGGCCGACCAAACGGCTGGCATTGCGCACGAATTTCAGGTCCGGGACATTTCCGCTTTTCACGGGTGTCGGAACGGCCACAATAAAACAGCGAGCCTCCTTAAGCTTGTCCTGATCCGAAGTGAAGGCAGCCGTGCAGTTCGTAAGCAAAGCATCTCCGATCTCACCAGTAGCATCGAATCCGCTGCGATACTGCTGCACCTTGGCCTCGCTCAGATCGAAGCCGATGACATCCAGCTTTCTTGAGAATGCGACCGCCAGCGGCAGGCCTACATATCCAAGACCGACGACCGCCAGTCTGTCTACACGGTCCAGCATGTTTTCATATAATTCCATCTTATTCCATCTCCATTGCGGCTTTGTCCTGCAGTTGCATCATGTCCGCCATTTTTACAAACGTATATCCTTTATTCTTCAGCCCTTCCAGTACACTTGGCAGAGCTTCAATGGTATGAATGTCATCCAGCATATGCAGCAAAATGACGCTTCCCCGTTGTGTCTTTGTCATTACCCCGTTCACAATATCGTCGGCACTATTGGAAACATCCCAATCCAGCGTCGTCACATCATACATCGCAATGACCGGGTAACCGGTAGCCGCCAGCGCTTTGGCCCGTTCATCATCAACCACGCCGGTCGGCGGACGAAACAGCATGACAGGCTGCTGCTGTATGGCCTCCGTAATGACCTGGTGGGCCTTGACGACATCCTTCTGCAGCTCTTCGGGCGTTAGCGATGTCACGACGGGATGACTGTAGGAATGATTAGCCACATCATGTCCGCCCTCCACCATCGCCCGCGCCAAATTCGGGTTGCTTTCAACTCCTTTGGCCCGCAGGAAGAAGGTGGCTTTCACATCATGCTCCGCCAAAATATCAAGGATGCGGGTAACCGTTTTGTCACTTCCGAAATCATCAAACGTCAGGGCAATTTCTTTTTTATTGGTATTGACTTTATAAACCAGTTCATATTTCGCCTGTTGATAATCCGGGTTCATTCTCGCAGCGTCGTATCCCGGAATTAACTCGAGCGGTTTTCGCTCTCCGCCATTTCGCACCAGCTCATCCAGCGTGACCAATCGATATCCGATATCGTCCACGGCCTGGGCGATGTATTTAATAGAAGATATCACTTCCGGATTGACGTCGGTATTCATGGAAATAATGCCGCCTCTGGAGATGAACCTGGTCACATACTCTCCAATCTCTTCAGCACTCTGCATACTGCGATCCTTGGGATTAATGTTATAACTTACAACAGCCTTCATCCCGAGATGCGCGGCTGCCAGTGGCACTTCTTCCGGATAATCGCCGGAGCGTGTCCGAACATAGCGGGGCTGGGCGCCCGTTTCCCGCTCAATGACATCGTTCGCAAGCTTGATCTCCTTATAGATCTGATCGTAATCAAGCTGATTCATATCGAGCTGATTGAGCGTATTGTTCTCAATTTCATGACCTCTGGACAAAATGGCTTCAGCAATGTCCGGTTCCTCCGCTACTCGGATGCCCGGAAGAAAGAAGGTCGCCTTGATTCCGTACGCATCCAGCTCATCGATCAGTGCCATCATGGTCGCTTTATCGCCCATGCCATTAAAGGTAAGCGCTAATTCTTTCCTGGCCGTATAAACAAACGGGATTTCCCTGCTCTTCTCCCCCGTATACCGTTCCACTTGTTGAACAGTCGCTGTCGAACCGCCCGTCTCATCACTGGGAGCTTGCTTACCTCCAAAAAGACCGCAGCCACCCAATAACGTCAGGGATAACAACAGTCCGGTCATTCTCGTAAGCATGTATAACATTCGGGTTTTACTAAAATCTCTTTTCATCTGGATACTCCTTTTAAATTTCAAACAGGGTTTTTCTTAAAGCCCTTCCTGAATAAACCAATAGAATATAACACCAACATATCATAATTGCTATTACTTTTTTGAAAAATTCATGAATTTTCATCATTTTCATATCTTTGAATTACAATAACGAACCCCGGTCGTCCAGCTTATGTAATCCGTTGTCCCATGTTTTTTCAAAACCGACTCTTACCCCTTGCCGCTTGATGATTCACATTATAGAATTCAGTTCTATACAATTTCTAAACAATTTCCGTTTCCACCACCCTTATCAGACAAAAAAAACACCTCCGAAAGTCTCTAAAGACCTTCGAAGGTATGTTGAATAGTGAATGATTCATGTTGTTCATGCTGTTACCATTTAACCTGGAAATCGTAATGGAATCTCATGCAAATCAAGGCTCTTCCCCAGCCATCGCGGTTCGTTTGTGAACCCAAGCCTGGTAGTGATGGACGGCCATTCCCGCAAAGGAGGAATGGTCACTGCCAAGTTTGGCGGCACGCAGGGCTTCGTCCTCCATCTCCTGTTCGCTCTTGGCAAAGAAGGTCAGATGCTCGCCTTCCTCCGTATCCCCGAGCTCCATGCCGATCCAGACGGACTTGCCGAGTTCATCCGCCTGCTCCAGCTCTTCCTTGGACAACTCATACATCTGCTCCCCGCTGTCCCGGTACGCCATAACGGCAATCGCGTCCGTGTTCTGGATCATCCAGCGGCTGAAGGAGTCGGCATCCGCGCTGCGCGGTCCAGGTACCTTGTCCAGCCAGAATGGAACGGCGGCACTGAACGAGAGCCCCTGACGCTTCGCCTCCTGCACCCAAACCTCCATGTTCGCGCTCCATTCTTCCACCACCTGTGCCTGTTCGCGGCCCCATCTCCGGAGCACATAGGGCTCGACATCGAACTGCACGCCCTCGAATTTCTCCTCAGGCGCAGCCGTACGATTGTACGCTTCCAGCCAGGTCAGCAGCTCCATCCCTTTTCGCCGGCCTTCTTCATAAGCCCAATCCGGCTGACCGTTCAAGGCGTGAACACTGATCCCCTGCTGATGTGCTGCGGCCACAAAATGGCGGTACTCCTCGTCCGTCACCTCTTGTTGAATCTGCAAAAAGATCGTTGTAATGCCTTCCCTGCCGCTAAAGGCTACAATCTCCTCCGTTTCACTTCGGATCAGACTTGCATCCCACAGCCATGTAGCCTTGTTCTGATTCACCTTGCCTGACGGGAGAAGAAAAAGGATCAGCAGCAAAAGACAGATGCCGGCAACCAGGATGATCCACTTCGCTTTTGCATGTATAGGCCTCATTCTTCTCGTCCATTTCATTAGATCAAGACAGCCTCACCCGGCTCAGCTACATGCTGAACAGAATGGCCGATCTTGTAAATATGAGGTTCGGCGAACGCTTTAAATGCATTTCGCGTATCTAAGATCGGCACGCCGGTCGAAGCGATTGAATGATAATCCAGATTGCTGTGGTTTGTGATGAGGACGATGCAATCGTAACGGCTGAATTTCGCAAGATCATACTCCACGCTGTGAATCGTCCCGCCTTGCTTATCCACAAAACTGTGGGCATACGGATCGTAATAATCCACATAGGCACCATTTTCCTTGAACTGTTCATATACTTCAAGACCCGGAGATTCACGCAAATCGCTGATATCCGGTTTGTAAGCCATGCCTAACAGCAGGATATTGGAGCGCTTGATCGATTTGGCATATTCATTCAGAATCGTAGCCGTCTTGTTGATCACGTAGTAAGGCATATTATCGTTGGTGGACTGTGCCAGCTCAATGAATTTGCTATAGAAGCGGAAGCCCTTGGCCTTCCAGGACAGATACATGGGATCCAGCGGGATGCAATGGCCGCCGATGCCCGGTCCCGGATAGAACGGCATGAATCCGAACGGCTTGGTTGCCGCTGCATTGATCACTTCCCATACATCAATGCCCATGCGGTCACACATCATGGCCATCTCGTTGACAAAGGCAATATTCACGCTGCGGAACGTATTCTCCAGCAGCTTGGACATTTCCGCCACTTTCGGGTTGCTGACGGGTACCACCGTCTCCACGTATTGCTTGTACAACGCTTCGCCCAGCTTTAGGCAGGCTTCCGTCGTTCCGCCGATGACCTTCGGCGTATTCCGTGTATTGAACCGGCTGTTGGATGGATCGACCCGTTCCGGCGAGAAGCACAGATAAAAGTTTTGGCCAACCTTATAACCGAGCTTCTCAATCGGCTGTTGAATCAGTTCCTCCGTGGTTCCCGGATAAGTCGTGCTTTCCAGCGTAATTAACAGATTAGGTTTCATAAAGCGTTTGAGCTGATCGACCACCATTGTAATGTAGGAAGTATCCGGGTCCTGATTCTCACTGAGCGGAGTTGGCACGCAGATGCTGACCGCGTCAATCACAGCAATCATGCTGTAATCCGTTGTCGGTTTAAAGCGTCCGGTTTCCATGCATGCCGCAAGCTCTTCGGACGAGATGTCCGTAATATAGGACTCGCCGCGGTAAATACGGTCAATTTTGTCAGAATCCAGATCGATACCGATGACCGTGAATCCCTGTCTTACCATTTCTACAGCCAGCGGCAATCCTACATAGCCCAGTCCCACAACACCCAGAACAGCTTTCTTATTCTCAATGGCACTCAATAAAGTTTCATATTCCTCATTCACAAGTATTCAACCTCCATCGGATGTATAGTCTATTTGTCTATTTCTTTTGCCTATTCGCCAAAAGACAGACCTCGTTTTGTTGAACTCTCTCCTTGCGATTAAAGAACCTCTCAGCTCAACTAATCACGTATCATTCATCAATTCTGATCAAACTAAAAGCGTTAATAACGATGTGTTTAATGAAGGCAGCGGCGGATGCGGGCATCCAGCTCCACCGGCGAGAACGGTTTGGTTACGTAATCATCCACCCCGTTTTGGAAACATTGGCTGATCGTTTGCTCCACACGTTTTTCGGTTAATACCACAATTTTCGGCGGTTCCTTCACATCCAGCTGCTGGATATGATGAATGAAAGGCAGTCCATCGATGCCATGCAGATTGAGCTCGGTCAGCACAAGATCCGGCTCCCATTTCGGGATGAGATCCAGCGCCTCCAAACCATCTACCGCTTCAAGTGTTTCATAACCTTGCATGGTCAAGCGGATCTGTAAAAACTCCCTCACCGTAGCATCTTGATCCACGATGAGAATGCGGTTTTGACCGCTGTCTGCTTCCTCCTGCGTAAATATATGAATATCCGAAGAGGTGCTGAGCTTGGCCGCTTCCGCCATCTGCTTCAACGTCAGCGCTGACGGCGCTTCAGTAAGCGCTGCAAGCGTAATACGCGGATCTGCTTGCTCCAAACGGCCTTGCAGATGCTGCTTCAGGAGCAGCGCCTGATAATGGACGGCATCCAGCGAATATCCAGGCAAGGTAACGGCCAATACACCGGTATTGGTGTCTTGCAGTACCTCACCATTCACGCCGGACAGCTGGTCCACAAAGCTTTGAACCTCCATCAGCCCAGCCTCCATCTCGGACGGATTGCCTGCACAGTACAGGAACAGCAATGCTGTCCCATGGCTATGGTTTCTCACTTCCTCCTCCAGGCGGCCGTAAAAATCAACGGCCTGCACGCGTTGCAATGTTGCGGATTGAGACATAACTGTAGGTCCCACCTCTCTTTATATTTTGATGCTGTTTCATATGAACCGGGCCTTGAAGTCAGGCAGCCTTGTTCTTATCTTTCCAGCTCTGCCGGGTCATGGTACCCCATGAATTGTTGTTTTGCAGATATTGAATATGCCCCTGCACTCTCCACAGCACACCTAACTGGTGGTAACCCACGAATTTGAGTGCCGAGAAGAGGAGCATCTTCACCAGATCGGACAATTTGGTATACCGGCGGAAGGCCATCTCCTCCAGGATGAGAGCGCCCACGCTGAGCAGGTACCCACTTAAAAAATTGACGAGTCCAAACACGACCAGCACATGCCAATTTGTCATATCCAGCAATACATATCCAAGCAGAGCCAGAAGGCCCGTAATTCTGAAGTAAGGGTTTAGCGCTTCAAAAATAACGTTGTAAGGCATCGTCAACAAGCCCATGACCTTATATTTCGGATTGAATAACATATCGCGGTTCTCGATCATGTTCTTCAAGTTTCCCCGTCCCCAGCGCTTGCGCTGATTGGACAAAATGTTGTAGCTGTCCGGCGCTTGCGTCCAGCACACCGCTTCCGGGCAAAAGGAAACGCGATATTTAATTTTATTTTCCAGCATATAGCGGTGCAGCTTGATAATGATGTTCATATCTTCGCCGGGATAACCTCCCCGATAGCCGCCCACCGCAATGACATAATCTTTGCGGAACAAGCCGAAGGCTCCCGACACGATGATGAGCCCGTTGAAATGACTCCACCCGATTCGTCCTCCCAGGAAAGCTTTCATATATTCGATTGATTGGAACATCGGCCATATCCGGCGCGGCAAGGATACGTCCTTAACCTCTCCGTTCTCAATCACGCAGCCATTGGCGATTCGAACATCCCCGCCGATGGCCACCGTTTCCTCGGGATTCTCCATATACATGCGGGCCATCCGAATCAGCGCATCCTTCTCCAGCAATGAATCGGCATCGATGGAAGAAATCAGCGGATAACGGGACAGGTTAATGCCCGCGTTCAATGAATCCGCCTTACCGCCGTTCTCTTTGTCAATGAGGTAAAGCTGCGGGTACTGCGGATTATAATAAATGCCGCGAACCTTGTTCGTATTGATGTTGCCGCGGACCTCCGGATTGGGCAGCAGTGTCAAACCGTACTCCTCAATCAGCACCTTCAGGGTCTCGTCGGAGGACCCGTCATTGATGACGATGACCTCGTAGGTTGGATAGTTCAGTGTCATCAGACAGCGGACATTCTCCGCAATGGTCAGCTCTTCGTTATAGGCCGGAACCAGCAAAGATACCGATGGAACCAGTTCCGAACCCGAGAGCGTATTGTATTTGGAATACGTCGCGCGTCTGAAAATATCTTTAATATTTCTGAAAGAAAACATCAGAATTACAAAATAAAGCGCGCTAACGATCATGACGTAATATATCGCCACCATACCGTAAGTGAGCAGGATATCTCTAAGCAGTGTAATCTCCTCCTACTCCTGCAACTGTGCCGATCCGTTTGTTCGTTTGAACACCGAAATAACGATCGTACACCAGTTTCTTTTTATTAAAGGCCACCATTTGCTCAACTTGCTCGTATTCGCCTTCGTTGGACATGATCCGTTCGATCCGGTACAAGGCCGTTTCCCTGGCCGGACCTTCTCCTGTCAGCGCGGCTTGGCACAATGTCTCGAAGCCTTGTTCTCCCAACATGGCCAGGCTCTCCGCGCTGTTGTTGCGTACATGCCAATTCTCGTCCTTTAAGGCGGAAGCCAGAATCGGAATGCTGCCTGCGGCATGAAGCCGTCCCAGCGCTTTTGCCGCTGCTGCGCGTACTTCCCACTCATGATCATTCATGAGTTCCGCAATGGTATCATCCTTCAGGGCCGGGTAGGAGCCAAGATACAGCTTGACCGCCTCCGCACGCACGTCCTTTTCCTCGGATCCGACCAATCGATCGAGTGCCGGCACGACAGCCGGAATGGCCTGCCCCCACATGGCTACAAGCGAAACCTTGACCAATCCAGGATCGGGATCATCCAAGAGCTTGCGCATAAGGCTGGCCGAATCCAGCCGGGTTTCAAGCAAAATATCGGCAGCCATATGATGAATGGCTTTATCGTAGGACAGCAGCTTGGACAACATTTCTCGAATTTGTTGTGACTGAACTGCGCTTTTGGCAATCGCACGTGCAATGATGATGGTCATCGGACCATATTTCGTACGGTTCATCAGATGCTGAAGCTGCGGCACGGCCTCTTCCGCACGCATCCCCCCAAGGCGGTAGACCGCTTCAATACGGCGGTCTTTCCGCAGGCTGGATAATGCCCGAATCTCCTCTTCCACAAATCCGGCTTCCCGGCATAAGCGCAGGAGCTTCTCTCTGGCGTCCCCTTTGAATTGCTCGATCCATTCCATAAATTTGGCTTGAATGACCCGGCGCTCTGCCGATGTCAATTTGCCCGGAGGAAGCTCCAGCGTCGTATCGTCATGCAGATGACTCTGCACATACACAAAATAATCATGATGTTTTTCTGTTAAGCGTTCCGTTTCTCTTTGTATGGCATTGTGCTTGATCTTCATTTGGAACAACAGGATAATGCCGGCTGCAATAAGGCCGAGACATACATAGGCAAAGACGTATGCCATTTCTAAATTTGAAAACATATCCGATGGCTCCTCCTTTTATTTAGCATCTGGTTCCCGCTCCGTTTCGGGCAGACGGGTGAATATGTCCTGCATATCATAATAGCTTTGTTTTAATCGTTCACTGTACTTGGTTGCTTCCCACAGCTCCCAAGTATAGGGTTCGATCTCCTCCAGGTTGATGGATTCTTCCGATCCTGACGCTGACTTCCCGTTATTCTCAGATCGCTGTGCGATCCACGGAGCCAGCCGAATCCCTTCCGCTGTGATCGTGCTGAATGTACGCTTGTCTTGAAGCGGACTGTAATCCAGCACCTGCAGCGAACTCGGATCCCCGAATCCGAGCAGCATCCATGGGATCCTCATCTCAACAAACCTGTCTTGATACTGCCAGGCCGTAAGCGAATTAAAATCCGGAGATTGCGGATCACTGGTCCCCCGTTTCAGCATCCCTACTCTCTCATCCACAAACGGATGGGAGAAGCGGGTATCCGGCGGATTCATCAGCAGGCTGATGGCCAGCTTCCAGGCATGAAACGAACCTCCAGGCACCACAGGATCATCCTTGGTTCCCTTGGCTTCCTCTCCTGGCAGCATCCAATATCCCTCTTTACCGTACAACCGGCTGTGGAAATCGTATGACGGTGCTATGGTGACCTGGGACTCATCCTCTTGACCTAACTGAATCAACGTTTCCAAAGCTCCACCTTTGAGCGTTCGTCCCGCCAGTTCTTTCTTGGGGATGTCGCCGCCAGGGATCGTGTCTGCTCCGATAAAGAGCTTGGAACGATCGGGATCAAATGCTTCTCCCAGTTCCATGCCGATATATAGGTAGGCTTCATCATGCGTCAGCTTCATGCTCTTGACGCCCGGAGCCGTTCCGGACCAGGTCTTGATTTCCTCTTCGGGAACTTTATCCCAATCGCTGAGATCCCCGTCGATCGTGATCTGCTCGACCTTGCCCGGCTGCATAGCGAGAACGCCGAACATCTTCTCATTCGTCAGCACATTCAACCAGAATGCCCGGCGGTCTGCCGGTATTTCAAAAGGCATCGTATTCCATGTCTTCTTGAACCATTCGTCCTGCCACATGAACAAGATGGCCCCAGAATAACCTTCGTCGTAAATATCCTGGGTCAGCGAGACGTTGACCGAGCCTTGCTCAGCTTCGTCATGTCCCCCTTGATCCTTCCCTCCAGGACCATGGTGTGAAATACCAATGGATGACGGTACGCCGTATTCGGTGACCATAATCGGCATATCCTCGAATTCTGCCTTCAATTTTCGCAAGTAGGCTTTGTACGTGTTGTAACCCCCATTCCCGTCAGGAAGGGTCTGTAGCTTTTTGTCCGTCCGGAAAAAATCCGGGTAGTACGGATACACATGGTATGCGGCAAAATATCCTGCATCCCAGTTCACCGGTTCTACATGCCTCGCATCAACAGACACCAGGTCTTCTTCAAACAGCGGTTCCCCCGGATGCTCAAGCACATCCGTTGTGACCCAATTGGTAAATGTCATCGGATGCTGCCATCCGTACTTCTGCTCCTCGGCAGCCGTATAGTCCAATAAAGATGCCAGCCAATTCTCAAAGGGACTTGCGTCCTTCGTCCCCGAGAAATAGGACCCCTCATACTGAGGAACATCCTTATGTACCGTGTTGGTGTTATCGACCATGGTTGGGTCCCACTCGGTTCCCACATGCCAGGCCATAAGGTACTTGCCTGCATTGACCTTATACTTGCCACTCGACTGTCCATGCTTGGGCTCAACGTTGATATCGCCGTAGACTGCAGCAACAGCCTTCGATATCTCCGCTTTGAACGTTTGGATGATTTCTTCGTCATACGCATCCTTACGCTCGATTAGCTGCTCCTCCGGAGACCAAATGCCCTGCATGAAGTACAAGGAGTCATCGCCTTTATCCCGGTTATATTTCACAAGTGCAGAATAAAAGACCGGATTATGCACGGTGTAGACCCTGATTACGTTCGCTCCCATGTCATCAATCTGTTTAAACCAGCGAAGGTAATCTTCCTCCGTTGCCGGAAGCTCACCGGGATAATGTCCAGGTACGGTTGCCCCAAGATTCACTCCTTTGGCAAAAACCTCTTTCCAAACTTCGTCATCCTCATATACCAGAAAGGAGGTTCCCTCTGTTTTGAATTTCATTTTCACGCCGTCCGCATCCGCATACGTTTTTAATGACGGTCGTAGATATCCTTGAATTACAGCGGCACCGCAGAGAAGCGCTATAGTGAAAAGTGCTGCGATCACCCACCATTTTCGTCTGCTCATCGTCTTCGTTGCTCACCTGCCCTTTCTTTGACATGCTTGTTTGCTGCACCGACTTATGACGACTGAGCCATACTCGTCATTCTATAGCCGATGCGTTCCCGATACCATATTCCTTCTTTACCAACTTTTCCGATATCGATAGTAGTCAAAAAGAAGTAAAACAAACCTCTTCCACATTTTTCCCCCGATAACACTCGCCGCTGCCTCCTCGTCCCTGTCATTTGACAACTTCACAGCCTGATGTTAGTTGTGTGCAGTGAAAAGCATCGCTGTCCGAATAAGGCTGGAACCGCATGACTTCATTTCATCAGAGAAATGCAGCGAGATGACGAAGATTTTCAGAAAATTTTCGTGAATCATAAGGTTAAACGCATAAAAATTGCTAAAGTTCCGGTCATTTTTACATCATTATCCATAGTTATTACAAAATTGATACCAAAGTCGTATAAAAAATCGGCTGAGAACCGCATTCTGTAAAGGTTTGGGAATATTAACCTTTTATGCAAAATAAGAATAGAGTCCTGTACCGGGATTGTGTAATATTCTATAGATTTGACACCCGGGATCAAGTGGTAAGTATCGCCTATTTTTTATGATTTCGGTTTGGATTTCCACGCATCGTGGTATTTAAATTAGTTTGGGAAATTTCAGATCCGCGGCCAAACAACATAAATTAGACCCGGTCCCTTGTAGATCCGAGTCTGTTGTTGACGATATAAGATTGAAGATATTACCATGATTACCGTTTATTCATCAAAGAAAAAACTGCCTTCACCACCAAAATGTCGGATATCTTCGCTCCTTTACCGCATTATTGACGAGCAGAGCCACAACCACGATCATGACCGACCCGGCAAGCACCGGCGTAAATAAGAATGACCAGCCGCTGCCAGCCATAATGACAACCAAGGGATCTGCACCAGCTGGAGGATGGGTCGTTTTGGTGATCCCCATCAAGCTGATCGCCGCTCCCACACCAATGGCCATAGCCCAGATTCCGTCCCCCAGAACCTCAAGCGTTACAAGTCCCGTGAATGTGGAAATCAGATGCCCTCCAATGAGGTTCCTTGGCTGTGATAGCGGCGCATCCCAAACCGCAAACGCAAGCACACAGCTCGCACCAAAAGGTGCCATGATCCAAATACTCTCTGCGAGCGACGTCAGAAGAGCTAATAACCCGATGGAAATAGCGCCGCCGATAAAACCAATGGCAATATTCATGGGGCGAACGGTCAACGGACTTCTAGCCCCACCTTTCATTTTTTGTACATATGCTGCTGCCTGATCCTTCATCGTAACCCTCCTATATTCATAATTAACTAGTTATTTAGTTATATATAAGATAATGACTTATAGCCATATATGTCAATACTTTTCTTGATAATTAACGAATAATTATGTATAGTTAAATTACTAGTTGACTAGGAAAGGAGGTTTCGTTATGCCGCATAAACTCATGCTTCGAGTCGACCCGCACGCCACCCTTAATGTCAGCACACAGGTCAAAGAGCAATTAAAGTGGTTGATTGGGATTGGACAGATCGAACCCTTTGACATGCTGCCTCCGGCCGGTGCGCTGGCGGATCTGCTGGGACTGAACCGCAACACCGTAAATCTGGTCTACAACCAGTTGAAGGATGAGGGGATCGTCTCGATGCATAAAGGTAAAGGAACGCAGGTATTAAACAACGCACAGGTAGAAGAGCTCAGAACTCGCAGAAAGCTCATGCATGAGCTGGTAAAGCGAACGACGGAGGAGCTTAGCTCCGTTAACATCCCCGCGAGCGAGTTCTTTGCCGCATCCCTCGCCTATACGCTGCTGCAGGAGCCTGTCCTGAACACGAAACAGCGGATTTTGTTCATCGAATGTAAGGAACATGATTATCCCTTTTATCAGAAAGCCATTGAACAAATGACGGGTGCCGAAGTGAAAACGGTATTTCTGGAGGATCTGTTGACGGGGAAGGAAGCCTTATTCGAGGCGCTGGAGTACTCAAACCTCATGGTCACGACATTGAATCACGATGCCGAAGTAAAGGCTCTGTGCAGCAAATATGACAAAAAAGTAACTGTCATTGGCGCCAGCGTGGAAACATCGGTCCTGCTTGATATTGCCCGGCTTACACCGGGAAGCGATATCAGCTTTGTCTGCTTGGGTAAGGCAGGTGCACAATGGATGGCCAGCCGCATGGAAGAGGCCGGCATTGAGGGGGTTCGCGCCAGCTTGGCCGGGCTGGATAATCTAGAGGACCTACTGCAGAGGATCGAGGAATCCGACCAGGTCTATGCATCTGCAGCCGCATATGAAGAGGTTCGAGCCCTATTCCCTGAAAAAGTGAAACTGTTTCCCATGAAGCTGGAGAAGAGCAGCGAGAGCATGCTAAGAGAGATGGTCTGAATCCTATAAAAAAACGCCCACTGTTATGAACAGGGGCGTTTTGGGGGCTGGATGTTGCTATCTGTGCCGAATATTCAACATCTGGATACCGATATCACTAATTCCGAAGGTCCCATGTAGTTCCACGGGCATCGAATCGATGGCCCAACTTCAGGCAAGCTTGCCGGTAATCCGCTTATAGGTCGCCTCGTCCGAAACCACATACAATCTCGCATCCCGCGGAATCGGCACATCGAGCTTGCGGTTGATGCTGAGGTCGTTGCGATCGGATATAAGCGTCGCTCCTTGCCGCAGCAGATCCTGAAAGGCATCGCCGTAAGTATTCCATGCAGGATTTAAAGCCACTTCGTAAATATCATCGCCATGCTGGCGGCTCAACAGCTGCATCAGCACATCTGAGTTTCCTTCCTGCAGGGCCGCGCGTACGGCTAATCGGGACACGGCATCGTGCGAGAGCACAAACTCGTTCACATGATTGTAGCGGAAATTCTGAACATGCTTCTCCTGCACGATCTCCACCGTGGTATGTACATTTGGCGCAATCCGTTCAATGCTGGAAACAATCAGCAGCGACTTGCCGTCCACGAGAGCCGATTCGTCAATCCGAGCATCCGCAAAGACTATGGCCGATTTGGCCTCCAGGATGTTGGCTCTTATCAGCACGTCATCCGCTGCAGGATCGCCGCTTACAAAATGAACCTGTTCGAGATGTTCGACAGGATGCTGACTGGTATCATCAATGACCACAATCTCGGACTTCGGCGAATACGACAAAATCTCATCGATCGCGGACATTGCTTTTTTGCTCCAATTGATTATGATGACATGACCACTACCTTTAAAATTCAACCTGCCCGCTCCTCTCTGCCGCTTCATGCTTCCAAACGATTCGATCACCTTACCGATCACCAAACTCAACAGCCCGATGCCAAAGATATAGATGAATATCGTTAATATCTTGCCTGGCACGGTAGCTGCATAGTAATCGCCATAACCTACGGTTGCCATCGTGGTAAGCACCCAATAAAGGGCGTTAAACCAATGGTGAAAGGTTTCGGGCTCCAGCAGAAATGCCAGGGTCGAGCACAGCACCACGAACAGTACCACAATTACGCTGATCGTTGTTTTACGCAGACGCATCATTTTCAAAGATAATCTTAGAAAAAAGTGCACGTTTCTGCTCCTCTCCCGAAAATGGTGCGATTTGACCTAAATAATCAGGCTGCTGATTGCAAAGGCCGTCCCGATAAACACCATCGCAAGCAGAATGCCGATCGCTACGTTCCCCTTTTGCAGGTGCTCGGAAAGTTTAAGACCCGGCGTAGCCAGCTCAAATACCCAATAGGCAACGATCAAGCATACATACCCGACGGTAAACCACAGTATCATGTGCCAGATCGATGAATTCGTATACGCCGATATGCCCAGAATAATGGCTGTTGCCATAAACTTGCCGCCAAAGGCAAGACCAACCGCGACATTGCCTTTCTTTAGCTCTTCCATGTCGTTAAACCGGGTCATCCAGCTGAAAATCAACATACCCAGTAATTGAAGCACGATAATGCAGATTACACTTACTACAATATTAATGACGACCGTCAATCCGCCCACCCCCGAAATTTTGCATAGGCCAAGTCGTAATCGGCGAAATCATGCACTTCCTCCAATACAACATCAACCTTGTCCTTCTTTTCCATTGCGGCATAACGCTTCTCATCGATCGGCTGCTTGATCCGATTGCCCGTCGGCAGTTCGATGACAGCAAAATGCCTGGTGTCTTTTTTATACGTTGTTTTATAAACCCCAACCAGCTTCACGTCAGTTTTGACCGTGACTTTCAGGTTGGTCAAATCCGATTCTGCCGTCTTTTTGTCCTTGAACGACTTAAGGGTCTGCCAAGACGATAACCGGATATCATTACGTTGATTCGCATCCGTGGTAAGCTCCGCATCCATGAATTGAAGCGTCCAAATTTTGTCCCCGGTAGCATAGTTGTTATCGTTCGGCAGGAGCTCGTTATCCGGCAGCACGGTCATATCGCCGCCAATCAAATCACCGACGGTTCCTTCAATGATCCGGTAGTCCCAAGGCACGCGAGCAGAGGTTGAAGATACTTCCTCCGATCCGGTATGAAATACCGTGGACCCATTGGAGCATGCACTCAGCGCCAAGACCATGAGGGATAATAGTAGTACCGCCAGAACGACCGGAGGTTTCCTCTTTCCCTTAGGAGCACCGCTATGCTGCCTTCTATCTTGTTTCAACTGCATTTATTTCACTCCCATTGCGATAAAATGGCTGGAATTACCCGTAATCAAACCGCCCGCACGTCCCAGCAAACCGCAAGGGGTGCCATTCAGGACGAACAATCCTGTCAGTAAATGAAAATGGCCCTCCGCCGTCTCGATGCGAGCCAGGTCTGCCCTCCGCTGATAGACCGTCGGAAACATGACACTTGTATCATATCCGTCCTGATCCTCTACCTCGAGTTGTCCGGCCTGGTCGTACAGCTTGACAGAACCACCCTCGCGGCCGAACATCGACTTGGACACAAAATCACCGGAGAATACCGGTTTGTTGTAAGTGGGCAGCATATAATTGACGATGGCTTCCCGTTCTGTCTCATCGAACAAAAGGCCCAGCTCATACATCCCCCACATGGCGGCAAGCAGTCCTTTGGATTGCAGTAAAATGCTGTGCGGCGAGTTGAACAGCTGCAGGCGTCCCGTCTCGATGGCAAAGGCAAGCGCATCTCCGCCATCATCGACGGACATCCACTCCTTCGGATATAGGGCGAACATCCGGTGAATCTCCCGGCCATCGCCGTCCTTCAGCATACCTTCATCCACCCACAGATCAAGACAATCCACCAGTCGGATATCCAGCCCGCTGTGCCGAACCAACGCTTCGATCGTACCGGAGTCCTCTTTATGTTCGCCATAAGCGATGCAGGCAGCCGTATCCGGACGCTCTGCTCCCCACGCTTGTGCGACGAGCTCCTGCATCCGTTCGTTGGGAGAGACAATACCGACCTGACGGCACATCCACGGCGTTGCAATGGAAGCCTCAACATAACCTGTAGGCGTGTCCGCATTCAGCTCCAGCAGCTTGATGCTGCCATCATGGGCAATAGCGAAATCAAACCTGGCATACCGGCTGATCAATCCCTCTTTTGGCAGCGGACATTCGTCCAGCATCTGCCACAGGATAGGCGGAATGCCAATCAAGCTGTATATATGATGATTGCGATGAATATAACGAACGGTTTTGTCCAACATGGCCCATAATATCGCGGCTGCTTCTTCCAGCTCACGATAGGTCTCTTGACTTATGGTGACGATCTGGTCTATCCAGTAGGCTTCCCCTTCCAGATCCGCCCAGGTAAAGCCGAGCTCCGCGAGCTCCGATACCCGCCCATCCCGATTAGGGTCAGGCTGTCCCGATACGGTGAATACGCTGTCGTGACTCATCCTCCAAAACCGCCGGATCTGGAGCTGGATTTCGAACCCGAGGAACTGAACCCGCTGGAATTGCCGCCGATGCCACCAGACTTGGACGACGTGGAGCGGCGCGTAATCGTACCCGACGATGAAGTGGAGGTTTTCGGGCGAACATTGGAGTTCACCACCGGTTTATTCTGGAACGTACCACTCGAATACGTGCGGGGTTTATAAGGTTTACCGTTATTCGCATAATAACCGCGATGATTGTTGTACCATCTGCTGGATGAATAATAGGAACCATTGTTAAACAACATGTGATAGAGCAGCAAGTCATCCCAGCCGAAACCGGAATTGTACCCGCCATAGTTGTTGACGATCGTTGTTCCGCCGCCCGAACCCGATCCTGCAGCGGCTCCTTCTACCGGCTCTTCCTGGAATTTTTCCTCACTAGGAAACGGAATGTTCCAATCCACATTCTTGTCAAAATACTTCTTCACTTCTTCTGTCGACCAGGACACCAGCTGCGGCTCTTCGGATGAAGTAACCGCTTCCGAAGCAAGGTCTTTCGCTGCCGCGCCCGATACCAGAAATGCGTTCGCTAACAAGGCAATGCCCAGCGAGCTCGACAGGACCCGAATCGGTTTGCCTTCCGGCGTCAGCCATTTGGATGTTGGCTGATCTTTTTTGTCTTTTTCATTACTCAAGATGGTTTCTCCTTTCGGACAAGATTAATCGTTCCGCATCGGAACGAGCAGAAGCTCAAGTTTGCCCGTGTCTACATTTAATCTGCCTTCAATCGTTTCGTATTCCCGGCCGCCAACAACGATATAATTCACATGCTCCAGTGCAGCAACCATGTTCATCGTCCATGACCGTTCTTCGATCTGCACCAGCTCACCGTCCGGCTTCTTTTCAAACAAAATAACGTTCATTCCATTATCCACTGTGTGTCTACCCCTTCCATCTAAGCAGTGAGTATTGATACGTGTTATATTCCGAATCGTTTCAAGAAATTTCAATGGGCTATCAACGCTTGCCACAATGATCTTTTCCAAAAGACGCAACCCATATAATAACACCGCTACTGATTATTTACACCTGCGAATTACCATTAAAAAATTGATGAAAACGAACATTCTGACCGTACAGTACCTGATTATTTACGTTTTATATGGTGTAGCATCAAATTTCATGAACATCGTCTCCGAGTCGCACCGCATTAAGGTCATTGGCGCGGTGTGAACATAGACGAACGTTAAAAGAAGCATGGATCATCCCTAGGGGTACGATCCATGCTTCTTCTTCACTTCCATGAACACTTATTTATTTAATCAATTCCCAAATTTCCTGAAAGTTATCGGCAAATCCGATAAATACGTTGTCACCCATAACGATCGTAGGCACAATCTGTTTTCCCGTCAGACGCCTCACTTCTTCCGGATATTCCGGGTTCTGTGTGCAATCATACTCCGTATACGGAACCTCCTGCTCCTTGAAGTAACGCTTGGCATGATGGCAATCGCTGCAAGTCGGGATGGTGTAGATTTTCAATGGCTCTGTCATATCGTTCACTCCTTAAACTGAAATTATTGTATCTCAACGACAAAAGGCACGGTCATCACTTCACCCTGATGCTGAAATTGTCCCCAGATTTTGTAGATACCGCTGTGGGGGAAGGTAGTAGCAAATTCCGCTTGGGGTCCTGTACTCTGCTCGTCTAGAGGATGCACATGGATGTACTGCTCAGCGTCTGCGGACAGAATAACAACGTGCCCAACTGCGCCCAGGTAAGGCTCCAGGTTGCTGATGCCTTGCTTCGTCTGCGCATCCTGAATATGATAGGTGAGCACAACCTCTTCGTTCGATAAAGTATTGCTTAAACTCAGCTCAATTTCCTTGCCGTTTACTTGTTTGATCAGGCTGGAATCCGGTTGAATCGCCGAAGGTTTCCCCGCTTCTCCCTCAATCTGAACCCATTCGCTAAGCGTGGTCCCTCCAGCACCCTTAGGCACAAAATCTGCGAACAATTTATATTCGCCGCCAGCCGGGAATGTCGTGTTCACGGTAAATACGCCATTCTCCTTGTAATCCGGATGAATATGGTGGAAGAAAGACAAATCGCGATTCACTATGATCAGATGCAGCAGCTTCTCATGATTGACGTCAAAATCCTGGACAGGTCCACCGTCTTTATCCATAATTTGGATCGTCAGCTCAGATTCGGCACCTGCTCTTGCCGGTTCATTCCAGGTAAATGCAGCATTGTAATGATCTGAGGCAGTTTCATCACCGCCAGCGTGTTCACTGTGCCCATTCGTTTCCTGGCTTTCACTTTCCTTTTCATGGTTTCCGCCATGACCGCCCGTATCAGGAGCTTGCTTCGCATTATCGCATGCTGTCAACAATCCAAAAGCAAGTATGCCCGTTAAGGTTAGTATCGTGCCCTTCCTATTCAACATGGGCTATCACTCCAATCATGGGATATAATGCAAGATGAATTTTCATTCGCTCCTATATTTAGTATACCCCCCTATCCTATAATTAAACAACTTTTTTCTTTTCGCTCCACGCAAATAACACCATGCCGTGTGCATGGTGTTATCTTCCTATTCATCATTATTACCCGAATGGCCGGGAGCATTCCTTATATCTCAATGCGTATACCCGATGATTTCATATATTTTTTTCATATCCACATGATTACGAACGATGTCCGCTACACGGTTAAATTCCGCGAATTTGCGCTCTTCTGCTTTGAACGTTTCCGGAATTGGAATCAGCCCCTTCTTCATCCGAATGCCGTTCAGCCAGGACCTACGGAAGACATCGTTGTCAAACAAGCCATGCAAATAGCTTCCCCATATACGGCCATCAGAGGTAGCAATCCCTTCAATGTGCGGCTGAATATCTTCTATTGCCTTTAAAGAATCTGTGCCATCTGCTTCAATCGAAAAAAGCGGGCGGTGTCCTGAGCCGTCAGACACGGCGCTCCATTCGGTCACGCCCATATGGATTTCATAGGCCGTAATCGTAGAATCGACCTCCGTATCCGATATAACGAACCTCAGCGGATGTTGCTGTAACAATTCCCCTTTCACCCGAACCGTCCTTTTATGCTTTAAAAAAGAAGTCCGAATCGGCAGTAGGCCGAGCCCCTTCGCTTCCCGAACGCTCCCTTCGACCGCATGCGGATCCGACAGCTGCTCGCCCAGCATTTGATATCCTCCGCAGATGCCAACCAACTGCACATCTCGCTGCTGCGTCTGCCTCAAGATCGCATCGGCCAGGCCCCGATCCTGAAGGAACCCGAGATCACTGATCGTATCCTTGGTGCCCGGCAAAATAATGACGTCCGGCGTGCCAAGTTCATCCACCGATTGAACGAAACGAACGACAACATCCGGCTCCCAGCGCAGCGTTTCAACATCCGTAAAATTCGAAATACGCGGATACCGGATCACGACAATATCGAGGTCGCGTTGTTCCTGTCTTTGATATTGAAGCTCATCCAGTACAACCGAATCCTCGGCCTCGATTCGCATGTCCTGAATATAGGGGAGTACGCCGAGCACGGGAATGCCTGTCCGCTCTTCAAGCCAGTCCAGTCCCGGCTGAAGCAGTGCCAGATCCCCACGGAACTTGTTAATGATAAACCCTTTGACCCTGGCCGCCTCATGGGGCTCAAGCAGTTCAAGCGTACCAACAATGGAAGCGAACACGCCGCCACGATCGATATCCGCAACCAGAATAACCGGCGAATCCGCCCATCCCGCCAAATTCATGTTAACAATGTCCCGATCCTTAAGATTGATCTCCGCCGGACTTCCCGCGCCCTCCATGACAACGATATCGTAGCTCTCCCGTAGACGATCCAGTGCATCCAGCACAATCTCTTTGGCCTTCGGCAGGAACTGCGTCCTGTAATCCATCGCACTCATCTGCATGTGTGGAACGCCGTGGATCACAATTTGCGAAAACATGTCCTTTATCGGCTTGATCAGGATCGGATTCATGTCCGTTGTTGCGGCAATGCCGCAGGCCTCAGCCTGTACACCCTGTGCTCTGCCGATCTCTTTGCCATCCAACGTCACGTAGGAATTAAGAGCCATATTTTGCGATTTGTATGGAGCCGTACGATAACCATCCTGTAGAAATATGCGGCATAGAGCCGTCGTTACGATGCTCTTGCCTACATCCGAAGCGGTGCCCTGCAGCATGAGCACCGCTCCCTGTCCTTTCCTGATCTTCGTGGGTGTATCCCTTATGTATTGTGTTTCATTCATCTTCTTCACCCTTTTCCCTGACTTTAATCGCTTGCTCACATCATTATAGCAAAACCATCGCATCGCTAAAGGAGTTCTTCCCGCATGAAATCCAGATAAATTCTCTTGAACTTTGTCAGCCCGAAATGTTAACAATATAGAATAGCAGTTTCGCATGTCCGTGCATGATTACCGAAAGGCGGAAACCAACCATGAAACCTGAACTGAATGAGAAGCAGATAACCGACATCTTTCCTTATTTGAAAGTCGTACCGCCAGAAGAATGGATCCATGCTAAAGCTTTTACAAAACATTTTGATGCCAAATCGAGAATCTTTCATCGAGAGGATGCCACGATGTATGGCATGTTCCTGATCAGCGGATCGGCCCGTATCACAATCATCAACGAAGATGGCAACGAATCGGTGTTAAACATACTATCAGCCGGTGAAGTCTGTTCGCTCCTCGTGCTTAGCGGGCTTAGCGGGCAGGATTATCCTGGGACTCTCATTGCCGAGTCCGAGGTAGAGGTCTTGTATGTATTGAAAAGCAGCTTTCTCCGTTGGCTGCAGATATATGAACCCATCCGTAGCGCTATATTTGGTGGGCTGCTTGATGGAACACTGCGGATGGCAAATATGCTGCAGGAGAGACAGTCATTACCGCTGGAGCAGCGCCTTGCCAGGACTCTTCTGCGCATCACCTCGGAAGAACATCCGTTAGTGCACACAACCCACCAAGAGCTTGCTGATGAAATTGGCTCCGTAAGAGAGGTCGTCTCCCGTACGCTGGGCCATTTCCAAAAGAAAGGATGGCTGGAAACAGGAAGAGGCTGGGTGAAAATTATAAACCGGGGCTGTCTAACAGAAACTGCTCTGTGACCTAGTCACAGAGCAATGTAGTCCTCCCTGCTACATTGGTAACAGGCCTCACGCCTATATACCGTTAACCCAGGAGGAAATCCAAAATGAACAATGTGCTCCAACCCGGAGATTATGCTCCGTTATTCCAAAGCGTAGATCAAAATGGAAATATCATTTCACTAGAAAACCATCGCGGACGTAAATTACTTCTCGCTTTTTTCCGTAACGCAGCCTGTGCACTATGCAATCTGAGGGTGCACCAGTTTATTCAGCGATATCCTCAGTGGCAGCAGCAGTATCATCTCGATGTCATTTGCGTTTTCGAATCACCGGAAGCGGCACTTCATCAGCATGTCGGTCAGCAGAATGCTCCATTTCCTCTTATTGCCGATTCGAATGCGGAGCTCTACACTCGTTATGGAGTCGAGACTTCGGTAGCCAAGACACAAGCCACCTTAGCACAACCGAATGTGCATCAATTCACGGATGAAGCAGAAGCAGCAGGTTTCAAGCTGACGCCGGAAGAAGGTTCAAATTTTAATCGGATTCCGGCAGAGTTTGTGTTGGATGAGGATGGCATCATACGGATTGCGCATTACGGTCGTCTTATTACCGATCATCTGCCTTATGAAACCATTGAACGTTATGCTGCCGGAACATAGCTTCCTTAGTAGCGGGTTGAGCCAGTCATTAGGTCGCATTCAGCGGTAAAAGGAAATCCAGATCCATTGGCAGATAGAGTTGGTCCATGGTATATTGAATGTACAAAAGAAACCGTTCCTTTCGTAAATGGTTTGGGTCGCACCTCCATCTTACCAAAGAACGGTTTCTTTGCGTCTAAAAAAGTAAGCAATCCGCACGGAGCATCTTCTAACAGCAAGAAGGGGGCCTCCCGCAAGATCTAAGATCTTTGGGACACCCTCTGTTTAGTGATGCTATGACTGTAAAGTCAAACGCTGCCTATGAACGCTCTTAAGGGATAATATTTTCAAAATGAGGGGTATATTCATCCAACAATATACTTTTTTATCTAATATTGTATTATCTTGGATAGGTGACTAGAGTTGGTTAAGGGAGGAGCTGATTGAATGGTAATGCATTTCTCCAAGATTAGCAACATCTATATTCATGTCAAATGGTTCACGGACAACTTTGAATGGGTCCCCCTGCCCTTTCCCCGTATCGTTACACTGACGTTCCTGTTTTGGTTAGCGTTTACATTGTTGATCCTATTACTCACCTGTGCCTTTCACGATCCCTTGGGTAAGATGAGGCCCGTCATGAAAATTCACCAATGGCTGCACAGGCTAAGGCCCCATACCGAAGTCATTCTGCGTATAGGGCTGGCCATCGGCCTGGTGCTGCAGCTTCTGAGCGGCTCGTACCTGGCACCTGAGTTCAAAACCAATTCCATGTGGATTATCCTCGGCCTCGCCGCCGCAGCAGCCTGCCTGCTCTATAAACGCACATTGCCGGTGAGCGGTGCCATCCTATTCTTGCTCTATCTACAAGCTTCATTAACCTACGGCATTTTTCATTCCATCGATTATTTAATCTATCTCGGTATTGTATATTATCTGTTTGTGTGTGGCACTCCAATAAAAAGAACGGCTCCTCCCGTCATGTATATATGCACCGGCATGTCCCTTGCTTGGCTTGCTATGGAAAAGCTGACCATCCCCGAGCTTGCTTGCACCGTAATGGGCAGCTACGGACTTCCTACCTTCGGATTTACCATTGAGCACTTCGTTATGATCAGCGCTTTTATCGAAATAGGGCTAGCGTGGGCATTTATCGTAGGCATCATGAGCCGATTCACCGCCCTGCTGGTATCTGGCATTTTTATTATGACAAGCCTTGTATTCGGTTACAAGGAAGTCATTGGCCATACGATCATTCACACGGTACTGATCCTGTTCCTGATCGAAGGTACGGGTGAGCTTAAAACTCCATTTCAATTCCACCGCTCCGCTTTACTTCGCGGATTATTTGTAAGCGTTAACTTTTGCCTGTTTCTGTTCACTTTGATGGCGCTGTATATCTGGATGGGCAAGACGTTATGACAAACTCTGGATTCGTTGGCCCGTATTTCGGAGCTCTACCACCGCCTTGGTCTCGCTTGCTCTAACGACCGCATCCAGCACCTCTTGATTCCGGTATCCGTCCATAAACCCGGGGACTCCATCGGCAGGCGTCCCCCGCAATATCGCGGCAAAATCGGCATACTGCTTGACCTTGCAATGCTGCGGCACTTCCATAGTCGTTCTAGCGAGCTGTACGGGCTCTTCTTCGCGAATCCATACCACCCGTTCCGGATCCAATGTGCTGGCGTGGACCGTGCCATGATCGCCGTAAATGGACACCTCATGCTGGTTGCCTGAACCGAACGCATTGCGTGATGTCTGGAACACGCCCATCATGCCATCGGCCATCCGTGCCTGAAAGCTGGCAAAATCATCAACTTCGATCTTGGCCATCGCTCCCGTTACGGGGTCCCTACGTTCTGGAATGATGGTATGTAACTGGGCGGTAATTTCTTCAAATTCTCCAAACAGAAATCGGGCCATATCGATCATATGCGAGCCCAAGTCTCCCAGCGTCCCCGTCCCTGTGATGGCTTTGTTGTATCTCCACATGTAGGGAACCTGCTGGTTCGGCACGCCAAACCCTTGCAAATACTGAATAGAGAAGTGACGGATCGTCCCGAGTTTGCCTGTACGGATGAGTTCCCTGGCATAACGAAAAGCAGGGGTGTAACGGTATGTAAAGCCAATCATGGCCGGAACGGGCAATTTCTCATATAACTCCAGTAAGGGGATTGCCTCTTCGAACACTCGCGTAAATGGTTTTTCCGTCAAAAAAGGTTTACCCGCTTGCAAGCATGCGCTGATGATATCCGCGTGCACGTTGTTAGGCGTAACCGAAATGACGGCATCGACGTCAGGATCCTCAATTAAATCCTTAAAGTCGGCATAGCGCTTGCCGTCCTCAATCCCCAGTTGATGGCCTACTCTTTCCACGGCTTCGCCATTGACGTCACTCACGGCCACAAATTGATACGTGTTCTCTTCATTCATCCAGCGGATGTGCTCCTGAGCCATCCCGCCCAAACCAATTAAGCCGATTCGAAATTTATTCATCATCGAAACACTCCTTGTTTATAAATCTATCTATCACTAGGATTGAATATGCTGTTCGGATATAGGCTGGCTACCTGTTCGTTATGTTTCTCATGATTGCCTCCTGTGCTCGCTAGAATGCTATTCAAAAGCTTAATCATCATTACGCATGATGCCCCGCAGCATTTCGATCTGCGGGGCAGCCCGGACGGATGCAGGCAATCCTTATTTCACGCTGATATACCGCTGATAGGCTTCCTTGCGGATTTGTACCAGTCGCTCAAGGCCCATATCGTTCAGCTGCTTGACGTATGCATCCCATTCCGCATCGATATTGCCTTCGGATATCCACTTTGCGCGGGTGGTGCCGACATAACCGTCGATATCCGTTGTCAGCGTAGGCAGCTCCTGGAATTCTTCGGCGCTGTACATCACGTTCGGGAACGGCGTCGTTACGTATTCGCTGCCCAGCTTATCGATGACCAGCTTCAAGCCGTCGCCCGTGGTCTCATCCAGAATGATATTTTTCTCAAAGCTGGGGCTTACGTACTTGGGACCGAAATCCCTTACGGATTGCTCCCAGTACCACGCATCCGCACTCGTGCCTTTCGGCGGACTCATGAGCGTAAACGTCCCATCGTCGTTCTTCTGAATCACCGTGCCGATGGCGCCCCAGAAATTCTGGATGCTCGCTTCATTGGTGTAGAACTGGTCCGCCCATCGAGCCGAAATTTCCGGATACTTGTTCGACGTGGTGATAAGGAACTCGTTTCTCCGCAGGCTCATGCCTTGCGGCTCGCCGCCCTGATACCTTTTTCCGTCAGGTCCGGCGATGGACGGAATCGCAATATATTGATCCTTCCATTTCCCAAACACCGCATCCGGCACCCATTGGTTGGAGAAACCGATCAGCGCCGCATCCGGATTCTGATGCTTCGCCGTGGACATGGTGCTGTCCTGCGTGAAGATCTCCTGGTCGATCAGGCCTTCCGAATACAGCTTATGCGCCCACTTGATCGCTTCCTTGTAGTTCTCCGTCACCGGGTAGAACACTGGCTCGTTATCGATGACCATCATGCTGTTGCCGTTAATGTCCGTGATGCCGAACGGATTCAGCAGGTCGATGCTGATGTTCCCCGATCCGCTGACCGGAATCTCATCGGCCTTGCCATTGCCGTTTGGATCCTGTTCTTTAAACGCTTTGAACACCTCGTACAGCTCGTCTGTGTTGTCCGGAATATCCAGTCCGAGCTGGTCGAGCCATGTTTTGTTAATGATCGGCTGGATTGATGCTTTCGGCCTTGACGGCAGCCGCGCCGGCAAGGAGTAGATTTTCCCGTCCGGGAATGTGCTCATCTTCTTCATCTCGGGCGTTTCTTCCAGCGCCGCTTTCAGGTTCGGCATGTATTGATCGATGTAGTCATCCAGCGGGCGGAAATACGACAGGTTGTTCACGATATCAGAATCGCTGAATACGATATCGCCGAAAATAATATCCGGCAGCGTACCGCTGGCCAGCATGATCGATTTTTGCTCTCCCCAATCATTAGAGGACATGATTTGCCAATTGATTTTGACATTGGTCTCCTTCTCTAAATCCTTGAGCCACAGGTTCTGGAGGAATGTATCTCCCATGTTGCCCCAGCGAACGGTCAGCACATCCAGCGTTATCGGCTCATTGACAATCGGCAGACCTTCTTTGTTAAAAGCCGATTCGGCATCCGTCTTGGTATCATTACTCTTACCGCCGCTGCAGCCCGCCAGGTTTAACAGCAGGATTGCGGCCAACATGATGGCGGCAGCCAGCTTCAGACGATGTCTCCTCATTGCATTATTTGTTCCCATTCAACCATTCCCCCAATTATTATTTTTAATAAGATCCATCCGGCTTTACGACTTCACGGCTCCGATCATCACCCCCTGATTGAAATACTTCTGCACGAACGGGTAGATGCACATGATCGGCACCGTTGCGACGATAATGACCGCGTAGCGCATAATATTGGCCAGTCGCAGCGCTATGGCCGCGGCTTCTCCGGTACCCATGGCGGACTGCATCTGGTTGGTAACCAGAATATTTCGCAGGATGAGCTGCAGCGGGTACAGGTTCGTATCTTTTAGATAGATCAGGGCATTGAAATAGGAGTTCCAATGACCCACGGCCGTCCACAAGGCAATGACCGAGATGACTGCTTTCGATAGCGGAATTACGATGGTCATGAAATATCTCAGATTTCCGCAGCCATCCAGTTGAGCCGCCTCCCATAAATCCTCCGGAATGCTGCTCTGGAAAAAAGTCCGTGCCACAATGATGTTAAAGGCGGCAACCGAGAATGGCAACACCATGACAAGAAACGTATCGTACAGCTGGAAATCGCGGATCGTCATAAAGGTTGGAATCAAACCGCCATTAAAGAACATCGTAAAAATAAAGAGCAGCGATATATATTTGCGACCAATGAGGTCTTTTCGCGAGAGCGCGTAAGCTGCGGAAATGTTAACCACCAAGCCGATGGCGGTACCTACAATCGTATACAGAATCGTATTTCGGTACCCAATCCATATATTAGAGTGCTTCAGCAATTCTTGATAGCCTGCCAGCGTAAAATCCTTGGGCCAAAGCCATACCTGTCCATTCGCAACCGCCGCCGGCTCGCTGAATGAAGCAATGATGATGAAGTACAGGGGATAAATTAACACGATCAGCATCAAGACAGCGAATACATACAGGCCGATCTCCAGCACCCTGTCGGAAGATCGGGTATTCCTCTGCCTTGGCGCTGTCTTCTCTCTTATTTCCACAACGCCCATAGAACCCTTCCTCTCCTGTGTTACCACAAACTGTTTTCGCTGTATTTTTTCGAAATCTGGTTAACCAGAATCAACAGAACAAAATTAATAACCGTATTAAACAGATTGATCGCCGACGAGAAGCTGTATTGGCTGCTCAGCATGCCGATTTTGTACACATACGTGGAGATGACCTCGCTGGAGGTAATATTGAGACTGTTTTGCATAAGGTAGACCTTCTCAAAGCCGACGCCAAGCAAACTGCCGATCCGCAATATAAGCAAGGTCACGACCGTAGGCATCAACATCGGGATATCGATAAACCGGATTTTCTGCCACCGGCTTGCCCCGTCCATCGTGGCCGCTTCGTACAAGCTGGGGCTCACCGCAGATAACGCCGCGATATAGATAATGCTGTCCCAGCCCGTATGCTGCCACACATCCGACCATACGTACACACTGCTGAACAAGCCGGCCGATCCCATCAGGTTCGGCGCTTCCGCACCGAAGAGCCGGAAGATATTCCCGATCAATCCCGAGCCCGGCGAGAACAGAATCAGCATGAGTCCCACCATCACGACCGTGGATATAAAATGCGGCATATAGGTTACCGTCTGGAAGAAACGCTTGAACCAATTCTGGCGCATTTGATTGACCATCAAGGCAAGCATGATCGGAATCGGGAACGTCGCAACGCTGTATAAGCTGATTACAATCGTGTTGGTGATCGTTGTCGAGAATTGATAGGAGTTAAAAAACTTCTCAAAATACTTTAGACCCGCCCATGGACTGTCCATAATCCCGAGGGCGGGACTGTAGTCCTTGAATGCGATCAAGATGCCGTACATCGGTACGTAAGAAAACAACAAAACCAGCACAACCGCAGGCAGCAGCAGCAGATACAGGCCCCAATTCTTTTTAATCCGCTCGAGGGTTGGGTGCGTGGTTCTATTCAGTTGGCCTGCTTTCAAATCGATTCCCCTTTCTGTTCGCGTCGTCGTGGATCCGGCATGTCGCGTAAGCAACTCAAGTATACTTCCGCCCGGCATTGTTATTTGGACCTCATCATGCGCTATTCGGACCTTCGCCTTGTCCCCCTTCAAGGAATCCTCGATTTCCATATACAAGCATGCTATTATCCGGACTTTACGATGTGGTATCCGGACTTTATGGAAGATGCCCGAGCGTTCGCTCCTGATTTTTTCGTCTTTTCCCTTTATAATGATCAGTACCACTATTAAAACGCTTTCATGACCAGGCGAATTGAAAGGAATCACGGTATCCCTATGGTTAAAGCACTGAATAACAAGCCATATCCCATCCGTCACTATGTGAAAATCATGCTCTTTATCTCAATCTTTGCCCTCGTGGTGGATCTCGTGATCAGTTTCGCTTCCATCTTCATCGTGAAGCAGCAATCGACCCGATATTTGCAGGATACGGCGAATCTGTACATCAGGCAGATCAATCATGACTTCTCCTACATCAACCACTATATGGGCTGGACGCTGGCGAATGATGAGAGCGTTAAGATCATGGATACCCCCGGCACCGATTACGTGGATTACATCAAGTCAAGCGAAAGAGTGCATAAACGGTTTAACGAGCTTCAAAAAAACTACGGCCAGGAATACAACTTCTTCTTCTATTTAAAGGAACAGGATTTTTTTCAGAACTATGCACCCATGTCCCTGTCGTATACAGAGTTCCTGGAACTCAAGGAACAGATCGTCTCCCTCACGGATTCTAAAAACGTATACGAAACGTTCTACTCCAACTGGAATCCGATCCTTGTTCAGAACACGCATTACATTATCAACATCGTTCCTTACCACAACCGGTATCTGATCTGTCTCATCTCCGCTGACGATCTGATCCGGCCACTCCAACAGTTGGATTTGGGCGAGGACGGTTACGTCTCTCTTGTAGATCATCAAGGGGCAGCCCTTTCGAGCGCCGGTACCGGCGAGCCGGGAGCCAAGATCGAATCTGCCAAGGCTTCCCCCTTTAGCCTGCCACAGCCGCGGACAACGGTCACGGAGGGATTCTCGAACGCCTCCTTCAACGTGCAGCTGGTCATCCAATTCGGCATATTTGAGACCATTATGATCGCCCAGCTCCTCATTATGCTGCTGTTTGTTATACTCACGTGTACGCTCAGCCTGGTGATGCTGTATTTCAAGAAGAAAGTGTTAAAGCCGATTCAGAATTTCTCGGAAAACGTAAGGCGCATCCATGAGGATAGCGAGAATCTGGATTTCATGAGCAGCGAGATCATCGAGCTCGAGCAGGTCAACTCCCAATTCAAACATCTGATCGAACAGATCAAAAAGTTTAAAATCGATATTTATGAGCAGCAGCTGGATAAACAGAGAATCCAGCTGGATTATATGAAGCTGCAGATCAACCCCCATTTTTTCCTGAACTGCTTGACGAACATCTACAGCATGGCGCAAATGCAGATGTTTAAGGAAATCGAATATATGTCGCTGTCCACATCCAAATACTTTCGTTACATCTTTCATAGCGGAGATAATGTCGTACGGCTGGAAGACGAAATCGAGCATGTCCGGATTTACCTGGAGATTCAGAAGCACCGCTACCGCGATGCCTTTTCTTATCGTATTGATTTCGAAGAGGAGTTGACCGGTCTTACCATTCCGCCCCTCGTGCTCCAGACCTTTATTGAAAACGCGGTGAAATACGCCGTATCCCGAGATCATGAGCTGCAAATCCGATTGTCCGTTAGCCTGCGGATGGAGGAGGAGAAACCTTCTATGGTCATCCGGATATCCGATACCGGACCCGGGTTTCCCGCAGAAGTATTGGACAAATTGACAACCGGCAAACCGCTCGATCAAAGCGAAGGGAAACACATCGGGATTATGAACACCCTTCAACGGCTCGAGCTGCTCTATCATCGCCGGGCGCATGTGGAATTTTCGAACCCGGAAGAGGGCGGCGCTTGCGTCACATTAACGCTTCCACAGCCCGTGCAGGAATGGAGAGGAGAAATTCAATGAACGTATTGCTAGTTGATGATGATTATTTTGTCGTGGCTGCGCTGGAGAAAAAAATTGATTGGAAGGCACTCTCGATCGAACAGGTCTATACCGCTTACAGCGTTGCGCAGGCAAGGGATATACTGCAGCAGCATTCGGTGCAGATCCTCATCTGCGATATCGAAATGCCGCAGGGCAGCGGACTCGAGCTTCTCGCCTGGATACGCGAGGAACAATACAGCGTTCAGACGATATTTCTGACGAATTACGCTGATTTCAACTATGCGCAGAAAGCCATTGAGCTGCAAAGCTTTGACTATTTCCTGAAACCGATTGAATTCGATAAGCTTAGCCTTATCATCTCCAAGGCCGTCTATAAAGCAAAGGAACAGCAAAGCGATCAGGAAGCGATACAGGACGGGCAGCTGTGGAAAAAAAATCAAAAAAAGCTCCAGGAGCATTTTTGGAGCAAGCTGATAAAGGAACGGAAAGCTTCTTCAGACCGGGCCGCCATCGCAGGATATATCACGGAACAGAAACTCTCCTATGAGATGTCGGATCTATTTCTTCCTGTGCTCATCACCATTTTTCCGCATGATCAAAGTTTGGGTAAAGAAGACAAAGACCTGTTTGATTATGCGTTTCTCAACGTGCTGTCCGAATTGTTCCAGGACCCGCTCTTCACGGTTGAAGCCGCTATGGAATATAAGGATTACAATTGGATGGTCATGCTGAAATGGAATCATCCTCCGGATTCCGGCGTCATGGAAAACATCTGCACGTCATTTATTGAAAAAGCCAATCAATTTCTCCGAAGCGATGCTTCCTGCAGCGTATCCATTTCGGTGGCGTTGGAGGAGATCAACAAGTCCATTCGGATGCTGCTGCAAATGAATGAGGATATGATCAAAAAGCGGAATCAAATTGTTTTTCTGGAACACCATTCTCTGCAAGAAGCCACGTACACCCCTCCCCCGCTGCAAGACTGGGAAGTCCTTCTCAGCGGGAACAATCCGGTTGGGTTTCTGGAGGAAACCCGCAAATACTTGCAAAACCTAGCCAAGAATGGCGTCTACAACGCCTCGGTGCTGCGTTTATTCCGCTTGGATATCGTGCAGCTGGTGTATTCTTATCTGAAGGGCAAAGAGATCCAGGCTCATAAGCTGTATACCGGCAAAACCAATGACCAGCTGTTCCAGCAATCCTTGAACTCGATTGAAGATATGGAGAAATATACGGAATATCTCGTCAGCACGGCAGCAGAATATCATGCCTACGCCGACCATTCGCATACCGTGGTGGAGGAGATCAAGCATTATATTCATTGCCATTATGGGGATGAGCTGACGCGAATGAGCCTAGCGGAAATCGTTTATCTCAACCCGGATTATTTGGCCCGCGTGTTCAAGAAAGAAACGGGTGTCTCTTTGGGTACATACATCATTCAGTCCCGCATCAAGGCGGCGAAACATCTGTTGGAGTCGACTCCATTGTCGGTGTACCAGATTGCGGCTAAGGTGGGGTACGCCAACTATTCCTATTTCTCGAAGCTGTTCAAGCAGGATACGGGCTGGTCGCCTAGTGACTACAGGCGGGTGCTGCAAGCCGGGAGTTCCGTAAAGGTCGATCATGCAAAATAACGTTACACTTTCGACGAGTTTCGCGAATGAGCTGACAGCAACCACAATATGAAAATAAAAAGCACCGCAGCCTCAAGCCTAATTTGCTTGGCAGCCGCGGTACTTTTTTTATGATAATAATGAGTGCTAATCTGAATAGATTACGCAGGGTAAATATCAAAATCCTTCAATGTTTCTCCCGTTCTGGCCGATTCAAATACTGCCTCGATCAGATTCAGGACACGTAGTACTTCCTCGTTCTTCACAATCGGTTCTGCCTCGCCTTGGATCACGGCCGCAAAGTTATCGAAGAAGCTGCTGGATTGACGGTATGGCTCTGGCAGAGCTCCAGTAATGGTAGCTTCTTCGGAAGGAGGGGCCATCGTTTTGGTCAAGCCTACCCCGGCTTGAATCGGTTTCGGCTCCACTTTCACGGCATCCTGGTTCCGGGTAACAACTCGGCCGTTTAACGACCAGTCCTCAATAATACCGGTTCCCTCGGTTCCTTTAACGTACCAGCGAGGCAGCGTTATGAAATTGGTCGTTCCCACTTCAATCAGAACGGATACGCCGTTCTCGAATTCAATGATCGATTCAAAACCGTCATCGACCTCATCGCCAAGAATAAAGCTCAAGCGGCTGCTCAGGCTGGTTATTCGGCTGTCCACCATGAACAGGACCTGGTCAAGAAGATGCACGCCCCAGTCCAGCAGCATGCCGCCGCCGTGGGCTTCCAGATGACGCCAGTCGCCCGGTATGCCATTCGCCCCGTGCACCCTGGATTCAATTCGGAACAGGTCGCCTATCGTTTTCTCATTGTACACTTGTTTAATGGTCAGGAAATCCTCATCCCAGCGGCGGTTTTGGTGAACCATCAGTACCCGGCCAGCAGCATCGGCCGCAGCCACCATCTCTTTGAAGTCACTGACGGACAATGTTACCGGCTTCTCGCAGATGACATGCTTGCCGGCTTTAAATGCCTGAAGTGCTAATTCCTTGTGCACGTCATTAGGCGTAGCAATGAGCACCACGTCAACCGCAGCATCGTTTAGTACCTGCTCATAGCTTTCGTAGGCAGGATACCCGTCTTGATGAGATACCTCCCGGCGATCTTCCAAAATATCGTAGGTTCCCGTAACCTCAAGAAATGCATTGTCCTTAATCAGCTTGGCATGGTAGCTGCCCATTCCGCCATAACCTACGATCACGATTGCATGTTTTCTTTTCTCCATCGTCATAGTTACATAGCTCCTTTTATCACATCTAAGAAGTAAACGCATACACATTCATTATAATATAATATGCGAAATAACTGTCCTCTTTTAACGATATTGTATTCCCGCCGTTATCGCAAGGCTGTGAGTTACTTCGCATCCCGGAAGAAATGTTCCATATATGTCCCGGAAAAAAAAGCGTTACCCTGCTTCTATCCCAAAAGGTAACGCTTCTAAAGCATACTAGATTACTCCTTCACCACCAATTTCAGTGGTGCGGCGATATTCTCTTCCACCTCTTTGCCCTGGAGCACGTCCTTGGCTGCGCCGACGGCAAGCTGACCGATCAGCTCCGGCTGCTGGGCTACAGTAGCCGTCAGGTTGCCGGCTTCGATGGACTTCAGCGCATCGTCGTTACCGTCAAAACCGATGACCATAATGTCTTTGCCCGAGCTTTGGATCGCTTCGATTGCGCCCAAGGCCATTTCGTCATTGTGGGCAAAAATCGCTTTGGTGTCCGGATTGCCCTGCAGCAGATTTTCCGTCACGGTAAGACCCTTCGTCCGGTCAAAATCCGCTGCCTGCTTCGCCACCACGTTCAACTGCTTATCTGCGATATCATGGAATCCCTTGCCGCGTTCGCGGGTCGCGGAAGCACCCGGAACCCCTTCGAGCTCAATGACCTTCGTATCTTTGCCCAGTTGATCCACGATATACTCGGCTGCCATCTGGCCGCCTTTGACGTTATCGGAGGCAACCAGCGCAGCGACCTCACCCTGATCCGCCGAACGGTCAAGTGTAATGACCGGAATGCCCAAGCTATTCGCCGTTTGCACCACGGTGGAAATCGCGGACGAATCCGTTGGGTTAATCAGCAGTGCATTGACGCCCTGTTGAATCAGATCATCAACGTCGTTGCTCTGCTTGGCCGAGTCGTTCTGTGCGTCTACGACAACGACCTCCATCCCTTGTTTGGTCGCTTCGGCGACGACGCCGTCCTTCAGGGATACAAAGAACGGGTTATTCAAGGTCGAGATGGAAAGACCTATTTTGATGCCTTTGACATCCCCGCCAGCCTTGGGCTTCGCCCATTCCGGCGGCTCCAGAGAACAGCCTGTTATAAAGATCAGCATAAGTGATACGAGCAGCAAAGTTGTTTTTTTCATCGTTCATTCTCCCCCTTAAGCCGATTTTCTACGGTCGAGCAGTACGGCAATCGCAATCACGACGCCTTTGACAACCATCTGATAGAAAGAGTTCACACCGAGCAGGTTGAGTCCGTTATTCAGTATACCAATGATCAACACACCGATTAACGTACCGACGATTCGGCCGCGACCGCCAGTCAGGCTTGTACCACCAAGAACAACGGCTGCAATGGCATCCAATTCATAGGATGTTCCTGCTGTCGGCTGTGCGGAATTCAAACGGGAGGTCAGAATCGCGCCTGCAAGCGCGGACAGCATTCCTGCCAGGGAATAGATCATGATCTTGACTCGCGGTACTTTAATACCGGATACAAGCGATGCTTTTTCGTTACCGCCGATGGCATACGTCTTGCGGCCAAATGACGTTTTATGCAGGATGACCCACAGCACGGCAAACGTGATGATCATCGTAATAGCAGGTACCGGAATACCAAGCAGGTACCCACGACCGAACAATTGGAATGCAAGGCTGTCGCCCAGACCCGTAATCGGGTTACCGTTCGTATAGACGAGCGTAAGTCCTCGGAATATCGTCATGGTAGCCAAGGTGGCGATAAACGGCGCCATTTCCCCCTTGGTAATCATGAGACCATTGATCATCCCCATGACACCGCCAAGCGCAACGCCGATAATGATCGATAGGATCGGGTCAAACCCGGCCACCATCATATTGGCGACAAATGCGCTGGAGAGTGCGAGAATCGAACCGACCGACAGGTCAATGCCGCCTGTCAGGATAACAAACGTCATACCGAATGCAATCAATGCATTAATCGATACCTGACGCAGCAGGTTCAGAATGTTAAGCGGTTCCAAGAAGCTTGGATTCAGGACGGATACGATAACGATAAGAATAATCAGTCCGAGCAGCGGGCCGAGCTTTTGCGTCAAACCTGATACCTTAAACCCTTTTTCCGCCTTGGCATCGTTAATAGTTGTCATATTACTGACCTCCTGTAGCTAGAGTCATGATATGTTCCTCCGTGGCTTGTTCACGATCCAATTCACCGGAAATCCTGCCTTCGTGAACAACGAGAATCCGGTCGCTCATTCCGAGCACCTCCGGCAGCTCCGACGACACCATCAGAATCGCCACGCCGCGTTCGGTCAGTTCATTCATCAGCTGATAAATTTCCCGCTTCGCACCAACGTCCACGCCGCGTGTCGGCTCATCCAGGATGAGCACGCTCGGTCCAATGCCGATCCACTTGGCAATAACGACCTTCTGTTGGTTACCGCCCGACAGATTGCGTGCCAGCGTCTCGGATGTATGCGTCTTGATCTGCAGTCGCTTCGTCAAGGTGTCCACGAAATCCTGCTCCTTCTTCCCGGAGATAAACCCTTTGGAAGAGAAGCTGAACAGATTGGGCAGTGCCATATTTTCACGGACCGAGAAATCCAGGACCAACCCTTCATCCTTGCGGTCCTCTGTTATGAATCCAATGCCGTGTTTCACGGCATCATCCGGCTTCTTGATCGAAACTTTCTTTCCGCGTACCCAGATTTCGCCGCTATCCAGCGGGTCCAATCCGAAGATCGCTCTCATCATCTCGGTGCGCCCTGCCCCCATCAGGCCGGATACACCAACAATCTCGCCGGCACGAACCGTGAAGCTTACATTCTCGAACCGGCCTTTACTGCTAATATTCTTCACTTCCAGCACGGGCTTACCCAGAGATGGATGACGTGCCGGATATCGCTCGGTCAGCTCCCGGCCGACCATCTTTTTGACGACCTCATCAAAATTCGTGTCCGGAATGGCTTTCGTATCGACGGATTTACCATCCCGCATAACCGTAATCCGGTCGCAGATCGTAAAGATCTCCTCCATCCGGTGGGAAATGTAAACGACGGATACGCCTTGTTTTTTCAATGAACGGATGACATCAAACAGCTTCTCAATTTCCCTTTCGGTGAGCGCCGCCGTCGGTTCATCCATAATGATGATTTTCGCTTTTGTCATAAGCGCTTTGGCGATCTCAATCATCTGCTGCTGGCCGACGGAGCATTCTCCTGCCTCCTGCGATAATGGTATCGTCACCGCTAATTTGCTGAACTGTTCCTTCGCAAGCGCCTTCATTTGTTTCATATTGAGGAAACCAAGGCCGGACGTCATCTCCTTGCCGATAAACAAGTTATCCAAAACCGTCATCTCCGGCCAGATGTTAAGCTCCTGATGGATGAAGGCAACACCTCTCTCTTCCGCTTCCTTCGGATTAGCAAAATAGGTTTCCTTACCGTCGATGACAATCTTGCCTTCATCCCGGCTGTGAAGACCGGTTAATATATTCATCAGCGTCGATTTACCTGCGCCGTTCTCTCCCATCAGGGCATGAACCTCTCCTTCCCGGAGATCAAAGTCCACGCCTGCCAACACCCGGTTCGTGCCAAAAGATTTATGGATATTCGTCATCTCAATGTTCATGGTGCTTCCTCCTTTTTAACCGAAATGAACACCGGCCTGCAAAATGCAGTTCGCATAGGGCTTGGCTTCGCCTGTACGGATAACCGCCTTGGCGTTTCGAGTCCGTGCTTTGAACTGCTCGTGTGAGCAAGCTTCAATCTCGCAATCCTGAAAAGACTCCTGTATATAATGCAGTGTTTCCTTATTATCGAGCATCATTTCTTCAGCGATGACGATTTTTTCGATTACCATATCGTCAGCGATCGCCTCCACCACCTCGGTAAAACTTGGTGTCCCCAGCGTTAACGCCAAGTCAATTTTGGGAACGCCGGGAGGAATCGGAAGGCCCACGTCGCCAACAACGATGGTATCGGTGTGTCCCAGATCTGCCAGCACTTTCGCGATGTGACTGTTCAGCATGCCGTTCTTCTTCATGATCAAAGACTCCCTTCCACTTCGAGGCGAGACGGCATTCCGCCCTGCGCTCCGAACTTCATGACCGACAAGGAAGCTGCACGGTTCGCAAATCTCAGGCTGTCGGCCATGCTCATGCCTTCGGACAGTGCCACGGCAAAGGCACCGTTGAATGTATCGCCGGCTCCCGTCGTATCCACGGCTTCAACCTTGTAGCCGGGAACCACAACCTCTTCATTGCCGTCAAAATAACGAACTCCCCGTTTGCCTTCCGTCACGATCAGTTTGTTCGGATAACGGCGCAGCACGTCGCCTAATGGCTCATCTCCGAACAGGATAGCCGCTTCATGTTCGTTCGGCGTCATGTAAGCCGCCCGTTCAATAACGACGCTCGGCACCGGGCGGGCCGGAGCCGGATTCAGCATCAACGGCACCTGATATCTTGCGCATAATTCACTGACATGCACCACCGTTTCCTCCGGAATCTCCTGCTGAATCAACACGATATCCGCCGCCTGGATAACCTCCGCTGCCTGATCAACATAATCCGGGGTGATCCGATCGTTGGCCGCCTTCACCACCACGATGCTGTTGTCTCCTTCAGCCAATATGATGTGTGCGGTTCCGCTTTCCATACCTGTAACCGGTTCCACATATTCCGTAATAACACCATTCGCCTGCAAATTACTCAAAATCGTTTCCCCGAAGGAATCTTCACCTACACAGCCAATCATCGTTACCTCTGCACCCAGTCTCGCCGCCGCGACGGCCTGGTTGGCTCCCTTCCCTCCGGGTACCGTCTTAAAGCTGTCGCCTAGCACCGTCTCTCCAGCGCCGGGGCGCTTGGTGGAGGTGACCACCAAGTCCATCGACGCGCTTCCGATTACCACGATCTTCGCCATTATGATTCCACCTTTCTCGTTGTCTGCCGCTCAATAAATTCTACCGAGAATTCGATACTGCTTCTCTCGATGTGCTGCCCTTCAATAAGTCCGATAAGCAATCTGGCCGCTTCCCGGCCCATTTCATATGCCGGCTGATGAATCGTGGACAGGGGCGGGGCCAGCAGTCGGCTGAGCAGAATATCGTCAAATCCTATAATCTGTACGTCTTCCGGCACCCTTTTCCCCAGCCGATACGCTTCCTTGACTACGGCGGATGCCATAATATCGTTACTGGCGATGACGCCGTCCGTGTCCGGATGCTCAATGAACACTTGCTGGGCAAATCCTTCCGCGTCGGTTAAAGAAAACGATGTCGTCTTCAGCACTTGATACGCAGCCGCCTGTTTTTCCAGAACCTCAACAGCTCCTTCAAAACGCTCCTGGGCAGGACGGACATCCGCCGGGCCTTGAATCACGGTTATAGCTTTACTGCCTCGCCTAACCATCTCCTGTGCCGCGATTCTACCTCCCTGCCGACCATCCGCAAATACGGAAGGACGATCCGATGAGGTGCGATCCAGAAATACAACCGGGATCTTAAGCCCTGCATATATGTCGGCATCCGGATCATTGGTCGATGATATGACACCAACCACATTATTTTGGACAAAGGTTTGGATGTACTCCATTTCCTTCTTCTTGCTCTCGTCGCTGTTCCCGAATATCAGCCGATAATCATTTTCCTGCATCTCATCCTCAACTCCGCGGGCAAGCTGCGGGAAATAAGGGTTCATAATATCCGGAAGCAAAAGTCCTATCAATTTGGATTTTCTTTTATATAAAGAACGTGCTACTTCATTCGGCGTATAATTCAGCTCGCGAATGCTTTGTTCTACCTTGGACCTGGTGTCCTCATGCACGTAACCGTTTCCATTTAAAACCCGTGAAACCGTGGCCACGGACACGCCGGCCCGGTTTGCTACATCCTTGATCGTTGCCATTACCGTCATCACCTCATTCATGTGTAACCGGTTACAGATATACCATATCACATCTTTTTTTAACCTGCAAGCTTTTGAGGATTGGAATATTTTTGTACCGGGTACTGGCAACCCCACCTTCAGTAAATAACATGGCCAGCAATAAATTACGGTATTCTTACAAAAACCTTTACTGGAGTTTACATCCGGTTCCTATACTCAATCCTGTAAGGCCAAGCAGGAAAGTGAGGTAAACATGATGATGGAAAAAGAATTTATGCTTCCTTCTCCGGGTCATTCTCTGACACCGCCGGTCAGCGAAGCTGAGCCTTCGACGGCCGCGAAACCGATCTCTATCAAGAAAACAAGACGCAGGGAAATCATGCTCGCTTATGCATGTCTAGCACCTTCGCTGCTCATTTTCGGTCTATTTCTGTTCTATCCGCTGTTCAAATCCGTCTATCTGAGCTTGTTCCTGACCGATCCTCAAGGCCGGGTAGCCGAATTCGTAGGGTTCGATAATTTCAAGGAGATACTGGCCTCCGAGATGTTTTATACCAGCTTCGGCAACACGCTGCTGTTTATCGTACTGACGGTCCCGACCGGCATGGCAGCCGCCATACTGCTCGCAGCCCTGACGCATAATAAACTGAAAGGTATGAAAATATTCCGCTTTATATTCTCGCTGCCCATGGCCGTGTCCGTCGGCACCGGCTCGATGATCTGGATGATTCTCTACCATCCGACTATGGGCATGCTGAATTATTTCCTGTCGCAACTCGGCACGCAGCCCATCCAATGGCTGACCGATCCGAAATGGGCCATGATCTCCGTTGCCATCATGACTGTCTGGATGAATCTTGGGTTTAATTACATCCTGATGCTGAGCGGCATGCAGGGCGTATCCGAGGATATCTACGACAGCACCAAGATTGACGGCTCCGGTCCGTTAAGAACCTTCTTCCAGATTACGATGCCGCTGATCTCCCCTACGTTATTCTTCACATCCGTCGTGTCAGTTATTGGCGCCTTCCAAGCGTTTGGACAGATCAACATCCTGACCAAGGGCGGTCCGATGAACAGCACCAACGTCATCGTGTTCAATATCTATCAGGATGCATTCGTCAACTTCCGCTTCGGCATCGGCAGTGCGCAAGCACTCATCCTGTTTGCGATCATTCTGCTGCTGACCGTTTTTCAATTTAAATTCGTGGAGAAGAAGGTGCATTACCAATGAACATGCGTCTCATACCCAAAACCTTCATCTACTTCGCGCTGCTGCTCTGTTCGCTGGTCGTTGCCTTTCCGCTTCTATACACCTTGTCGACATCGCTTATGAGCGAGGCTGAATCGGCCGTTTATCCGCCGCCTCTGCTTCCGGAAGCCATCAATCTGTCCAATTTCGCCAAGGTGATTGATACGATCCCTGTCCTTACCTTTATCGGGAACAGCCTGGTCGTCTCCATTGCCATCATGGTCGGGCAGATCGTGACCGCAAGCCTGGCGGCATACGCCTTTGCCTTCCTCCGATTCCCGGGAAAAACACTGCTGTTCAGCCTCTTTCTCGCCACCATGATGATCCCGTGGGAAGTGATCATGATCCCGAACTATCTGACGGTCAAAAGCTTGAATTGGCTCGATACCTACCAAGGGCTTATCGTTCCATTTCTGGCAACCGCCTTCGGAACCTTCCTGCTCAGACAAGCCTTTTTGCAACTGCCGAAGGAGCTGTTTGAAGCAGCTCGCGTGGACGGCTGCGGCCATGTCCGGATATTTCTGAGCATGGTGGTGCCGTTATCCATACCTGGAATTGCCACGCTGGGCGTGTACTCGTTCCTAAACAATTGGAACATGTACCTGTGGCCGCTCTTGACCACCAACCGCGTCGAGATGCGTACCGTTCAGATCGGGATTGGCATGCTGCAGTTCGAAGAGATGAATTCGTGGAATTTGATTCTGTCCGGCGTACTCCTTCTGCTGCTTCCTTCCCTGCTGCTGCTTGCACTCGGTTTGAAGCCGCTTGTCCGTGGCATCACGGCAGGTGCATTGAAGGGCTAATCGCTATTTTAGTCGGACTATAATGGATCAGCCTTGCGTGCCGGTTATCGATAAGAAACGGGCCGCGCAATTTCTGATAGATCAAACCATACTTTATTTTCAAAAAGGGAGAGATTAACCGATCATGAAACGTTTTGGTAAAAGGTCCTTCGCGCTGCTCCTGCTTTCCTGCTTTATGCTGATCAGCGCCGCTTGCAGCAATGCGCCAGCCGCTGGAGAAACGACCGTTGCTGCCGGCAGCGAGCCAGCCAAAGATCCTGTTAAGGTTGTGTGGTGGCATTCCATGAGCGGAGAGCTCGGGACCGTCGCGGACAAACTGATCTCCGATTTTAATGCGGCCCACAAGGATATTCAGGTTGAGGGCGTGTTTCAAGGAACGTACGATGAAAGCTTGAACAAGCTGAAGGCCTCCTTGGGATCGAAGAGCGGTCCAAGCATGATCCAGGTGTACGAAATCGGCAGTCGTTTCATGATGGATACCAAGGCCATCCGTCCGGTTCAGGACTTCATGGATGCTGAGGCATACGACATTTCCTCCTTGGAACCGAATATCAAAAATTACTATACATTCGACAACAAATTGTACTCCATGCCGTTTAACTCCTCCAACCCGATTCTTTACTACAACAAGGACGCCTTTAAAACGGCGGGTCTCGACCCGGAAAATCCTCCAAAAACCTACGAAGAGGTAGCGGAAGCGGCAAAAGCCCTGACAAAAGGCGGCCAAACCGGCGCATCCTTCGCCATCTATAGCTGGCTCATTGAACAATTCCTTGCGAACCAAGGCGTTGAACTGCTGAACAACGGTAATGGACGCACTTCTCCGGCAACCGCTTCGCAGGTCAACAACGGCGCTGCCGTGAAGACGCTGGAATGGTGGAAGCAAATGCTGGACGATAAGGTCCTCCTGAACTTGGGACGTAAAACGGATGATACCAAAAAAGCATTTGCAGCAGGTCAAATCGCCATGACGCTGGACTCGACGGCTTCCCTCCGCGGGATCGTCAGCGCAGCGGAAGGCAAATTCGATGTCGGTACGGCTTTCCTGCCAAAGCCGGCTGACGGCGGCGACGGCGGCGTTATTATCGGCGGTGCAAGCCTGTGGCTGATGAACAATAAGTCGGAAGAAGAGCAGCAGGCAGCCTGGGAATTCATGAAATATTTAGCCGAGCCGCAAACGCAAGCCTACTGGCATGTCAACACGGGTTACTTCCCGGTAACGACAAAAGCTTACGAAGAGGCCCTCGTGAAAGAAAATCTGGAGAAATATCCGCAATTCCAGACGGCCGTGGACCAATTGCATCAAACGAAAGCCAATCTGGCAACACAGGGCGCTGTCATGGGCGTATTCCCTGAAGCCCGCCAGCTGACGGAAACAGCAATCGAAGAAGTGCTGAACGGCCAAAAAACAGCGCAGGAAGCACTGGACAAAGCTGCTCAGGAGATTAGCTCCAAGATCGAAACCTATAATAAAACGGTGAAATAAACGTCGATCGACGTACTTTCTCGGAAGACAGACCGCATATACTGCCATATATGAACGAATTGCAACCCTTGATCCAGGATCATAAGGACCCCCCGCGGTGCCCTGTGAATCATGCATCAGGGGTATTTTTCTGATGGCAGCTTCACCTCAACTTTCCATATTGGATCAGCTTGTATAGGGGTTTGCCCAAGTCACTCAGCCGGGCTCCTGAATACACTGTTACAAAGTGGAGGTGAGCCTATGATGAGAAATCTTCCGTCCACCGTAACCATCGTCCCGGTGCCGTTTGACCGGGGTGCTACCCGCCGCGGCGCAAGCCAGGGACCGAATGCGATTTTCGGAGCCGGCTTGAAACGCAAGCTTGACACGCTCGGTGTATCCTACCAGGTCGATGACCTTGCTGGACTCCCCGAACACAAAGATGAAACACACGATCCTCAATTAAAACATCTGAAAGAAGTCATAACGATTAACGAGCAGCTCGCAGCTCATGTGTCTGCCCTGGCACAATCGGGTGTCTTCCCGCTTATCCTTGGCGGTGACCATAGCATTGCAATCGGCACGCTAGCCGGGCTTACCCGGCACTATCAAAGCCTGGGCGTCATCTGGATTGATGCCCACTCCGATCTCAATACGCCGGATACAACTCCAAGCGGCAATATCCACGGCATGTCGCTGGCTGTCTGCTTGGGAAGAGGCGATGCACGGCTAACATCGATCGGCGGCGTAAAATCAACGATCAAGCCGGAGCATGTGGTGCTGATTGGCGCGCGTTCCCTCGATCAGGGCGAACGGGATTTCATCCGCCGGGAAGGCATTACCTGCTTCACGATGCAGGACATCGACCGCATGGGCATGTTTCGGATCATGAAGGAAGCCATCCGCATAGCGTCAACGGGCACGGATGGCGTTCACCTCTCCTTCGATATCGATAGTGTGGATCCGAAAATCGCGCCCGGAACGGGAACGCCGGTTCAGGGCGGACTCAGTTACCGGGAAGCGCATCTGGCCATGGAGATGCTGTCGGAATCCGCTATTCTGACCTCGGCCGAATTCGTGGAGAACAACCCGCTGCTGGACCGCGGACAGACAACGTCCCGGCTGCTTGTCGGCTTAATCGGCTCCATGCTGGGCGAAAGCATCTTGTGACGCGTCCTCATACTTGATTATGAGAGGCTTTTTTGGCGCGGTATCCGGTGCCAGCCGCCGGCTAGGTTTCTTAAGACTCCCAAGGAGGTTACACTATGGACCCTTCAAACCCACATATCGAGAAAGCCGAAAGGTACGGTGCGAGAAACTACCACCCGCTACCCATTGTCATTGCCAAAGCTGCAGGCATCCATGTGACGGATTCGGACGGCAAGCGGTACATCGATATGTTAAGCGCCTACTCGGCGCTGAATGCAGGTCATTGTCATCCCCGAATAATCGGCGCTTTAAAGGAACAAGCAGATAAGGTGACACTGACTTCGCGCGCATTCCATCATGATCAACTGGGCGAGTTTTACGAGAAGCTGTCTGCTTTCACCCACAAAGACATGATCCTTCCCATGAATACGGGGGCCGAGGCTGTTGAGACGGCGCTCAAGGCAGCACGCCGCTATGCTTACCGGAAGAAAGGCATACTGGCCAATCAGGCTGAAATCATCGTCTGCGAAGGTAATTTTCACGGCCGCACGATCACCGTTACCTCCTTCTCCTCATCCAGCGAATATCGGGAAGACTTCGGCCCGTTCACGCCGGGCTTCAAAGTCATCCCCTATGGTGACCTGGAAGCGCTGAAGCAGGCCATCTCACCGAATACGGCCGCCTTTCTTGTAGAGCCGATCCAGGGAGAATCCGGTATCGTCATCCCTCCTGACGGATACCTTAGCGGCGCAATGGAGCTGTGCAAGCAGCATCGCGTTCTTCTGCTCGCGGACGAAATCCAGACCGGCTTCGGCAGGACAGGAAAACGTTTTGCCTGCGACTGGGAGGATGTTGTGCCAGATATGTACATCCTTGGAAAAGCGCTGGGCGGCGGCGTTTTCCCAGTCTCTGCCGTGGCGGCGGACGCCGATATTCTCGGTGTATTCGAGCCGGGGTCCCACGGCTCCACCTTCGGCGGGAATCCGCTCGGCTGCGCGGTGGCCATCGCCTCCATGGATGTATTCCTAGAGGAAGGGCTGGAAGGCAACTCTGAAGAACTCGGCGAATATTTTCTTCAGCAGCTTCGATCCATCCGGCATCCCGATATTCAGGAGGTGCGCGGCAGGGGCCTATTCATCGGCATGGAACTGAAGGTACCAGCCAGAACCTACTGCGAGAAACTAAAGGATCTCGGTTTGCTCTGCAAAGAAACTCATGAATCCATTATCCGCTTCGCCCCTCCGCTCATCATCACCCAAGCGGAACTGGAACAGGCCGTTGGGATCGTAAGGCAGGCGTTTGCGTGACGATCCGCTGCCGTGCTTGCACAAAAAAACAGTTTGTTCACCCCCTGGCTCCAAGGAAACGGGTGCGGCAAACTGTTTTTCCGGTTCCTCTCTCACTCAAGCTTTGCAGCTTATCCTGATACTGCGATTCACCGTGCCACTTTCATCAAAGGGCCTGAGCACAGTTATTTAATCGACTTCTCTCTCATTCTTCTTGATAGAAGCAGCACCTGAGAGACAACAGCTAGCACGGGCAGTTCGATCAGCGGTCCGATAACCAGAGCAAGGGCAATGACCGGCTGTTCCGGAAAGGCCGTCACGGCGATCGCGAGAGCTACCGGGGAGTTCCGGGCAATGATTGTTAAACGGAGGCTAACCGAATCCTCGTAGGAGAAACGCAGCACTCTGCCCACTACGCTGCCCAGCATGTAATTCATCATAAAATAAATCAGGATCGGAACAATGAGAATATAAATCATGTCCATATGGTTCAATAAGTATGACCCTTGAGACGCAAACATCGCGACAATGGCAAGACATAGAAAGACAATCTGTGCCCGGCCAAAAAATGGCATCACCTTGTGCTCCAGCACCTCTTTCTTCGCTCTCAGCAAGAAACGGGTGAGATGTGCAAGAGTGAACGGAACTACAAGCACAAGCAGCACGCTTTCGATCAGTGTTCCCATCGATATCGTTTCGATCGTGCCGGAGAACAAGAGCAAATATAGCGGAAGCAGCAGCACCTGGAGGATCAGATTAATGGGCAGCACCGATGTTGACAAGGGCACGTTCCCCTTGGCAATCGAGGTAAACACCAAATACCAGTCGGTACATGGGGTCACCATCAGCATAATGAATCCGATCCAAAGCGCCGGGTGATCCGATAGAAAGACAGCGCCGAGTCCCCAAGCAAGCAGCGGCGTCCAGATAAAATTAATGACGGTGCTCGCCCCCAGAAACTTGATGTTCTTGAACGCCTCTCTTAACTGCTGCAGCGGTATCGTCAAGAACAATCCATACAACATCAGCAGCAAAAGAGGAACGATCCCGTAGTCTGCATATTCCGCAACAACCGGAAGCTGCCCCAATAACAGCCCGATCGCCACCGCGCCCATGATGATCAAAGTTTGAAGTTTCTCTATAAGTCCCATCCCGCACCCCTTACCATTTAAATTATGGACAAAATGAAGTAATGACCGAAAAATCATATAACGGAATCATACCGCATTTTTTGTATAATGGATTGTATAATATTACCTTCTCCGCTCATTTCAACGTTTTACGGGTAATCATTCTCAGCAATATTTTGTCAGGGCAAATTATAAGTTTTAGGAGGTTCATATATGAGAATAGCCATTTGCGGAGGCACCGGTTTCATTGGGCAGGCATTGTGCTCGCGTTGGCAGCGCGAAGGACATGACGTTATCATCGTCACCAGATCGAAGCCGGACATTCCTCCCCATCGCCAACAAGACGGGCCTATATCCTATCTGACCTGGGATGAGATGAAGTCCCATCCCGAGCGGTTTGAGGATTTGGATGCCCTCGTTAACCTTGCAGGCTCTTCCCTTAGTCAGCGCTGGACGCAAGCAGGCAAGCAGAGAATCCTTCAGTCAAGACAACGAACTGTCTCCTCCGTAGCCGAACTGATGGACCGCCTGGAGCATAAACCTCCGGTCGTAATTCAAGCTTCGGCGATGGCCATTTACGGCACATCCGCGTTTGAAACGTTTGATGAGGAAAGCCCTGCCACGGTTATGGACTTCCCTTCCGAGGTTGTGTTGCAATGGGAGCAAGCGGCCGACCGCATCCCGGTTGACCGCTTGATCAAGCTGCGCATCAGCGTTGTTCTGGGCGGAAATGGCGGAGCCCTACCCAAAATGCTGCTGCCCTATAAACTAGGCGTAGGCGGCAAGATCGGCAGCGGCAAGCAATGGCTCTCCTGGATACATATCGATGATATCGTGGATTTGATCGATTATTGCATCCGGCACGAGGACATATCCGGAGCCGTGAATGCGGCTTCCCCGCATGCGGTCACGAACGATGAATTCGGCAGGAGCATCGCCAAGGTCTACCACCGTCCGCACTGGCTCCCCCTGCCTGCTTTCATGCTCCAAGCCATCCTTGGTGAAATGTCGCTCATTCTGCTAAAGGGGCAGCGAATCCTTCCGGCCAAAGCGCTGCGTCATGGCTTCCAGTTTCGATACCCGGAAGTGACGGACGCACTGCAGCAGATCAAAGAAAGCTGAACCTTACCGTCATATGCAAAAAAACAATCCCTCTCTTGATATAGAGAACGATTGTTTTCTTTTTTCCATAAAACTTCTATTGTACGGGGGCCAGCTCGCTTTCTGTCACCCACTTATGGTTCTTGACTTCTTCGCCGGTTGTTGTCGTGAAATCCACCATATAGACCGTCGTTTGTTCGGCCGAATCGATAACGGCAGTGGCTCCTTTCATTCCCTCCATATGATCCGCATTCACAACGACTTCTGTTCCGGGTTTCAAGGGTTCCTTCCCGGTATCCTTCAGCTCCTCATGAATCACCCATTTATGATCCTTTACTTCGGGTCCGCCGCTCGTCGGCGTATACGATATCGTGTACACCGTCGTATCGTACGCCCCGACGATCGTTGCCTTTGCCCCCTTCATTCCGGGCATGTGATCAGATTCAATGACCGCTTGGGTGCCCACCGCATAGGTTGGATTCTCTGCCGACTTCAACCCTTCCGGAACCTCACCCGAGCCGGAATGGTTCATGCTGCCATGATCCATGTCATCCATGTTCCCAGTGGCCTCCGTGTTTTCCTTGTTATCGGGGTTTGCGCTCTTCGTATTTCCGCAGGCTCCCAGTATGAGAATGAGAGATGCTAACGCAACCAGAATAAGCGGCTTCCATCGTTTCTTGGCTGACATATAATGAACTCCTCTCTTATATTGAATGTTCATAGCATAGCAACTACTTATGAAGAACTTGTGTAGCTGTCCATGCATTACATCACTATACCCATTTTTTCAATAAACTTATCTATGATATACAATAGAGAAGGATCATAAGTCCCATTTAACCCTATATTCTTGGCACAGATATCTGCCAATTTTGAGAAGGAGCTCCATCTCCCATGCAAATCGATGACGAAACTTTCATCCCGTTATTTAAACGGGCCAATTCCATATTAAACCGAACCTTAAACCGTGTTGATCAGCAGGAACTGAGCATCCGGATCCACTACTGGGGATTTATGCCGCGCCACTACGACAATACAGAGCATAAACATTCTTTTTTTGAAGCCTGTTACGTGTTGACAGGCTGCGGCTCCTATATCGAAAACGAAACAGAGTTCCATCTTCATCCAGGCACCCTGTTTCTCTCAAGGCCGGGGGTCCAGCACCAAATTAAGAGCAGGGAAGGCTTGGCCTTATGTTATGTTGCCTTTGAGCTGGATGAATCGGCAAACAACGATCTCCATACGGCTGCTTTCCGAAGGTTAGCCAGCCAAGGCATTCCGGTGCTTCAGGAAGGTGCCGGGCAAGCGCCCGGACTCTTGTGGCTTTCGCTGTTATCCGTGTTTCAGTCGGGCTCTGGCGGTAAGCAGCACCCGCCGCATATGCTGAACAGCATGGCTATTTCACTCATATTATCGATTCTGGCTGCCCACGGCCCCGGTCTCTACCAAGAACCTTCCGAAGTTGAAGCAAACGAAGAAGGAGCTTCGATGTTTCATCAGGCCGAATTGTTTATCAAGGATAATCTGGGCGAGTCGCTCTCGCTGGAGCGGGTGGCTGGCCATCTTCACGTTACGACCCGTCATTTGACAAGACTGTTCCGGAAATACGGACATCAATCCTTTGTTCATTATGTGCAGGAGCAGCGCGTGCAGCAGGCTAAACACCTGCTTCTGAATACAGACCGGCAGATCAAAGAGATTGCCGTCTCTTGCGGATTCGAGTCCGTGCACTACTTCACCCGGGTGTTTACGTCCAAGCTTGGCGTAACTCCGGCCCGCTTCCGGCGCTCGCAGTTTTCGGAAGGTCGTTACGACTCCGAGCTTTAGCGGCTAAAGACGTCGATGTCCTGATCGTACAAAAACACTTCCTCTTTTTATAAAGACGGATCCTCCCTTGCCTTCTACAATGAAGTCGTAACAGACATTCCGGAAGGGAGGATCCATCTATCCATGAAACCTGCAACGGCCTTTCAATCACACCCGATCAACCACTTGGACTTTCGAAGCGGACCCCAATTCATGAGGAATGGGATCGACTCATGGTGCTCTTTAATCCTATCGACCTACAAACAAAAATCCCAGCATGAAGCACAAGAAAAGCGCAGTATCTTCATTACGCTTGACGGAACACACGGCGCGGATTTCGGTAAACTGCTGGCAAAGCTTCAGCAAACTTGTGAGCAAGAAGGGATCACCTTCTCATGCGATTCCACGTCCGATTACGTCAAACCCGAAGCCGAACTCCGGGCCGAGATGGCTCCTTATCTGACTGATAACCGGGCATTCGGCTATAAAGCAACCGATGTCCGCCCCATCCAATATTTTCAGCAGGACGCACGGCTTACTTTGAAAAAGAGCTCCCTTGAATTTGAATCAATGTGCGGCATATACGTACTGCACGGGCCCGGCGCTTCGCTGCTTGAAGGCCGGACCCCTGACCTTCGCTTCTACGCCGATTATTCCCGCGAAAACCAGCAGCGGCGCCATGCCCAGCATATGGGCAGCTTCGGCTTGGGCGTCTCCCACGACAAGGTTGAGACTTACAAGAATTGTTTATTTCTCGAATGGCCCGTCTGGGAGACTTATCGTCGTGACTGGTTAGCCCATTATACCTATACCGATCACTCGGACAATAAAGCGTTCTACATGGACTTCAATCGTCCGGAAGAGCCGGTGTGGCTCCCGGCAGCAGCCTTGGCAAACGTACTGCATAAAGCCAGTCAGCAGCCATTTCGGGTCAAGCCGTTTTTTGCCCCGGGAATATGGGGTGGTCAATACCTTAAGGAATTATGCGGCCTTCCCGACGAATGGCCGAACTGCGCCTGGAGCTTTGAGCCTATCGCTCCCGAGAATACGCTTCTGCTGCGCGTGCAGGGCATCACCTTCGAGATTCCGTTCACATTGCTGATGGAGGCAGCGCCTCAAGAGATCATGGGAACGCGTAATGTCCGGCTGTTCGGCGATTATTTCCCGATCCGGTTTGATTATCTGGATACGATGCAGGGCGGCGAGCTATCGCTGCAGGTGCATCCGCTGCAAGAATATGCCGAGTCGCGGTTCAATGAACATATGACGCAGCAAGAGTCGTACTACATCATGCGGAATGCCCCGGGAGCCAAGGTGTATCTCGGGCTGAAGGAAGGAATCAGCGGCGGACGGCTGCTTGAAGCAGTGGAAGATGCCCAGCTTCGGGAAGAGCCGCTTCAGCTCTCCGACTACGTTAACGAGTACGATTCGCAAACAGGGGATCTTTATCTCATTCCACCAGGCACGGTCCACTGCTCTGGCAGGGATAATCTGGTGCTGGAAATCTCCTCAACCACCTGGTGGTTCACGTTCAAGATCTACGATTACTTACGGATGGACGCGGATGGCAAGCCGCGCCCGATGAACCCTGAGCATGCACGCCACAATATCCATGACGCCATGAATACGTCAGCGGTAGAAAGCGGACTTATCGCCCGGCCAACCGTCATAAGCCGTCAAGGCAGCAGTTCGGAGGAACTGCTCGGTCAACGGGATGATCTGCTATTCCAGGTCTGCAGGCTGACCCTGCATGAAACATGGAATGCGGACACACAAGGAGAATTCGTCATGTACAATCTCGTGGAAGGGGAACGTGTCCGCCTTGTTCCGGCAGCAGACGAGAGTGCGGCGGTTGAATGGGGTTATGCGGAATCCTACATCGTCCCGGCATGTGTGGGAGAATACCGTCTGGAGAACCTGTCCGGCTCCCCGTGCACCTTGATCGCCGCCCGAGTCAATCCGGAGTGGAATCTTCCGCTTCTTCCGCCTCACTGGGCAACCGAAAGCGGGGAGTTTCAATGAGCCGCAATGATAGCAGCGATCCAGAAAGCGTGCCTTCCCCTGCCCCTATTACGATCGCGCTCGATGCTGGCGGCACCGCGTTGAAGGGAGCGCTCATCGTGAACGGGCAGCTAATCCCCGGCTCTTTCCTAACCCGGCCTTCAGAATCCCAAGGAGCCGCGGCGGATACAATCGCCAGCTTTGCTCAAGCCTGTCATGATCTGATCACCTATTACGCTTCTGCCATCCGGCCATTGGATTATTACGATTCGATCCGAATCGGCTTTGCTTTTCCGGGGCCCTTTGATTATGCAAAAGGCATCGCGCTTCTTCAAGGCATCGGCAAATATGAAACCCTGTTCAAGCTGTCGGTTCGGGATCTGCTCCGTATCGAATTTCAGAGACTCAAGCCATCCTTCCCGGGTGTCACGATGAATCGTCTGACTGCGGCCGATATCCGGTTCGGGAATGACGCCTTCATGTTCGGGCTTGGGGCCTCCATCCGGTTCCCATCGGAGCGTCTCCTATGTCTTACGCTCGGTACAGGCCTTGGCTCTGCCTTTGTGGAGAATGGTAAGATTGTAGCCGGCAGGCATGGTATCCCAAGCAACGGAATGCTGTTTGCGGAGCCTTACCGGGATCACATCGTGGACAGCTATTTCGGGAGAAGAGGCATTCTGAGCATGGCTTCGGAGCGGGGTCTCCTGGCTGACGGGATCGACGTAGCCGACCTCGCTGAAGCAGCCACGGGCGGTAACGCGCAAGCTCAGGATTTATTCCGGGAATACGGCACCAAGCTAGGAGAGATGCTTCTCCCTTATCTATCCGAGTTCAAACCGAGCCGCCTGGTGCTGGGCGGACAAATCTCGTACAGCTTGCCCCTATGGGAAAGGGATATCCAGCTAGCTTTAGGCAGGCATGCCGTTCGGGTTCACAGTCTCGCAGATGGAACGGCGGCTGTGTTTAACGGCATTGAGAAGTTATTCGGGGATCCGGATCATCATGTTTCCGCTCCCAATTAATTTATAGGAGGTCACCAATATTATGAACCTATCCACGCAAGGCGGTCATCGACCCGCCCGCCCCTGGACGATCTATGTCATCCATCATTCCCACACAGATATCGGCTACACCGAGCGCCAAGAAAGAATTGAGCAATACCATGTGGATTTTATCCGCCAGGCACTAGACATCACGGAAGCCGCACACCGCGGGGAGCGCCCGGAATGGAAAACATTCCGCTGGACCTGCGAGACCTTCTGGGCCGTGGAGAAATTTCTCGAAGCAGCAACTCCGGCAGAGAAAGAAGCTTTTCAACAAGCGGTGAAACGTGGCGATATCGAACTGTCCGGAACCTATCTCAATATGACCGAGCTCCCGGATTTCGACCTCCTTCTGCGGAATCACGGCAAGGCGCAAAGGTTCGCGGAGACCTTCGGACATCGGATCGACAGCGCCATGACCGCCGACATTAACGGGTACAGCTGGGGGTATGCCGAAAGCCTGCTGCAACATAACATCGAGCACCTGTTTTCCTGCATCCATACGCATCACGGCATGTATCCGCTGGGCCGCAAACAAACGCCGTTCTGGTGGGAAAGTCCAAGTGGCGGCAAGCTGCTTGTTTGGAACGGCGAACATTATATGTTCGGCAACGAGCTCGGGTTCTGTCCGGATGCACTGGGTAAATACATCATCAAAGACGAGCTTCAGCATAACCTGATGGAGCCTGAACAACGTCATAACGACATCGCTGCTTTACGGATTAACCGGTATTTATGGAATCTCGAGCAGGAATCCTACCCCTACTCCTTCGTTCCGGTCATGGTCTCAGGCCTAGGCACGGACAATGCATCCCCGAATGCGGATATCGCGGAGTGGATTACGAATTGGAATGAACAATACGGCGACCAAATCACCATTAAGATGGCTACGCTGTCCGAATTTTTTGCAGCATTGAAACAGGAGGACCTGTCCGCGCTTCCGGTACACCGGGGGGATTGGCCGGACTGGTGGACCGATGGGGTGGCTTCAACAGCGATGCATACCCAGATTTACCGGGATGCCCAGCGCACCCTTCGCAAGGTCAAGCGGCTCGATCCGGTCCATGGTGCGGCAAGCCTGACCGAGATCGAGGATGCCTCACAGGCACTGACCATGTACGCGGAGCATACATGGGGCTATCATTCCTCCGTGTATGAGCCATGGCACCCGCAGGTGCAAATGCTGGAGGTGCGGAAGCAAGCCTATGCGGCCGAAGCCAGCAAGCTGGCTTACCGGGCGCTGGATAAAACGCTTGTTGTCCGTCAGGGCGCACTGCTTGCCCCTCATCGTCCCTTGCGCTACGAGGTGATCAACACGGAGCCGGCCGCGGCGACACTGCAGGTCGCCATCCCGCTGGATGGTTGGGAACATGTGATCTTGAAGAAAAAGTTCGAGCTCATCGACGAAACGACCGGGCAGGCGCTACCGTACCAATTGGCACACACGGGGGCGCTTGTCACGCAGCTCTCACTTAAACCGGATGAGTCCCGGATCTTGTACATCCATCCGCACGAAACACCGGATGCACTCTCCGCTTCCGGGAACATGGTGACTGCGCGCAACACCGAACCGATTGCATGCGAAGGAATTGCCGACATCCAAACTCAGCCCATAACTCCATATCCAATCGTTGTGGGCAAGCGTTCGATCGAATCCGAATCCTTCCGGATCGAATGGGAGATGAACGAAGGCATTACGGCATGGATCGATAAGACACGCTCGGCAGACCTGCTGGACGATGCACGCGAGCACGCGCCATTCACCCCCGTGTACGAGGTAACGCCGGCACAGGATGAGCATAATCCGTCCGAAATATGCTCAACCCGCCGCCGCATGGGACGCAACCGGAAGGGCACGAACGTCCAGCGGGATACCGGACGCTTGACCCGAGTCACCGTGCTGGACAACGGACCGCTGTTTGCCCTGGTGGAGCTGGTCTTTGACGTGAAAGGGCTCAGCTACTATGCCCTACACATCAAGATGTATGCGAACCAACCTCGTGTCGAGGTGTCCGTCCGCTTCCACAAGGACAGCGTCTGGCTGCCGGAGAATGTTTACGTGGCTTTGCCATTCACTATGGGCACTGAAGCCGAGCTATATGTAGAAAAAGCCGGCTGTCATGTCCGGCCATGGAAGGATCAGATTCCCGGAACCTGCCTGGATTACACCAGTGTCCAAGAGGGAATATTCTGGCACTCGGCCAAAGAACGGGAAGCGCTCATTCTGTCCATGACAGACACGCCGCTCGTACAGCTGGGAACGCTGGAGCACGCCCCCCGGCTGCTCCACACCATGCAGTCTGCGGACAGCCGTCCTTCCACGTATGCCTGGATATTGACCAACTACTGGGAAACCAACTTCAAGGCGACGCTCGGCGGCTTCTACGAGTTCCGTTATGCGCTAGAGCGGCATCGCCAGCTGGACCCGGAGCAGGCTGTGAAAGCCCTGCACGCTTCAACCGGACAATTCACGGTTCACCGAATCAAATAAGTCATAATGAAAAACAGCTGCCCTGGTTTCAAGGCAGCTGTTCTCATTATGACAGGCAGGATGGCCGTCAAGCCGGCCCCTCTCCCCTTATTATTATTTCCACAGCAAGATTACGTCCATGCCCACATGAATCCGTCACGATCCCAAGCGATCCGACCGCCATGCAGTTTGCGGAATGCCTTCTTCACTTCCTTGGACAGTGAGGCATTACCATTTTCGTTAACGAAAACAAACTCTTCCCCGAAGTTCTCGCGTACATAGCGGATGGCCTCTGTCTGATACAAATTACCCGTAAACCGGATTTCCTCCACCATCCATTCGGCCACCTGCTGCGCTGTATATGTCATATGAACATCGTTCCCTTCTGTATACCTTCACTTATTATAACAGAATGGACGATGGAATCGATTTTTATGAAAACGGCAGACTACATCAAGATCATGGACAGCAATAAAAACTGGACGGAACCCGCAATCTCGATGATTCCGACCTTCATCGGTTTCATTGCTTTTCCGGAATACAGTAACGTCTTCATGAACGGAAATACGAATGGTAGACACATCCACGGATTCCCGAAGATGATCGGCAGAACCAACATGACGGCATGATATATTCTTGCGTATATCGTCCAGCGCCTGTTTTTCCGCTCACGGAAGACCGATTTGACAAAGAACACGGTGCCCGTGAAATATAGGAAATTATACACAATGACGGCGGCAAGCATCGGATCGAAACCACCGCCCCCCAGCATATAAGCTGCGGCGCCTCCGGTACAGAACAGCAGAATCGCGCAAATATCATTTAACAGCGCACGCTCCGCTTTCTGAAGAACATGCCAAACATTCACCATGATTAGGATGAGCAGCACAGGTGCAAACCAGAGCATCGACGGCTTGAAGACAAGCACCGGAATTAGAAAAACAACGGCGATAAGGGCATACACGATCCCCCAGGATATCCAAGTTTTACGTTGGGACGTCTTCTTTAAGGATTGCAGAAACGGATAGGACGCCATGTATAAACATAACCAGGCCAAAAATAGCGGGAGGTGCAGCAGAACCGGCTTGGCTGCCGCCATTCCTATGATATAGGGTACACTGACCATAGCCCAGCCACCATGCTCCCGTGGGATGACAATCCTCGTCTTTTTCATGCGTCTCTCCCTCTCCAATCCATCAACTCATACCCATCATGATTTATATCTTCAGCCATTCGAACAACGGCCAGTCGGTTGATAAGTAATATCGCTGAAGGTACCCACATATTGTACGATGTCACCGGATTCGTCCTTTACCGCGTTAATCGTCAGTAGCTCCAAGTACTCTTCTCCGTCTTTCCGGCGGTTCCAAATCTCCCCCTGCCAGCTCCCGTGTTCCCTGATTTCAGACCACATCGCCTGATAAAACGCCGGTGATTGTCTTCCGGACTTCAATACGCTCGGATTTTTGCCGAGCACTTCCTCCTCCGAATATCCGGTTAACTTCGTGAATGCCGGATTGACGGCATTGATCCTACCGTTCGGATCCGTAACCAAAATCCCCTGGCCGGTGGAGTTAAACACCTCGGATTGCACGGAAAGTTTGTCCTGGTAGTACATCCATACCACAATAACGAAACTGGCAAGCGCAACCTGCGATAAGGCCATGAATCCAATGGAATACTGTCCCGTAGCCGAATGGATGAAGGAAAGCATCAGCGGCGGGAAGAATCCGCCAAGGCCGCCCATCATGGACACAATACCGTTCACAATGCCCGCCTGCTTGTTGAAATAAAGGGGCACGAGTTTGAAAATAACCCCGTTTCCGAGACCGGCACCAACGGCAATGGTTAAGCAACCGGCCGTATACAAACCAATGGACGGAGAGAATGCCAACAGGATGGCCGCAGCCGTGAGCCCTAAGAATACGCCCATTAATAAGAATAGCGGTTTAAATTTATCTGCAAGCCAGCCGCCTACAGGACGTAGTAAAGTGGCTACCAAAATGAACCCTGCCGTCCGCATCCCGGCGTCTACCTTCGCAAGCTCGAAATGGGTAACCAGGAAGTTCGGCAAGTACACCGTAAAGGCTACGAACGAACCGAATGTAATGAAATAAAAAAGAGAGAAAAACCACAGTTTTTCATTTTTATATACACCCTTGATCTGTTCCATAATCGGTGTTTTCACCTTAATTTCTTTACGGTCACCTAAGAGTGCATTTAGCACGGCAAATATCAGCAGCAGAACCAAATACAGCTGGACGGTTTTGGACCATCCGATCTGAGTCGCGATGACCGGTGCAGCAAACGTGGTAATGGCGGTGCCAATATTGCCCATCCCGTAAATCCCATTAACGAGCCCCAGCTTTTCTTTCGCATAGTATTTAGGCAATGAGGTCACACCGACCGAGAACACGGCTCCCCCGATCCCCAGAAACAAGCCACCGATAACCAAATGCGTAAAGGATGAAGCCGAGCTGATAAAATAAACCGGAAACAGCAGCAGGATAAAGCTGACGATAAAAACAATTCGTGCTCCCACGACATTGGCGTAATAGCCAAGCGGAATCCGGAGGACCGAACCCAGCACCACCGGAATTGCCGTCAGAATAGCGAGGCGGTCTGCCGGAATGGAGATATCTTCTCGAATAAACGGCAAGAGCGCGGAGATGATGACCCATACCATAAAGCCAAGCACCAGATTCATTGTTTGCAGCGGAAGCTGCAGCTTTTTGATCATTTCCATCACCTTTTCTAAAGCATAATGAATGGCAATTGATCCCCAGCTCCTATTGTACGTGCACCTATTCACAATGCTAATAGGGAAGTTCCCTGAATCTCTCCGGGGAACTTCCCTATTCCTTAAAGCAACAACCCTTTATTGCGCCCTTTTTATATACGTAAGGACTAAAAATCCAGCAATTTTTTCTTCAATGCATATTCCACTAACTCCGGACGGCTTTTCAAATTCAGCTTGTCCATAATCTTGGCCTTGTGCGCTTCCACCGTCTTGACCGATACAAAAAGTTTTTCCGCAATCTCCTTATTGCCATAACCCTTGGCGATCAGGGGCAGGATCTCAATCTCCCGTTTGGAAAGACTGTTAAACGGATCTTGGTCCGCACTCTCGCTATCTTTCTTAATAAACTCCCGAACCAGGGAAGTAGCCATCTGGGGATGGATATAGGTCCCTCCCTTATGCACCATGCGGATAGCGGAGATTAATTCATCATCTGGTGCATTTTTGAGTACGTAACCTGAAGCACCGTTTTTTAAAACATGAAACAGGTAATCATCATCATCATACATGGTTAGAATCAGAATTTTCGTGTCTGGAAATTCACTGCTGATCTTGCCGGTTGCAATCAGTCCGCTTTCGCCCGGAGGCATGCTTAAATCCATCAACAGCACATTCGGCCGGTGCTTCGCCACCATGGTGTAAGCCTCCATGCCGTCTGCCGCCGTCGCAACGACCTCCATATCTTCCTGGTAATTCAGAATCATGGAAAATCCGCTGCGGACCACGGCATGATCATCCGCAATCACAATTTTCATGTACCCATCACCTCCGGCTTGTCGTCACCATTCGTAAGCGGAATGTTAAGCTGAATCGTTGTACCCTCACCGGGAGCGGACAGCAAAATAAACTGACCACCGACGAGCTCTGCGCGTTCGCGCATCCCGTACAGTCCCAGTCCGGTTCCCTTAGCTTCATCAATGACCCTGTTAAACCCGACTCCACGGTCCCGGACGGTTAACTGAAGGTAGCCATTCACTTCACATAAGCGTACATGTACCTCATCCGTTCCTGAATATTTCATGGCATTCAGCACCGCTTCCTGGCATACCCGGTACACAACTGTTTCAATCTCGCTGCCGTAGCGGGCTGCCGCTAACTCCGCAGAGAATTCAACAAGCACTCCGTAGTTCTTTCCAATCCATTTAAAATGGGAGCGGAATGCAGCCTCAAGCCCCAAATCATCTAATGAAGCCGGTCTGAGTTCAACGGATAAATGCCGGATATCATCCAGAAGCCTGGTTAAAGACACCTCGGTCTGGCGCAGTTTCTTGAGCACATCCTCGCCCACATTCATATATTTAAGGACACGCAGGTCGACCAGTGAGCTCAATAGCTCTTGAGCCACGCTATCATGAAGTTCGCGGGATATCCGCTTGCGCTCGTCCTCCTGTGCCTTGATAACATATTTCAGCATATTCGTCCGCTGCAGCATTTCCTGTGTCTTCTGCTGCTTCGTCAGGTCGAGAAGCATCATCACCCGGATGCCGCGAGCTTCATCGATGATATGGTAACTGGCCGCATAGGGAACGATTCCTTCGCCGCGTGTCTTCAAATAGACTTGGAACGACGAAAACTCGCCATCCGGATAATCCAGATAGCATGTGGAGCAGGTTATGAGATCCTGTTCATCGGTGTACCCTTTGCAGGTTTGGCAGAAGGAACCATCCGCACCAGACTGCATCCTCTCGATCACTTCAATGTCAAGAATGTTCTCTGCGGCTGGATTCATAGCCACCACGCTGCCCTTTTCGTCAATAAAAAAAATGGCTTCCATGCTATTATGATACATATTTCTAAGCAATTCGCTTAAATGCTCATCCGTCATTTGAATCAAGGCCGTGATACCTCCTTGGCATAAAAAGCACCAAATTCCGTTCCTATTCCTTCCTGAAACGATTCAAAGGACTTTGGATCCAGCACGTTTTCCTTGCGATATCCCACAAGTAAAACACCCCTGACGCGAGAGCCTTCCCACAGTGGTACTGCACCAAGGCTTTTCAACTGCTCGGCAACAATAATTGGATAATTATACAAGTCCCTTGATTCAATATCAGCATTCACGTTTTGAATCAGCATCGGCTTTCCTGTCTTAAACACCATGCCGGCGATGCCTTTGCCGGAATGTAAAACGATGCGCTTATATCTCTCATTTATATTTCCCGAGGCATACTGCCAGGTCAATACAAATCGGTCTTCAGCCGGCTGCACCAATGCCATGGACACGAAATCGAATTGAAACCGGGCACGAAGCTTATCCATTTCACTTTGGTAGTTAAAGATCGGCTGATTCTTCATTTCCATTACTCCTCTGACGTAGAAAAGAAGGCCAAAAAAGCCTTCTTCCGCTCTACGATTCAAATTTACGGTGCTTTCTATACAGGATATATCTTCTACCCACATAATTCAACGGAACACTCCACACATGCACCAATCGGGTAAACGGCCATAAGCCAAAAATGCCAAATCCGGCCAAAATGTGAATTTTAAACGCCAGCGGCACATTCACCATCAACGAAGCATCTGGACGGAGCATAAACAATCCACGGAACCACACGGATACCGACTCCCGATAATTGAATTCCGGCTGTACCGCGTTCGTAACCAGCGTGCTGTACATCCCCATAAATACGATAAACAGCAGGAGGACATTAACCATCATATCGGAAGCGCTGCTGAGTTTTCGCACATTTCGAATGGTGAACCGCCTGGCAGTTAACAATACCATACCTGCCAGGGTTAGAAAGCCAAATGCGCTTCCGATATACACCGCCCCGATGTGGTACATATGATCACTGATGCCCAGCGACTCCATCCAGGATTGAGGGACGGCCAAGCCTGCGACGTGACCCCCGATAACCGGTATGATGCCTAAATGAAACATGAGACTGCCCAGCTTGAGATGTTTCTTCTCGATAAACTCGCTGGATTTTGCCGTCCAGTTGAATTGGTCTGTACGGTAACGGTAAATATGACCGACAATAAACACAGCAAGGCAGATATAAGGAAAGATGACCCACAGAAACTGATTAACCATGCTCATGATCTGCCGCCTCCTGATTGAAACATGCTTTGAACGTCTCACGCAGACCTTGAATGAGATAAAGATACGGACTCTTATACTTCTCCAAAGCTTTTAGCAGATGATAAGTGCCGTCTTCCATTACAGCCATCATCAAATCCAGGCTCGCTGCCACTTCCTTCTCGCGACCCTGCCAATTCGCCGCATATATAAACTCGCACATCAGCGGAAGATAATCTGATAATTCCGACCCCTCGATGCCCAGGCCAAACATCTCATACGTCTCTTTAAGTTTGGCGAGCATCTGGCCACGTTCCCGGCCATCCTCAAATTTATAAAAGGTCATGTACAATGTAGATTTCGCCTGAAAGTCGAAGGTCTGGACATACAGCTCTTCAATCTCTTCTATGCTGTATTCATGCATGGCCGTCCAGTACGTTCTGACGGATTCATAGGCCGGGTCTGAGGAGCCAAGCGACTCCTCCATGACCGACGGATGGAAATCCAGCTTTTCCGGATACGTGAGCTGCTGAGCGAAAAAACCGAAAACATGTTTATACTCATGCAGCATTCCGAGATTAATCACGCCAGATCCCCCCGTAGAAGTTTTCTTCGTACTGCTCTTTGCCCGTTTTGCCCTGCAGTCCTTCCGGACCGCAGCCGCCGCAGCTTGCGCTAAAGCCTTCGGAGCCCTGTGAACGGTAAACATCCATATGGCTTTCTTTATGTGAGGTCGGGACCACAAACCGGTCATCGTATTTAGCGATGGCGAGCAGCCGATACATCTGCGTCATTTGATGGGCGGTCAACCCAACCCGTTCTAGCCGCGTCTCATCAAACTCAGTCCCTGACGATTGCGCGCGCATATAAGAACGCATCATCGCCATTTTTTGGAGGGCTTCCTTCACCGTAACCGTGTCCCCTGCCGTGAGCAGATTCGCGAGATACTGAATCGGTGTACGCATCTCTTCGATCGCCGGGAAAATCATGTCCGGATTCTCGATCGAATCCCTGCCTTCAAAATAGTTCATGATCGGACTGAGCGGTGGTACGTACCAAACCATTGGCAGCGTCCGGTATTCCGGATGGAGCGGAAAGGCCAGCTTGTACTCAATGGCCAGTTTATAAACGGGTGAGTTTTGGGCAGCTTCGATCCATTCTTCGGTTAATCCGTCCTTGCGCGCCTGCTCAATCACTGCCGGATCATGCGGATCCAGGAACAGATCGCACTGGGCCTGATAGAGATCCATCTCATCCGGCGTGGAGGCTGCCTCCTGTACCTTGTCAGCATCGTACAGCAGCACGCCCAAGTATCGGATACGTCCAGTACAGGTTTCGGAGCATACCGTAGGCAGCCCGGCTTCAATTCTCGGAAAACAGAAGGTGCATTTCTCGGCTTTATTCGTTTTCCAGTTGAAATACACCTTTTTGTACGGACAGCCTGTCATGCAGTACCGCCAGCCGCGGCAGGCTTCCTGGTCCACCAGGACGATGCCGTCTTCATCCCGCTTGTACATGGCACCGGAAGGACAGGATGCTACGCAGCTCGGGTTCAGGCAATGCTCGCACAGGCGAGGCAGATACATCATGAATGCCTGCTCAAAGTTGAACTTGATTTCTTCCTCGATCTTTTCAATATTCGGATCCTTCGGGCCGGTCACATGGGCTCCCGCCAGATCGTCTTCCCAGTTCGGACCCCATTCCAGATTCATCGTCTCGCCGGTTACCGCCGATTTCGGACGGGCCACCGGCTGATGCTTCTTCTCTCCGGCATTCGTTAGATGCTCATAGTTATAAGTCCACGGCTCATAGTAATCTTTCATTTCCGGCATATCCGGATTGTAAAAGATTTTGCCGAGCGCGATTTTGGACAGCTTGCTGCCGGATTTCAGCTGCAGCTTTCCCTTTTTCAGTGTCCAGCCTCCCTTGTATTTCTCCTGGTCTTCCCAGCGGATCGGATAGCCTACACCCGGCTTCGTTTCCACGTTGTTGAACCACATATATTCCGCACCCGGACGGTTCGTCCAGGTGCTCTTGCAGGTAACGCTGCACGTATGGCAGCCAATGCATTTATCCAGATTCATGACCATGGCGACTTGTGCCTTAATCTTCAAGCCAATCCACCTCTTTCATTTTGCGGACAGCCACGTACACATCCCGCTGGTTGCCGATCGGTCCGTAGTAGTTAAATCCATAGCTGAGCTGTGCATAGCCCCCAACCATCTGGGTCGGCTTCACATGGATTCTCGTCGGCGCGTTGTGGCTGCCGCCGCGATCCTTCGTAATTTCCGAGCCCGGCACGTTGATGTGTTTATCCTGCGCGTGATACATGTACATCGTGCCTTTCGGCATCCGGTGGCTGACGACGGCGCGGGCGGTGACGACGCCGTTGCGGTTGTATACTTCCAGCCAATCGTTGTCCTGAATGTCGTGAGCCGCTGCATCATCGTTGTTAATCCATACCGTCGGGCCTCCGCGGAACAGTGTCAGCATGTGCAGATTATCCTGATAGGTGCTGTGAATGTTCCATTTGCCATGCGGCGTCAGATATCGGAGCACGAGTGTATCCTTCCCCCCGGTAATCTGCTTGTCGCGCGGTCCGAACACCATTGGCGGAAGTGTCGGTTTATACACCGGCAGCGCCTCTCCAAACTGCAGGAAAATTTCGTGATCGATATAAAAATGCTGTCTGCCGGTCAGCGTACGGAACGGCACGAGCCGTTCAATATTCGTTGTGAACGGGGAATATCTTCTGCCCATTTTGTTCGATCCGCTGAATACCGGCGTCGGAATGACTTCCCGCGGCTGGGCCGTGATGCTCTGGAACGTGATGCGCTCTGCGGCGCGGTCCGCGGAAATGTCTTTCAATTGCACGCCGGTGTCCTGCTCCGCTGATTCCCAGGCTCGCTGCGATACCTTGCCATTCGTGGCCGAAGACAGATTCAAAATGGCATCCGCCGCATTTCGTGCCGTATGAAGTTTGGGCAGGCCATTCTTGATCGTGTCATCGTAATAAGTTCCGTTCAAACGCTTCAGCTCTTCGTACTCGTCGGCGACCGAGAAGCTGACGCCATGCGCTCCGACTTTGCCAGTAGCCAGGTTCGGGCCGAGCGTAATATATTTGTCATGAATTTTAGTATAGTCCCGCTCAACCACTGTCAGATTAGGCATCGTTTTGCCAGGTACGGCCTCAATCTCCCCTTTGCGCCAATCCTTCACTTCACCGTATGGCTGGGCGATCTCACTTATGGAGTCATGAGAGAGCGGTGTGGTGACCAGGTCCTTATATATTCCCGGAAGATGGGTCTTCGCCATGTCTGAGAAGACTTCGGCAATCGTTCGGTATATATCCCAGTCCGACCGGGATTCCCAGAGGGGATCCACTGCCGGATTAAACGGATGCACAAAAGGATGCATATCGGTTGAAGACAAGTCCGTTTTCTCATACCAGGTTGCTGCAGGAAGGACTACATCTGCGTACATCGGAGTTGATGTCATCCGGAAGTCCAAAGCAACAAGCAGATCCAGCTTGCCTTCGACTTCTTCGCGCCAGACCATTTCTTCCGGCTTATCCTCTTCATTCGGCGTCGAGAGCAGGCTGTCAGAAGCGCCCAGTAAATGCTTCATGAAATATTCCTGACCCTTGGCGGAGCTTGAAATCAGATTCGAGCGCCATACGAACAGCGAACGCGGATAGTTTTCCGGCGCACCCGGATCCTCTGCCGCAAACCGGGTCTCTCCAGAGATAATTTGCGCAAGCGTATGCTTCACAATTTCCTCATGGGTGGTTTTCCCCTGCTGCGCTGCTTCCTCCGCAAACTTCAAGCTGTTTTTGTTGAACTGCGGGTAAGATGGAAGCCATCCAAGTCTCGCGGCAAGCACATTGTAATCCGCCGGATGCTGGTAACGGATCTCCCCGCCCGTTGGCGATTTCAGAGAATCGGCTCCCATTTCTTCGTACTTCCATTGGTCGGTCGCAAAATAAAAGAACGATGTCGCGTTTTGCTGACGCGGCGGTCCCTGCCAGTCTTTAGCGAAGGCAACCGTGGACCAGCCCTCGATCGGGCGGCATTTTTCCTGGCCAACGTAATGCGCCCAGCCGCCGCCGTTTACGCCTTGGGACGCCGTTAGAATGACCAGATTCAAAATGGAACGGTAGATCGTGTCACTGTTAAACCAGTGGTTAATCCCGGCGCCCATGATGATCATCGATCGACCGCCGGTTTCCAGCGAATTCTGCGCAAACTCCCGGGCAATCTGAACCACGATGGATGGCTTCACACCCGTGATTTTTTCCTGCCAGGCCGGGGTATAGAAGGAGTCGGCATCCTTGTATCCGTCTGCATCCAGCCCGCTGTCTGCCTGTCCAATGCCATACTGGCTCAGCATCAGATCGTATACCGTTACCACCAGACGCTGCGTCCCGTCCGCCAGCTGAATGGTCTTCGCCGGAATATGGCGTTCGAAGGTGCCATTGGCGTTGTTGTCGAAGAACGGGAAGGAAATCGTCTGCCGCTCCCCACCCTGAGGCTCCACAGACAGCGCCGGCGCAATGACCGAGCCGTCCTCGCGCTCCAGGATCAGGTTCCATTTCTTGTCCTGCTCCCAGCGCTGTCCCATCGTGCCGTTCGGAACCGTGACTTCATTTGTGTTCTCGTCGATAATCACCGGCTTCCACTCGGCATGCTGCGTGGTATCGCCCAGATCGCTTGCCCGCAGGAAGCGTCCCGCCTTGTATCCCCCCTCAAACTCATCCAATAGAATGAGGAAAGGCATATCTGTATATTGTTTTGCATAATTCAGGAACATCGGTTCCTGACGCTCATGATAGAATTCTTTTAAGATAACATGCGTCATGGCCTGTGCAATTGCGGCATCGGTTCCGGGATTCGGAGCCAGCCAGTTGTCCGCGAACTTGACGTTCTCGGCATAGTCCGGCGCGACCGACACAACCTTCGTGCCTTTGTACCGCACCTCCGTCATGAAGTGGGCGTCCGGCGTCCGCGTTAACGGCACGTTCGAGCCCCACATAATAAGGTAACCGGCATTGTACCAATCGCTGGATTCCGGCACATCCGTCTGCTCTCCCCAGATTTGTGGAGATGCCGGCGGCAAGTCCGCATACCAGTCATAGAAGCTGAGCATTTCTCCCCCAAGCAGGGAAATAAATCTGGCCCCTGAAGCATAACTGATCATCGACATGGCCGGAATGGGTGTAAACCCGGCAATCCGGTCTGGCCCGTATTGGCGGATCGTATAAATGAGCTGTGCGGAGATCAGCTTCGTGGCCTCCTGCCAGGACACACGGACATGACCGCCTTTACCCCGCGCTTGTTTATAGGACTTGGACTTCTCCGGATCTTCGACGATGCTGGCCCAAGCGGCGATCGGATCGCTGTGTTGGCTTAAGGCCTCTTTCCACATATGCCATAGCCGGCCGCGCATATAAGGGTATTTCACTCGCAGCGGACTGTATTCATACCAGGAAAATGAAGCTCCACGCGGGCATCCGCGCGGTTCGAATTCCGGCATATCCGGCCCGCAAGAAGGATAATCAATCTGCTGGTTTTCCCAAGTGATGATCCCGTTCTTCACAAAAACCTTCCAGCTGCAGGAGCCTGTGCAGTTCACACCATGCGTCGTCCGTACCACTTTGTCATGCGACCAGCGCTTGCGGTACATATCTTCCCATTCCCTGCTTTTCTCCTCCAGAACGGACCAATTGTCAGAATAGCTTTCCATCCTCTTGAAGAACTTCAGCCCCGACTTTCGTTTCATAGGACAGTTCAACTCCTTCTGCTTGAATGACAATGATTGGGGAATCAATGTGCCGTCCTTCGTATAACTTAATTATGAGTGGCCTCTTCTTTCGTTCCTATTAGGGAAACACCTATATTCCTCCGAGAATTCCCTTGTTGATGGATTGTCGCCCGGACTGCCCCATCGAAAGGAGCGAGTCGTGCACGGAGCGCTTTTTGAACGGAAATCGAGTAGACCCATGCGCAATTGCATGGGCCTCTCACAGATCTGTACGTCAGGCTGTCTAACAATT